>NZ_CP045732.1:311666-623333 GCF_016864235.1 Legionella sp. MW5194
GAAGGGAATGGTGGCTAACAGCGGAATGGTTGCGAATTCACCCACTAACAGGTAGGTCGTGCCTATCCCCATGAAGACTGCGGCCAAGACACTGAACGCCTGGACGCCGCGATAAAGACGCTGGCGGCTTGCCAATAAATCCTGACTTTCTTTCTGCTGGTGCGTTTTAAGCCACTCACGTAATCTACTTTCATAGGGGGTCAGTGGCAGCATCCCTTCCCCCTCATCGTCTTTGGCGAAGAGCTGCAGCGCAAACCAGTTTTCCATGTCACGCAGGCGTTGCTTCAGTTGTTTTTTGCGTTTCCGGCTGGCCGCATTCAGTTTGACATGCTTGAATTTTTCCATTTCCAGCAATTGGGCCCGGTAATCGATAAAGAATTGCGGTAGAGGCTCGTTGCTATTAAATTCTTCCTCTTTGGGGAATTTTTCCAGCAGGTACTGGTTGGCAAGGTAACGCTTTAGGTAATCGCGCCCCGTTATTTTATTAAATGCCCCTTTAATATTCTGAAAATAAATTTCACCTTCGTAAGCCACCGACAAACCAAAGGCCGTGAAAGCCAGAGGCAATAAAGGCAATAGGGCATACATGCCGCCGAAACTTAAAAAGCCAAGAATCAGACTGGCGCCTGCCGTTAACAGGAATAGAAAAAGATAATACGGAATTTTTTTTGTTTTCATCATTCACCCTGAGCATTTGAAAGCTGTGGTACTTTATAACAAATGAAAATGATTATCAACAAAGTAGATGCAAAAAGAATCACTATGCTCGATTAGTTCATCGTCAAAAAAAGAAGTTGCAACATGGCGATCATCATGTACTATCAAAGGGCATTTTATTACTAAGGAGAAATAATGCGTCTGAAACAATGGATGATCGGTCTTTCCGCAAGCGTCGCCCTCGCAGGTCCTGCTGTTGCAAAGCCCGTTGTGATTAACGAACAGTTGCAAGTACCTCAATGCTTGGCCAGTCATTTGCCAAGTGACTACCCGGTCCTGGCTGAAAACCGCAATTTTAAAATTATTTCTGTCCCTTCAGACGATTTGGACACCATCACGCGTCTTGCTGATAAGGTGGGTTGCGGGCATTACATCAACGTGAGCCACAAGCTGGCCCGCGCCAAAGCCGGTTTATTACCTGAAAAAGCGCAAGCTTTGTTAAGCGCATCCCCTAAAAAAGCGGTGCAGACTGAAAACTATGAGATTAAACACCAGGCTGAGGTGGATGCGGCACTGGCAGAGGTCAAGGCGGACAACATTTGGGACACGCTGACGCATTTAACCAGCTATTACAACCGTTCCGCCACCAAGGATACCGGCGTTGAAACCGCCAATTGGATTAAGGCCAGTTTTGAAAAAATGGCGACCGAATACGGACGTCAAGACACGGACACGTACCTGGTTAAAACCGGCTGGTACAAGCAACCCTCCGTAGTCACGGTGATCGGAAAAGACATTAAAGCCCCAGGCATCGTCATTGGCGCTCATATGGATACCCTCGATGGCCGCATGCCGGGTGCCGGCGATGATGGCAGCGGTTCGTCCAGCGTGATGGAAATTGCTCGTGTCCTGTTGGCCAGCGATCAGAAATTAAAACGCCCGGTTTATATCATCTGGTACGCAGCCGAGGAACGTGGTCTTGTTGGTTCTCAGCATGTCGTTGAAGAATTCATGAATAAATCCATTCCGGTCAAGGCAGCAATCCAATTCGATATGACGGGTTTCCGCAACGATCCCAAGGATCAAACCATCTGGGTCTTTAAAGATTACACCGATAAAAAACTCAGTGATTTTGTCGCTTCATTAATCACGCATTACGTTAAAGTTCCCGTCAATTACTCGCGTTGTGGCTATGGCTGCAGTGATCATGCCTCATGGACCGACGAAGGTATTCCTGCGGCGTTCCCGTGTGAAACCAGCTTTGATGATCACAACCCCTACATTCATACCTCATCCGATACCATGTCGCTATTAAGCCTTGAGCACATGACCAATTTCACTCGTTTAGGCCTGGCCTTTGCGATTGAATTGGCGAGTGAATAAGGTGAGCTTGCGCCCTCTCCCGCGGGGAGAGGGTGTTAATAAGGCTGTGAATGACCCCTTTAGTGGATTTCTTTACCGCTTTTGGTCGTCGGAAGCGGCGGGCAATGATATTCCTGAAGAATCTGACCCTCCGTGTCAACCGCTTGCAGAATGACTGGAAATTTCCATAAGGTGTGCAGGTGTTTTAATACTTCGTCTGTACTTTCACCTAAAGGAATGCGGTTTTGCTGGGTGTACCGCAAAGTGAGCGA
Source organism: Legionella sp. MW5194 (assembly GCF_016864235.1). Lineage (NCBI taxonomy): Bacteria > Pseudomonadati > Pseudomonadota > Gammaproteobacteria > Legionellales > Legionellaceae > Legionella > Legionella sp. MW5194. The sequence continues at coordinate 313,958 of NZ_CP045732.1, forward strand.
TCGATCACCTGCAACATCGACGGAATACACCTGAATATCGGGTTCCAGGTTACCCAGGTTGTATTGCGATGACAGTGACTCACGAATGGTCTGATAACCCGATTCATCGTGAATTGCCCCAATAATGAGTTCCGGTTGCCGGTCATCATCCACAATATGGAATAATTTTAATTCACGAATTAAGCGTGGCGACAGATATTGGGCAATGAAACTTTCATCTTTAAAATTGCGCATGGCGGTATCGAGACTGCTTAGCCAATCGGTATTGACGAGGAAAGGGAACCAGCGTTTGTCTTCTTCAGTGGGAGACTCGCAAATGCGCTTGATGTCCTGCATCATGTGGTAACCGAGTGTGTACGGGTTGATGCCGCTGTAATAGGGGCTGTTAAAAGCCGGCTGCATGATCACATTGGTATGGCTTTGCAGAATTTCCAGCATAAATTCATCGGTAACCAGGCCTTCATCGTAGAGGCCGTGCAGCAGAGTGTAATGCCAAAAGCATGCCCAGCCCTCATTCATCACTTTAGTTTGCCCTTGCGGATAAAAATATTGGGCAATTTTACGCACTATCCTTACAATTTCCCGCTGCCAGGACTCCAGTAAGGGCGCATTTTTTTCAATGAAATAAAGAATATTCTCCTGCGGTTCTTCCGGAAAACGCTTTTTATGGCCATTAGCATCCACGTGCTTGCTTTGCGGGATGGTTCGCCACAATTCATTAACCTGCGATTGCAAATACATCTCACGGTTTTGCTGCCTGATTTTTTCTTCCTGAATGGACAGGGTGGCGGGGTGTTTGTAGCGGTCAACCCCGTAGTTCATCAGCGCATGGCAGGCATCAAGGACGGCTTCCACTTCATCAATACCATGCCGTTCCTCGCATTGACTGATGTAGTTTCTGGCAAAAACCAGGTAGTCAATAATGGCATCCGCTGAGGTCCACATCTTAAACAGGTAATTGTTTTTAAAAAACGAATTATGGCCATAACAGGCGTGAGCAATCACCAAGGCCTGCATGGCCATGGTGTTTTCTTCCATCAAATAAGAAATGCAGGGGTTGGAATTAATCACCAGTTCATAGGCTAACCCCATCTGGCCGCGTTTATAACTTTTTTCCACACCCACGAAATGCTTGCCAAAGGACCAGTGATGGTAACCAATCGGCATGCCGACGGAAGCATAGGCATCCATCATCTGTTCCGCGGTAATAATTTCAATCTGATTGGGGTAAGTGTCTAACTTAAAGTCAGCGGCCAGACGTCCGATTTCTTTATCGTAAGTTTGAATTAATTCAAAGGTCCATTCCGCACCTGTTGATATCGGTTTTTTCCTCATACCGTTTTCCTTTTGAATAACTCACGAAACACAGGGTAAATATCGGTAACATTATCGATGTTTTCCATGGCAAAGTTGGGGTAGTTGTTTTTAACCTGCTGATACACTTCCCAAAGGCTTTGGTGATGACGGGGCATGATTTCAATGTAGGCAAAATATTGCAGCAGCGGCATGATTTTCTCCTGCAGCAACTCCTGGCAATAGGGCGAGTCGGCATTCCAGTTGTCGCCGTCTGAAGCCTGAGCGACATAGATATTCCATGAAGAAGGCGGGTAGCGGGCTTCGATAATGGCATGCAAGAGTTCAAGAGCACTGGAGACGACGGTACCGCCGGTCTCGCGGGAGTAAAAAAACTCTTCTTCATTCACTTCCTTGGCGGAGGTGTGGTGACGAATAAAAACCAGCTCAATTTTTTCATAATTTTTGGTCAGGAAGAGGTAGAGAAGAATAAAAAAGCGTTTGGCGATGTCCTTCTTGGCTTCATCCATCGAGCCTGAAACGTCCATGACACAAAACATAACGGCCTGTGTAGAGGGCGAAGGAATTCGTATGCGGTGATTGTAACGCAAATCAATGGTGTCAATGAATGGCACAGCCTGAATCTTGCGTTTTAAAAATTCAACCGTCTGTCTGACCTTGGCCACGATGTCCTGATCGGCGGTGGGATCCGCTTCGAGTCTCGCCAGCTCCTCTTCCGCTTCGCGTAGCTGACGCTTGTAAGGGGATGACAGTGCCACGCGACGGCCGGTTGCCTGACGCATGGAGCGTACGACGTTGATGTTGCTGGGAATTCCGCTGCTGGTTACGCCGGCCCGCACCGTTTTGTAGGTGGTGAGACGAGCCAGTTCCTTTTTAACCAAATCGGGTAATTCGAGATCCTCAAAATAAATTTCAAGAAATTCTTCGCGGGAAAGCTGAAAGACAAAATCATCCTCGCCTTCGCCGCTGTCACTGGCCTGGCCGCCGCTGCCACCAGCCCCACTTTCGGAGGGGCGTTTAATGCGGTCACCAGTGATGAATTGATCATTCCCGGGTAACACCCGTTCAATACGTCCGCCCTGACCACGGTGAAAGCGTGGTTCAGAAATGTCTCTTGCTGGGATACTGATTTGTTCGCCCTGATCGATTTCGGTAATGCTTCGTTTACCAACTGCATCAGAGACAGCGCGTTTAATCTGGTTTTTGTAACGGCGAAGAAAGCGCTGGCGATTCACCGTGCTTTTTTTGCCGGCGTTTTGTCGTCGATCAATCAGTTGTGACATGGCCACATCCTTATCCGCATCCGGGTTGCTTCCTTCAATAATAGAAAAAAACAACCCTTTATGCTGGTGTTATTGCGATTTGCGTACACGTAAATACCATTCGCAAAGTAATCTAACCTGCTTGCGGGTATACCCTTTGTCAACCATGCGGGCAATAAATTCTTCGTGTTTCTTCTTGTCATCTTCCGATGCTTTGGCATTAAAAGAAATCACAGGCAACAAGTCTTCGGTATTGGTAAACATCTTTTTCTCAATGACCGTTTTTAATTTCTCATAACTGTTCCATATTGGATTCTTGCCGTGGTTATTCGCCCGTGCACGCAAGACGAAATTCACCACTTCATTTCGGAAGTCCTTGGGATTGGAAATACCTGCTGGCTTCTCAATTTTTTCCAATTCGGAATTTAATGACGGCCTGTCAAAGATTTCGCCAGTGTCCGGATCGCGGTAGTCCTGATCCTGAATCCAGAAATCCGCATAGGTGATGTAACGATCGAAGATGTTCTGACCATACTCGGAGTAGGATTCGAGGTAGGCAGTCTGAATTTCCTTACCAATGAATTCAACGTAACGGTGAGTCAGATGCTCTTTAATGAAGGCCAGGTATTTTTCATGCAGTTCCTGCGGAAATTGTTCCTGCTCAATCTGGCGCTCCAGCACATAGAGCAGATGCACCGGGTTTGCGGCGATTTCGGTGTGGTCAAAGTTAAAGACTTTGGACAGGATTTTGAAGGCAAAGCGGGTGGAGATGCCGCTCATGCCCTCATCCACACCGGCAAAATCACGGTATTCCTGATAGGATTTGGCCTTGGGATCCGTGTCTTTAAGGCTTTCGCCGTTATAAACGCGCATTTTTGAATAAATGCTTGAATTTTGCGGTTCTTTCAGGCGAGTCAATACGGAAAATTGAGCCAGCATATCGAGCGTGCCGGGCGCGCAGGGGGCGCTTTTTAACGAGCTGTTATCAAGCAGTTTCTGATAAATTTTGATTTCTTCAGACACGCGCAGGCAATACGGAACTTTGACAATATTAATACGGTCAATAAAGGCTTCATTGTTTTTATTGTTGCGGAAGGATTGCCATTCTGACTCATTGGAGTGAGCCAGGATAATGCCTTCAAAGGGGATGGCCGATAAGCCTTCTGTGGCGTTGTAATTGCCTTCCTGAGTCGCAGTCAATAGCGGATGCAGCACCTTGATGGGTGCTTTGAACATCTCCACAAATTCCATTATACCGCGGTTGGCGCGGCATAAACCGCCGGAATAACTGTAGGCATCGGGATCGTCCTGAGAAAATTCTTCGAGTTTACGGATATCGACTTTACCGACCAGCGAGGAGATGTCCTGATTATTTTCATCACCCGGCTCCGTTTTGGAAACGGCAATTTGTTTCAGGCGGGAAGGCTTTAATTTAATCACTTTAAATTGATTGATGTCGCCATTGAATTCCTGCAGGCGCTTCACTGCCCAGGGGGACATGACGTAACGCAGGTGTCGGGTGGGAATACCATACCGTTCCCTTAAAATGTCACCGTCTTCCTCCGGGTTAAAAAGAGACAGCGGCGAATCAAACACCGGGGATCCCTTAATGGCGTAAAAGGGCACTTTTTGCATCAGATCCTTAAGCTTCTCGGCAAGCGACGATTTGCCGCCGCCGACGGGGCCGAGCAGGTAAAGGACCTGTTTGGTTTCTTCCAGACCCTGAGCTGCGTGCTTTAAAAAACCCACAATTTGTTCAATGGGTTCTTCCATGCCAAAAAATTCCCGGAACACGGGGTAACGATGAATGACCTTGTTGGAAAATAATCTTGATAAGACGGGATCATGACGTGTATCAATCAATTCGGGTTCGCCAATGGCCAGCAGCAGGCGTTCAGCAGGATTGGCATAAGCCGTTGGGTCGGTTTTACACAACTCCAGATATTCATTGAGAGTCAACTCTTCTTCTTTGTTGTCGACAAAGCGTCGAGTGTAATTTAATAAAAAATCTTCTGTGCTCATAAGCCATCCCCTTTCACTAAAATCCCTGGCGGGAAACGCACGTCTTGCCTTTACCACTTTGCATTTCTCTGATAAAAGCGACAAACTATCCTTAAATTTAGTATAGAACCAAAATGGTTCCTGAAGTAGAGCTAAGGCATAAAAAAATTAAAAAGAATCAAATCATTATTTATACCGTTTTTTATTATTCAAGAGTAAGTCTACCCAGAATGGAGCAATGTTCATGCCAGAGACCACGGTTTATTTGAAAAATTACCAATCCCCTGTATTTTCAATCAAAACGGTTCAATTAAATTTCGAACTGTTTGACGATCATGCGCTGGTGACGAATGACATGACGGTCAAACGACAGTATGCAGGACCCCTGCAATTGTTCGGTGATGAGTTGGAATTGGTCAGCCTTCACATCGACGGCCGCGAGATCAAGGAAAAAAATTACCGTTTTGTCGATGGCCATCTGCTGGTTGAAAATTGCCCCGATGAAGCCACAATCACGGTGGTGACCCGAATTTATCCACAGAAAAACAGCAAACTCTCTGGTCTGTATCGTTCCAATCAGATGTTTTGCACCCAGTGTGAGGCGGAAGGTTTTCGCCGCATCACCTATTTTCCGGACAGACCCGATGTTCTGGCGACTTATACAACCCGCATCTGCGCTGACAAAGCCAAATACCCCGTGTTGTTATCCAATGGCAATCCGGTTGACCGCGGTTTGGCGGACGGTGGCAGGCATTGGGCGGTCTGGCAGGATCCCTTTAAAAAACCCTCTTACCTCTTCGCCCTGGTTGCCGGCAATTTAAGTTGTGTTGAAGACCAGTTTATCACCTGTTCCGGGCGCTCGGTGGAGTTACGCATTTATGTAGAACCCGGCAACGAAGACAAATGCAGCCATGCCATGGAATCGCTAAAACGCGCCATGCGCTGGGATGAAGAGGAATATGGACGTGAGTACGATCTGGATATTTTCATGATTGTCGCCGTCAGCGATTTCAATATGGGTGCGATGGAAAACAAAGGCTTGAACATCTTCAATTCCAAATACATTCTTGCACGGCCCGATACGGCCACTGATCAGGATTTTGCTGACATTGAAGGGGTGGTTGGCCATGAGTATTTCCATAACTGGACCGGCAATCGTGTGACCTGCCGTGACTGGTTTCAGCTTAGCCTGAAAGAGGGGTTAACCGTTTTTCGTGATCAGGAATTTTCCCGGGACATGCATGCCCGTGATGTTAACCGCATTCTGGATGTGAAGGCATTGAGAGCGCAGCAATTCCCGGAAGATGCCGGGAGTATGGCCCATCCAGTACGACCTGAATCCTATCAGGAGATTAATAATTTTTATACGGCAACGGTTTACAACAAGGGCGCAGAAGTCATTCGCATGCAGCAAACCCTGCTGGGAAAAGCCGGGTTTCGCCGTGGGATGGATCTGTACTTCAAGCGGCATGATGGCCAGGCAGTGACCATTAATGATTTTGTGGCGGCAATGGAAGACGCCAACCAGGTTGACTTGACCCAATTTAAACGCTGGTACAGCCAGGCGGGTACACCGGAAATTACCGCAAAAACCCAGTTTAAAGACAATTGCCTGACCTTAACGTTAAGCCAGTATTGCCCGCCCACGCCTGAAGCCAGTGAGAACGCGCCTTTCCATATTCCGGTGCGTATGGCCTGCTTTGATGAACAGGGCTTACCGATTCCGTTAGCGAAAGAGGTGCTTGAATTGCGTGAGCAAGAGCAAACCTTTACTTTCCCAGGCTTAAAAAAGAAGCCCATCGTGTCCTTGCTGCGTGATTTTTCTGCGCCGGTTAAACTAAAACGTGACCTGAGTCAGGACGAATCGTTGGCGTTGCTGCGCTTTGAAAGCGACGGGTTTACCAAATGGGACATTGCCCAGCAACTGGCCATTGATTGCATTGATGGTTTATTAAAAACCAACACAACACACTGGTCTATCCCCGCACCGCTGCTTCAGGCCTATCATCATGTGCTTGTTGATGATACCCTCAACAGCGCATTACGTGCTGAACTGTTAAATCCACCCTGTTTCGAGGAGGTGACGTCTTCCCTGCAGGAAATTGATGTGGATGCCGTGGAGGCTGCCCGTGATTTTTACCGTGCCTCTTTAGGCGAGGCATTGTATGGCTCGCTGTCTGAAACCTACCAGGCGTTGTGGCGTCAAGAAAAACATCAAATGGATGCGCAGGCTTACCAGCAGCGTAAATTACGCAACATCTGTCTGTGGCTGATGATGAAGGCGCGTGAGAAAGAAACCCTACCCCTTTGCCAACGCCAATTTGCCGAGGCTAAAACCATGACCGACCAAATGGCCAGCTTTGCTTTATTAAACAATTGTCAGGACCGTGCGGTTCGCGAAGAGGCGGCCGAGCGCTTTTTCACCCAATGGCAAAACGATGAACTGGTGCTTGATAAATGGTTTGCCGTGCAGGCTACAGGCGAGGCGGTCAATACGTTGGATCTGGTGAAACAATTAGTCCATCATCCGGCGTTTTCGTTAAAAAATCCCAACAAGGTGCGATCACTGATTGGGGCGTTCTGCATGAGCAATTACCGGCATTTCCATGCGTTAAACGCCAGCGGCTATGCCTTTTTAACGGATATTCTGGTTGAACTGGATAAAATGAATCCCCAGGTGACTGCGAGATTGGCCACGCCGTTCACCCGCTTAAGACGCTTTAATAAACCGAGACAGGAGTTAATGCGCAAGCAATTGGAACGGCTTAACGCGCTGGAGCTATCACGGGATCTCAAGGAAATTGTCAGCAAGAGCCTTAAAGATTAAAGAGGATTCATGGTTAATCGTTATGCTGTGATGGGCCATCCTGTGGCCCATAGTTTATCGCCTTTTATTCATGAACAGTTCGCTCTTCAAAGCGGTGTTTCGTTAAGTTATGAAAAAATCGCTGTTGAGCCCGGTTATTTTGTGACTGCTGTGCAGGATTTTTTTGCCGCCCAGGGGAAGGGGCTTAATGTGACCCTTCCTTTTAAAGAAGAGGCCTACCAGTTGGCAGAGCAGGTAACGCCGCGTTGCCGGCAAGCCCGTGCTGCCAATACCTTGTGGATGAAGGAAGGGCATTTGCACGCGGACAACACCGATGGTATCGGCTTGATTCGCGATTTGAAAACCCACATGTCCCTTGCCGATAAGCGGGTGTTAATTTTAGGAGCAGGCGGTGCAGCGCGGGGAATTATCGCACCGCTGCTGGCGGAAGGAATTGGCGGCCTCACGGTCACTAACCGCAACCTTCACCGTGCAAAGGATTTACAAGCCGATTTTCCCTCGATTCATTGCCAGGCCTGGGGAAGCTCCGCGCCGTTTGATCTGCTCATTAACGCCACGTCTGCCGGTACCCGGCAGGAGGAAATCACCTGGCCTGAGGGGGCCATCAAGGCAGAGTCATTCTGCTATGACTTGTCTTATACTCTGCAGGGCTGTACGTCGTTTGTCACCTGGGCAAGGCAAAGGGGGTGCGGGGCGTCAGATGGTTTGGGCATGCTGGTCGAGCAGGCCGCTGAGGCGTTTTTTATCTGGCATGGTCTTTTTCCAGAACGTGCAGCCGTGTTAGCCCGGTTGCGAGAAAAGCAGCAGGGGACACACTAGGAAAAGAAATCTTCAACAGCCGCTTTGGCATTGATGGTGTCATCATAGCCCAGTTGAATGAGTTCCTGAGTGAACTCCTTTTCAAATAACAGAAAACTGAGCAGGTCGCCTGAGTGACTTTTGGCCCCCAGCGTGTTTAATAGGAAACGCAGCAGTGCCGGCATGTTTTTGTATTGTTCCTGAGCAATGGCTGCCATGTCGATGCTGGGGCGCAAATGCAGTGTTTCAATGGGACGCCAGGGGGAGCGGCGTTTCTTCCATAAGGAAATCATGCGGGCAATGTCATTCATGCGATTGACGAGCTCAATATCCCGATCGAGATTATCCAGGAACAGGCCGTTCAGCATGCCGCCCAGAATGTGTGCAAAACCGATGTCGCCATTGCGTAATTTTTCAGTATTGGTTGCTTCCGGCAATTGCCGTGTGCCAAGGATAAGAATTTTTTCCACTTGGCAGCGTATGGCGCCTCGTAACGGAGAAACCAGCCCCATACTGCCGTCACCGTAATGAAGGCCATTGATTTTAACGGTGGGGAAAAACAAAGGCAAAGCACCGGAAGCCAGAATATGTTCCATTCTTAAGTTGGTGCGCTCACTCATGTGCCTGGGGTAATTCCAATCCTCAAAAAAGGCATCGGTATGCTGGTAAAAGGAAACGGTTTGATGGGTTTCATAGCAATTACTGATGACTTCAAGCGTTTCAATGTGATTATCAAGAATGTGGCGTTCGATGGCCTCAAAATCGACATTGCTGTTGATGAAGTCGTGCAGGGGAAGCGTATTGAGCAGATAACCGGATTGCCGCTGTTTGATGATCATATGGCTTAAATTGCGGAAAACCGATTTGCTTAACTCATAATTACTTGCGTTATAAATCTGCGAACAGCGGATTTCGCCCCAGAGACCCACCAGTTTCTCCACGCCCGCTGGAAAGTCCGTTGCGTTTTCAGCCAGGATAGCCGCATTGATGCTGCCGACGCTGACACCGCTGATGACTTCAAAGGGTATCTTCTTAACCCCAAGAATGGTGCTGATGGCTTGCAATACGCCGGCTTGATAGGCACCTCGGGCACCGCCGCCAGCAAGATAAAGGGCTTTTTTAGCCATGGACTCTTATTCTTAAAATTAATGTTGAAAATATAGATGACTTCGGGTGTCTCTGGCAAGCCTCTTAAGAACGCCAGGATGAATTGTTTAATTTCCACTGAGCAAAGGGATTTATTTCATTACATCAGCATTCGTTAAGCAACGGTTTGCTATAATAATAATTATTGTCATGAATCAGGTGTAGTAATGAGTCAGGATAAAATCCCCAACCCGCCATCCAGTTTTATCCCCGAAACCGACCTCGACGAGGAATTAACTCCGGAAGCCTTGCGTAAAAAGGCCACTGAGCATGCAAGAAAATTGAAGGAGCTTAAGGACCGGACATTTGAAGGCCATCCACCGGCTGATCCCGGCTTTATAAAGGATTTGCTTAAAGCCAAAATACCCGGCCTGACCGGGTTGTTGCAGGGCGTGGGTAGAACGGGTGGCACCATCAGCAGTCTTATCGCTGCAACGGGTCACGTGTCGCAGCCACTTCAGGCGGCGGGCTCCGGTTTTCATATCGCCGGTGCTGCCCTGGCGGCTGTGGATTTTGTTCGTATCCCGCTTGTTTCCCTGGCGGCATTCATCGCTGGTGAAAAGCCGATTACATTGTCAAAAACAGGGCGCTGGTTGTATTCAGCCACGGGACTTGGACTTGCATTAACGGCCATCCTGGTTCCGGTTGCCGCACCTTACATTGGTGTGGCCGCTGCGGGTATCGCTTTGGGAGTCAGTGTCATTACGCTCGGGAATATGATTTATCAACGCCAGAAGTTGAAAAAATCCCTGAAACAAACGGAAACAAGCATTGAAGCCGGCATGACGGAGTTAAAGGATATCGCGTCGGAAGCTGAGCGATTGGAGAATGAGCTTGGAACACTCGATGCGACCAGGGATGCAAAACGAATCAGCCAGATCGAAAGCAGCCTGACAACGCTTGGGGATGAGGCGAAAAGCCGGGAGGAGGCTCTGCAGACCCTGTACGACAAACAGGCCACAGACAATGCCAAGCTCAAAAAAATGGGCTTCACCGCCTTTATGGATAAGGGTGTTGCCATCGGCTTGGGCTCCATGGTTGTGATCGGCGCCATTGTGAGCCTGTTTTTTCCGGTGGCTGGCTTAAGCATTCTCGCTGCCGCAGGTGTCATCGGCGTCAGCTATGCGGCGGGGCGTTTCCTGGGGCCCATGGTTGCACCCTATGTTAAAAAATTTGGCAGCTGGGTTGCGAGCAATTTCACACAGGATAAGGACGATTCCAGGGAACCTGCGCCGGAGCTAATCGATGCCAACAGCGAAAAAGCGGCCTTGACAGACCATGATGCGCTCGATAAAAACGATGCGGGGTTAATTGAGCACCCGCGCCCGCGCTTAAGCCTGTTGGGAGGGAAGTCAAAGGATGAGCTGGAAAAGTTAACCCAGCAGCTTCAGATTGAGACAGAGCGTATGGATGCAATGAATAACAAGCTTACGTCCCTGGTCGAAAAAAACGATGCCAGAGGGGTTTTGAATTTCTTTAGCCAATTAAAGCAAAATCTCAAGGCAGAATGTCCGCATGAGGATTTAAGTTGTGTCTCTGATCTGTTTGAATCCATTAAACCGGCTCTGAAATTACTGGGGCAAGCCGTTAAGCAAATCAGGGATGGCGAGTTAAAACTCAGTGAGAAAGAGCAGATTGATTTGGAGAATGCAGTGGATTTCACGAGTTCGCTACTGGAAAAACCGGAGGCAGCGATGATGTTAACGATTGCTAATGAACACCACGTGAAGGACAGTTTACAAAAACCCTCTGCCATCCAGGATGATGAAGATGATAAGGAGGGGGAAGGCATGAAGGAAGACGACACCAAAAGCAATCAATTCACGTAATTTCTACGATTGCAATCCTCAATAAAGTGGTATAGCTTAGTTGATCTGATTATGGATTGATGAGGCGGCGGCTCATGCTGGCATTATTTCGTGAGCAACCACGCGCTTTCCACATGATTTTCATGCTGGAAATCTGGGAGCGGTTTGGTTTTTATACGGTACAGGGCATTCTTACCCTGTATTTCATGCGCTTTTTAGGATTCAGCGACAACGAAGCCTATTTTGCTTTTGGAGCCTTTTCGGCCTTGGTGTATGGAATGGTTGCCTTTGGTGGCTACCTTGGTGACAAAGTGCTCGGCACCAAGCGCACGATTGTTCTCGGATTAATCACCCTGGCCTTGGGCTACCTCGCTCTGGCATTTGCAGACGAAGAGCGTGTTTTTCTTGCGCTTGGTTTAATCTGTGTGGGTAATGGTTTGTTTAAAGCAAACCCCTCCAGCCTTCTCGCCAAATGCTACACCGAAGACGATCCCCGCCTGCACGGTGGTTTCACCTTGTATTACATGGCCATTAATTTAGGCTCAACAGTGGCTCTGATTGCCGGGCCTGCCATTTCTTCCCGCTATGGATACCCTTATGCCTATTTTGTCAGCTTCATCGGACTGGTATTAGGGCTGGCTAATTATTGGTTTCAGCGTCAGCATGTTGCCAATGTGAATACCGAAGCAGACAATAAGGTCATCCAGTTATGGCAATGGGCTGTGGTGGTTGCCGGCATCGTGTCAGCGACTTTCGCCTCGGCCTACCTGTTACAACATGTGATGATTGCTCAAGAGTTGGTCTGGCTGGTGACGGCAATTGTCGTGGGCATTTACTTTGTTTACATGCGTCGTGAAAAGAACCGCTCCTTCCTGCGTATGGTTGTGGCCCTGGTGTTGATGATTGAAGCCATTGTTTTTTTTACTCTTTATCAACAAATGCCGACCTCCTTGAATTTATTTGCGGTCAATAATGTGCACCCGGTCCTGTTAGGCGTCGCTTTCGATCCCCAGACTTTCCAGGCATTAAATCCCATCTGGATTATTGTCATGAGCCCCATTCTGGCCCTGTTTTACAGCCGTCTGCACAAATCACGCGTGCATTTTCACATCCCCTACAAATTTGCAGTAGGCATGATTTGCTGCGGCATCAGCTTTACCCTCCTTTATTTTGCACGTTTTTTTCATGACGAAGCCGGCTTGGTTTCGTCCTGGTGGCTGGTGGCCAGTTACTTTTTCCAAAGCACCGGCGAATTGTTTGTTTCCGCTCTGGGTGTTGCCATGGTGGCTGAACTGGTACCTGCCCAGATTGCCGGTTTTGTGATGGGCATGTGGTTTCTCACGTCTGCGGTGGCCGGGTTTATCGGTGCTTCCGTCGCCTCCTTTACTGCGTTACCTGAGCATGTGAAACCGGGTTTGGAGTCATTGGCTATCTACACCAATGTATTTGCCTGGATTGGCTTGGCGACTTTAGCCATTGGCATTTTCATGTGGTTAATTTCCGCACGCTTGAGCCATTACATCAAAACCCCTCTGGATGAATAAGGTATAGGTCTACTTCAAGCGCTGATTTATCAAGAAAGTGCGGAGTAGACGCCTGTACCATGACTTGAGGGCCTATTCCAATGTACAGTGGAGTGGCAAAGAAGAAATCAGCTCTCATCACTCTTTGCTATTCTTCGCACACGTCCTTTCTTGTTCTGAATTCTCCCCCCAGTATGTTTGTATTAATTTTTATTTCAATACCATGCGCTAGTTAATATTTGTTTAATAAACATTCAGTATGATCCTGGGTATGCACTGCTCGCAGTGAATTAACCTAATCCAGTGGAGTACTGACGTGAGTTTACCTCCTGTAACCCGAAAAGCGACATTAAAGGTAATTGCCAAGGCCAAAAAGGCGGGTATTAACCTGAATAAACTAGTTCCTGCTGTTTTTTTAGAGGAATCAGACAGCTCAAAGTCTGAGCCTGCAAAGGCTGGGCTTCAGGATTTACAAGGGTTGTTTGCGCTCACGTCTCAAAAGATGAAAGATAAAGAGCGGTACTATGTTGAAGCGCTGATTGCAGCCCACTTAAAAGACATGGAGAAAGCGTTACAAGTCAATAAAATTGCAGAAAAGAAAAAGTCCAATTGGTTTAACAAGCTCAAACTCATTCTTTTGGTTGTTGCGGGCACCGTCTTTTTTGGTTGTGAAGGTTTCGATGGCATCACCGCTTTATTGGGTATTTTTAATCTGCCTACGGTGGGTATTTTTGTCGCCGGTACAGTCTTTTCAGTTCTGTCCATTCTGGTTTTTTATGCGTTTGACTTAGTCGAGATCTCCCATAATCTGGGTGTGAATTTGAAAAGCGCGCCGAAGATGGTTGATCTCTACATCAAAGAACTTGAGTCCATTAAGGCACTGCGTATAAAAATTAATTCAGAATGGCGCAAGAAGCAAGCCTCTGAGGAACTTGAAGAATACATACAGTTGATCGAGGCTTTAAAGGCACATCGGGAAGAAATTTTAAAAGACGCAGAAACGTTGAAAAAGTCATTGGAGAGGCCGGTCCTTAAAGCCGCCAAATTGGTGACAGCGGCAATCACCGGGGTCATTTTTTTCAGCGGTGGTTTTTTTGCGGGCCAAACAGTGGCTTTAGCCATTGCCGGCGCTATTGGAGCCAGCGTTTCCGCCACGTTCTGGCCTATTATTTTAGTCAGTGTGGGCGTTGGTCTGGCAGCACTTGCCGTCTACTGGTTTGTCGAGCGTCCCGGTATTGAAAACCTCATTGGTCGAATGATTGGACTTGATAAAGAAAAAATTGATAAGTTAACTGATAAATCAGAGAATCACGATGAAAATCTGGAAATGCAGAGCCTGCTTGATAACATCAACCATCAAAAAAATCAATTAACAGTTGTTTCACGTACTCAAGAGGAACTTGATAAAGAAAAGAGTGCTCAAGTAGGCGCAAATGAAACCATTGGCAGACTAAAAAAAGACGTGGAGCATTTCCGTACCCACAACAATGAATTGGTTATCGACAACGAACGTCTGGGAAAAAATCTGACTCAGGCAAGCGAAGAAATGCAGAAAGTCATTTTTGAAAAAGAAAAGGCAACCGATGCAGCAGTTGATAGGGGAAACCAGCTTAAAGAGGCTCAGGAAAAATTAAAGGAAATGGAGGAAACCAAAAAGCTGCTCGAAAAAACGAGACAAGAAAATCTAAGATTACAGTCCGCTTTGGAAAAGGAAACACAGCGTGTTAATGAATTAGGTAACGCGTTGGGTCTTGAAAAGAAAGCAAAAGGCAAGCTTGAACAAAAAGTGTCACAGTTGGAATTGGCTCTTTTAAGACCGGATGCCGAACCAATTCGTGTTCCGGTAGAAAAACCCACTAATGTCTTATCGGCAGAATCAGTCGAGTTGGCCGATGAGAAGAAAAAACCAAATCCACTGGATGAGAAAAAAGAATCACCTTTAGTGGCGCTAAGCCTGTTTCCTACTGCCCAGACCAAACCCGCTTTATCCGCTGCCGTGGTCAATGCCACTTATACCCGTGAACAAGCCAGCAACAACCAGGTGTTCACCTAACAGCACTCGGAACTCATTAAATGAGGCGAGTTAGTCACCACCTGCCGGATACCATGGCCTATGGTGGCCAGGTTAAGCGGCAGGTAAACCAATAGGGAGTGGCCTTTGCGGTACTCGGGATTGATGCTGTGATAATAATCTGTCAATTCATTCTGCTCAACAAGCGGCAACTCGGGATCAAGGACCGCCAATTGATTGGTGATTACCATGGGATGATGGTCGGCTGATTGCCAGTGATTGCATGCCTTGAGCTTGTTTACCAATTGAAGAATCGACCCGGGAACAGGTTTTTGCGGTCGCGGATAGTATATCTCGCTCATGGTCGACAAAAACTGGTACTTGGTTGGTGTATTGACATTGGAGAAAAACACCAGTTCCTGCTCAGGGTGACTCAATTTGTACTTCATGGCCTGAATGAGTCCGATTTTGGCCGCACTGTAACAAATATTCAGCCGTTGATCATGGTAAGTCCCGCCTAGAAAAACAATGTAGTCTCTGGCATCCATGCAAAACAGTTGCCGGTAAACGCGCATAAAGCCGATTATACGATCATGATGCCCATAAAAAACAGCCAAATCACCTGGCTTGCCGGCTCCTAAAACAGCATTATTGAACTGCATGGCATCCGGAATCAGGTAATGCTTGCGGGTGAATCGTTCCAGATTTTGAACAAGCAGCGAAGGCAATGCTTCTCCCTGCTCCGTACTGAACAAGTCAGTCCGTAGAATAGCTCCCGTGTCCATTTTCCCTCCCTGGAAAAAGACATAAAGGATTTACTATAGTAATGCCTCTTCAAAAAAGTCAAACGCCGAGTATTTTTTTTACGAAAGGGACAGTAATTCGTCTTTGTGCGGCCAACGATGCTTCATCGAGTTTATCCAGGATGCGTTGTAATTCATGCATGTTACGTCCGCAGCGATTAATCAAAAAAAGCGCAACGCTGCTGTTTAAGTGAAATCCCCGCTTCTCGGCCTGTTGTTGCAAAGCGCTGATTTTCAATTCATCATTTAATTCCCTAAGCTGCAGCACCAATCCCCAGGCAAGGCGTGAACGCAAATCGGGCAATTGAATGGGGGACGATGCTGGAGGGTGCTGTCCGCTGATTAATAGCGTTGCTTCCGTTCGATCGCGAACCTGATTGTAAAGATGAAACAAGGCTTCTTCCCAGGCCGCATCCCCGGCTATCGCATCAATATTATCCAAGGCGATTAAATCATGGTCTGCCATGCCTTCAATACTGGCTGGCCCCCATTCTTTTAAGACATCCAATGGAAGATAGATAGCCTGAGAATGCAATTGACAACAGGCTTGCAGCAAATGGGATTTACCGCATCCCTTCGCTCCCCAGAGGTAGAGAAAGCGTTCCCCTTTGCCGTTTAACATGGCTTCAATCTGCTGCCTGATTAAACGGTTTTCCTCACCCCAGCAAAAGGTTGTTAAATTGGCTTGGTGATTTAATTGAATGGCTAAGGCTAACTGCTGATTATTCATTGAGGCGAACGGTTGGCAATACAGGCTTTCCTACTCCAGGTCCAGACATAATGAATGTAAGTGGCTGTTGTAGTTATGGCAGTCAGGATGATTAAGGTCTGAATTAAATAATCAGTAATGGGAAAAAAAGCCAGCTCGAAAAGACAAACAGTAACCAATGCCAGCTGTAAAGTGGTGTTGATTTTACTGAGTCCGGTAGGCTCAAAATCCAACTGACGCTGCACAAACAAATACCAGGCCAAGACGCCCATCGAAATAGTGAAATCCCGTAAAAAAACCAGAATAACCAACCACCAGGGCAGTTGCCCAATCAAGGCTAAGGAAATAAAGCTGGAGGCAATTAATAGTTTATCCGCCAGTGGATCAATGAACGAGCCCAAAAGGCTCTGCCAGCTGAAATGCCTCGCCAGCCAGCCGTCAAAGCCATCGGTAAATCCGGCAAGCATGAACACGTAAAAGGCTATCGGGTAATTTTTACGATAAAGATAAACCAAAAAAGGAATAATCAATATCAGCCGTAATACGGTCAATGCATTAGGAATATGTTTTAGTATCGGGTGAGACACAATAATTTATTGACCTTTTGTTTTTGGCCAGCAAAAGCAAGGCTGCGCCTTGCTGCCACGATTCTATTATCGCCCTCAAGTTTATACAATCCTGCCGCGACTGTCACCTTGTTGCGAAGGTGATTTGTTAGGCGAAAGACCGGAGCCTGTTATTAAACTGCAAATCCCAATCAAGCTCATCAGGCACATAAACGGCACAACACGCTGAATACTGAGCAGGCTGCTGATTAAACTGAATAGCGCGGAACACGCAAACTGACAGAACAGGGTCAATGCCAGTGCGGTGGCCATGTGCCGCGGAAAAGGACGTACCGACGCGGCGGTGCTCGATGCGACGATAAAACCTGTGCCGAAATAATACACCATCATGGGTAAAATGAAGAGAAATCCGAGGCTGGCATCCATCCATGAAAAGAAAACCATCAGCAAGGCGCTGGCAGCAAAAAAACGCACGCCCAGCATCACCAGTTGGGCGCTACTGAAATAACGGATAAGCCAGCCGCAAGCCCCTGTTCCCAGCAAGTGCATGATGGCCATGAGTGTTTTAATGGTGCCATACTGGCTGACGCTCAATCCCCCGCCCTGGATTAAAATAAAGGACGCGCTGGTATTAAATGCCGATTCGCCGGCCATCATAAAAGCCGATACAAGCAGGTAACGCACAAACAGGGCGTTGTGAAAAACCAGGTTAATTGTTTGCCGCAACGTCAAAGCACCGCTTGGTGCAGTGTGGGTTTCGTCGATGCGGGCAGTAAGGCATAACAACAATAATCCATAAGCGGCCATGATGAGCATGGCAGTCTGCCAGGGCCAATACTGATGGATACGCCCGCCTATAAAAGGCAGAAAGCAGATAAACAAACCGGCTAACGAAAATAAAAAAGCAAATTGCCGGGTAGCTTTTTGTTCATCATGGGTGTCATTCACCATCGCCCGACCCATGAGCAAGGTGGCGCCTACCGCAACGCCCTGAATAAAACGGCACGAAAGGAAAAAAAGCGCGGAATGACTGAATGAACAAAGCCAGTTACTGAGGGTGTAAAGTAATAGGCCTGAGATAAAGATAGGCTTACGGCCAAAGCGCTCTGACAGTTGGCTCCATAATAGCATGCTGACCGCTTTACCGGCTAAAAAAAAACTGATGGTTAATTGGGCGACCCGTGGGGACACGTTAAAAAAAGCAGCCAGTTGCGGCAATGCCGGGGTTATAAAATGGATGCTCATATTGCCCAGGAACCAGGTCAATAAAATCATGATCCAGGCTGATTTTCTCATCATGGCACCTCAACAGCGGACTGGAGTGGAGATCGGTGCGGCAGCAGCACGGCCGAGGCAATCAAGGCCATCACGGCATAAAGCGCGGCAACCACTAAAAACAATTGCGCAAGGGACATAAACCCAGCCAGATACCCACCAAGGCAAAGACCCGTTAAATTACCGAGTTTGGCTAACGAGTTGGCCACGCCCAGGGCATAGCCCTGTTGTGGATGCCTGTCACTGATTAGGGTAAACAAGGCAGGTAAAAGTGCTGCAAGCACCACGCCCCAAAGAAGACGCAGACTAATCAGGCTGAACCGGTTAATAAACAAACCCTGTGCCAGCAGGGTGAGTGCACCCAATAAGGAAAAGCCTAATAAATAATATTTAATCCGTTCCGGGTGTAGACGGCATTGATCAAATTGCCGCCCGCACCACTCCGAAACCAGAAGCATTGACACGGCAGGGAGAGAATAAAGCAGGCCGATGAACACGGCATCCGCGTTAAGCAAGCGGGCAATCGCCACCGAAAAGACGGGATCAGTTAAACATTTGGCCATTTGAGTCAATAGAATCAATAGACCAATGACGCTGGTAAAAAGTCTTAAGGAGATGAACGGCGCGCCTTTTTTCAGGGGGAAATTGACCTGTTGGCAGCCTGAGTCCGGCAACTGCTTTTGCATGACCAGTGCCGTCATCAGACTGAGCAGCAAGGCAGTACTGTAGAGACCGCGATAACCGGTGTACGTCAGGCATAAACCGCCAACAAGGCCTGCGATGGTGGTGGCGACGGCTTTGGCGGATTGCAGACGCGCCAATTGCCGGCTTTTACGGTGCCAGTCGCAGAGGGATAGGGCATAGGTCTGCATGGCGACAATGAATCCCGCAAAGCCGCCTTGAATAACACGGACAATGAGGATGGCTGAAGCCGAATTGGCAGCAAGCATCAAACCCTGACAGAAAACCAGGGCCCAGGCCGCCCGCATTAACATCCGTTTGTATCCCCAGCGATCCGCCAGCCGACCCCACAAAGGCCCCATGATAATGTTGGCTACCATGGGCAGTGCCAGAGCCAAGGTGCTGTAAATAACGGCGGCTTTAAGGGAACTGGATTGGCTTGCAACCAGCAGGGGAAGAAACGGGTTTGTCATTTCCATCGCAAGCAGCATAACGAACTGGCTTACGAGAAGGATCCATTCTAAACGCTTGCTCATGAGAATGAACTCAATGGGTTGGCGACAAAGGTAAACAAGTCATCCTGGTTTCCTTGCAGCCGCATGGATAACAGGCTTTTATGTGGCCATGGCCTGACTAGAATTTTTTGATAATACCAATCAGCAAGAGCAGCTGAAACCGTGGGAGCCAGTTCGGCGAACAAACGCTTTAATTCGGTACTTGCCTGGTGCCATAATTCACAGGCTGCAACCTGACCCTGTTGATGAAGAACCGCGATCACATGGGCCAGATTGCTTTGCAGATTGCCATGGATGAATTTATCGCACACCACGTCAAGCTGAGGGCTGGCTAAGGTTGAGTCGGGATGCAAACGGGGTTTGGCGACGTGGTCGTAAACCGGGTGGGTGGCCAGGCGGATTCCCCCAAGGTCACGTATAACCAGGGCTGAAGGCAGGTGATCGTCAAAACGGATTAAGGTATTTTGCTGGTGGCTTTCCATGGCAATGCCGTAGTGCATCATCAGATGCAGTTGGCCGGCAAGCACCAGGCGGCAGTAAACAGTAAAATACTCACGCAGCGACAGACCACTGGCTTCAATGATTTCAAGCAGCAAAGGATGGGATTCTGCAGGTGATTTGGTCAGAAGTGCGGCAAGCGGGATTAAGCGTTGTGTTTCATGCTGCACAAAAGCAACCGGGTTTTCCCGCAGCAGTAGCGCGGTCTGATTTCGTTGATGGGAGGGGATAGCGGCATGATTGACATTGATTCCAGCGAGGTCACCGGCTAAAAAAAGTGTCCCTCGATAGTCATCGTGTCTCTGCAGTAGTTCCTTAATCCAGGAGGATAAGACAGGGCCGTTGTCCACCGAAGCCGGAGAAACGGTTCGCAGCGCCGAGGTGGTGTGCACCGCGGCTGCCAACTTTAAATGGCCGCTTTTGTCGCCTTGCGTCATCATGGTGCGAAAAGACATGGAAGGGCGCGTGAGTTGATGATAAGGAATTAAAAGTAATTCTTTATTATCGAGTAGGGTAGCACACAGGCTCTGAATTTTATTACGCCATTGCCAGGGATGGATGGGCAATGGGTAATAGTCTTCTGGATTCATCTGATTAAAGCAGAGATTATCCCGCCAGCGTTGATATTCATGGGGAAACTGACGTTGCAGCAGGGACTGATAATCCATGCGGCCATGGCTTACGTAAGCCCGATCGCGCCGTAACGCGCCCCAATGGATGGCCACCCGGGCATTGAATTCTGGCGAATATTGCATGACTTCGCGACGGTTAAATCCGATTTTACAACGAAAATTGGGATGATGAGGATGGCCTGAGCACCCCCATTGCTCCAGCAGCTCCATGCTCTCTTGTGTGCCACGTTGATTTAGCCAGTTCCAGAACGTTTGGCCATGGAGCTGCCTTTTTAAATCGGCCTGCCAGCGTTGACGATAGGCTAAGGCCAGTGCTTCATTGGCGATGCTTTCATTGAGTTCCTGACGCAAGGTCTGCCAGTGATAAAAGGCGCTGGCCGGGTGAGTCTGTTTCATTCTGTCTTTCAATAAATCAAGCCAATCATGAACATGATGGCTTGGAGGGGCTAAAACCAGTTGTTCCAGGTTAGCCGCCTGTTTAAGACGCTGCAGGCAGTCACGGTGAGCGACCGTGATGTAATGATCCACGGCGCTTTGCGGAAGGCCGATGCCTACCTCAAATAACAGGAAGCGTAATTGATGACTTAAATCATGAAAATTACCGTATGCAAGTGCCATAGTCTGAATTCCATCAACAAAGATGGATTAAATATAAATGATAATCATTCTCATTTTCAAGAGAGATTTCATGGTATCGGAACTATTCTCCTCGCATTCCTCGCGAAGTACGAGGAATGTCACCAGAGGGGACTTACGCAGCCTATCCACGGGGGACTGTGTAAAGGTCCTCCTCTCTGGAGAAGGGGTTAGGAAAGAGTCCTGCGAGGCTGCGTTCAATCGTCCTTTTTGCGGTAAATCACAGCCGTATTGCCAATGACCTGAATGAGTTCGGCCTGCAAGGCGTCACAGAGATCGTGAATCATGACTTCACGATCTTCCTTTTCAGCGCCATTAATTTTTACTTTAATCAGTTCATGCGCATCAAGGGCGTGGCTGGTTTCTTCAATAACGGGAGGGGTCAACCCCTTGGCACCAATCAAGATGACGGGTTTTAAATGATGGGCTTTGGCTTTTAGGGCCTGTTTAAACGCAGAGTTCACTCGGGGATCCTGAGAAAATAAATGGCGAATTATTGCACGTTTTGCTGGGAAAAGGTAGTAAATTTAAGTATGATAGGCTGAGTTTTCCATTTCATTTTTCAGTATGCCACGTTCCAAAAGCAGTAAGCGATGGTTGCAAGAACATTTTGATGACGTTTATGTCAAAAAAGCGCAATCAGAAGGGTATCGAAGCCGCGCTGTCTATAAATTGAAGGAAGTGGATGTTAAAGAACATCTGCTCCGCCCGGGCATGACGGTGGTTGACCTGGGTGCCGCCCCGGGCGGCTGGACTCAATACGTCAGCCAAAAACTTGAGGGCCATGGACGTATTGTTGCCCTGGATATTCTACCCATGGATGCCTTGCCTGATGTCGATTTCATCCAGGGTGATTTCCGTGAAGATGACGTGCTGCATCAATTAACGAATTTAATCCCTGAACGCAGTGTGGACTTGCTTTTATCCGATATGGCCCCAAATATGAGCGGTACGGCCGCTGTCGATATTCCGCGGGCGATGTATCTTGCGGAATTAGCCTTTGATTTTGCCGACAAGACCTTTAAGCCGGGTGGTTCAATGCTGATAAAAATATTTCATGGTGCCGGGTTTGATGAGTTGATTAAACAGGCCCGCACCCGATTTGAAAAAGTAGTTATTCGTAAACCAATGGCCTCACGTTCTCGCTCGCGAGAAACCTATTTGCTGGCGAAGGGCTATAATTTATAGTAACTTTATCGTTCTAACGACGTAGAAATACGTACAATTGAGGTTAATACTTTGAACGACATGGTAAAAAATCTGATTCTGTGGCTAATTGTTGCTATTGTACTGGTTTCAGTGTTCAGCAATTTTGGGCCACGGCACGCTGACACTCAAAAATTATCCTACAGCCAGTTCCTTAAAGAAGTGGAACAGGGTAACGTCAATTCAGTGACCATTGAAGACAGTAAAGTCATCAAGGGCATGACTAAAAAGAACCAACGTTTTGTAACCTACATGCCACTACAGGATGATGCCCTGCTCGGTGAATTATTGAAAGGCAAGGTGGATGTCAGCGGCCAGGAAAAACCACAGGAAAGTTTCCTGGTTCATGTGTTTATTAACTGGTTCCCGATGTTTTTGCTGATTGGGGTCTGGTTCTTTTTTATGCGACAAATGCAAGGTGGCGGCGGTCGAGGGGCCATGTCGTTTGGACGTTCGCGCGCGCGCCTGCTGGGTGAAGATCAGGTTAAAGTGACGTTTGCCGATGTTGCGGGGGTGGATGAGGCCAAAGAAGAAGTGAAGGAATTAGTTGATTTCTTAAGGGACCCAACCAAGTTTCAGAATCTGGGCGGTCGTATCCCTCGCGGCGTATTGCTGGTTGGTCCCCCGGGAACGGGTAAAACCCTGTTGGCCAAGGCTGTTGCCGGTGAAGCCAAAGTGCCCTTTTTTACCATTTCAGGTTCTGATTTCGTGGAAATGTTTGTGGGTGTGGGGGCTTCCCGTGTACGTGATATGTTTGAACAGGCGAAGAAACACGCACCCTGTATTATCTTTATTGACGAGATTGATGCGGTCGGTCGCCATCGCGGTGCAGGACTTGGCGGTGGCCATGACGAACGGGAGCAAACCTTGAACCAGCTGCTGGTGGAAATGGATGGCTTCGAGGGGAATGAAGGAGTGATTGTGGTTTCTGCCACCAACCGCCCTGACGTGCTTGATCCAGCCCTGCTTCGACCTGGTCGTTTTGATAGACAGGTTGTCGTTCCTTTACCTGATATACGCGGACGCGAACAGATCCTCAAAGTGCATCTGCAAAAAGTTCCGTTGGAAAAGCATGTGGAGATCCTGCCTATCGCTCGCGGTACGCCGGGCTTCTCCGGAGCCGACTTAGCCAATCTGGTTAACGAGGCCGCCTTGTTTGCAGCTCGCGCCAATAAACGCAAAGTCAGCCTGGTTGAACTGGACAAAGCCAAAGACAAAATCATGATGGGTGCCGAGCGGCGTTCCATGGTGATGGATGAAAACGAGAAAAAACTGACGGCTTATCACGAGGCCGGTCATGCGATTGTCGGGCTGTCCGTGCCTGAGCATGATCCCGTTTACAAAGTAACCATTATCCCTCGCGGACGTGCATTGGGTGTGACCATGTTTCTGCCTGAGCAGGATCGCTACAGCCACAGCAAGCGGCGTCTGGAAAGTCAGTTATCCAGCTTGTTTGGTGGTCGAATTGCCGAGGAGCTTATTTTTGGTGCTGAAAGCGTAACGACCGGCGCATCGAACGACATCATGAGGGCCACAGAAATTGCCCGTAAGATGGTGACCAGTTGGGGCTTGTCTGACTTGGGTCCTTTAACCTTCGGCGAAGAAGAAGGGGAAGTCTTCCTGGGGCGCAGCGTCAGCCAGCGTAAAGAAGTATCCGACAAAACCGCCGAGCACATTGACGAAGAAGTAAGAAAAATCATTGACAGAAACTACGAGCGTGCCAGAAGCATACTGGTTGCGGCCATGGATAAATTGCACGTCATGGCGGAGGCCTTGATCAAATATGAAACGATAGATACCCATCAGATCAGTGAAATCATGGCAGGCAAGGAGCCTACCCCTCCTGAAGACTGGGATGAAACCAAACGCATAGAAAAAAACTCCCCTGAAACCGGTGAATCCAATAAACCCATTAATGGAAAAACGGTTGATCATCCTGCGGGAGAACATTAACCGGAAGTAACCTTAAAGCGCCTTTAGTCCGCTTTAAGGTTACCCGCTCTGTTCATTACCATCCCCCTATCCTGAGAGAAACGTGAATAACAGCGAGTTTTTAAATTGGCTTACTCATTATGCCAGGACCTATTCTATCCCTGTTTCTGCCAAGCCCCTCCTGATGGGGGTGTTGAATATTACCCCGGATTCCTTTGCCGACGGCGGGCGTTACCTCAATCCGGACGCTGCATTGCAACAAGCCTTGGTCATGAAGGATGCCGGTGCGGATTTGATTGATTTAGGCGGCGAGTCTTCGCAACCGGGTGCCCGTGCGGTGTCAATCCAGGAACAGTTGGATCGCGTGCTTCCCGTAATAGAAAAGATACGTCAGGAAAGCGATATTTGCCTATCGATTGATACCACTAAGGCAGAGGTTATGCGGGCGGCTGTTGCGGCAGGTGCCAATTTGATTAATGATATAAAAGCGCTTTCCGAGGAAGGCGCTATGGCGGCGGCAGCAGAGTTAAATGTTCCAGTGTGTTTGATGCACATGAAGGGCATACCGGAAACCATGCAGGAAAATCCCTACTATAGTAAAGATGTAGTGGATGAAATCAATGATTTCTTCATTGACCGCATTGAACGATGCATCCAGGCGGGTATTGCTCCGCAGCACCTTATTCTTGATCCAGGATTTGGTTTCGGTAAGTCTGTTCAGCATAACTTGTGGCTTACAAAACATATTCAGCGTTTTCAACGGCATGGATTGCCGCTGTTGCTGGGCGCTTCGCGTAAAAGTACGCTAGGGGCGGTATTGAATAAAGCGGTAGAGGATCGGCTGATTGGCAGTATTGCTGTGGCAGTTTTTGCCGGATTGCAGGGAGTGGCAATCATCAGAACCCACGATGTGGATGAAACCAATCAGGCCTTGTCGATGATTGACGCTATTGTACAGGCAGAGAATGAGTGAGGTAATAAGGATGAATCAACGAAAATACTTTGGTACAGATGGAATTCGGGGACGGGTTGGATTGTCCAGTGTCAATCCTGAGTTCATCCTGAAATTGGGATGGGCTTTAGGCCGGGTGTTGGGTAATGAACAGCGTAAAAAAGTCATCATCGGCAAAGACACGCGGGTATCTGGGTACATGCTTGAATCCGCGCTTGAAGCCGGGTTGGCGGCGGCGGGTGTCGATGTGGCCCTGTTGGGGCCGATGCCTACGCCCGGAATTGCTTACCTTACCCAAACACTAAGGGCCAATGCTGGCATTGTTATCAGTGCGTCTCATAATCTTTTTGAGGACAACGGCATTAAATTTTTCTCTTCAGACGGCAGTAAATTTGAAGATGCCATGGAGCTTGCCATTGAGACAGAAATAGAAAAACCCTTACAAACTGCAGAGGCGCGGCATTTGGGAAAAGCACGACGCATCAACGATGCGGCTGGCCGTTACATTGAGTTCTGCAAATCCAGCATTCCTTCCATGACGCGCTTGTCGGGAATTAAACTGGTTGTTGATTGTGCCAATGGCGCTACCTACCACATTGCCCCGAATGTGTTCAGTGAGCTTGGGGCTGAAGTGATTGCCATCGGAGATGAGCCGGATGGTTTTAATATCAATGCCCATTGCGGTTCCACGTCGCCCGAAATATTACGCCAGCGTGTCCTGCAATCGCGCGCTGACCTGGGCATTGCTTTGGATGGTGATGGCGATCGTTGCATCATGGTGGATGCCGAGGGCAATGTCGTTGATGGGGATCAAATCATTTATATCATTGCCCGGGAACGGCATCAGCGCGGTATGCTGCAAGGGGGCGTGGTAGGTACGCAGATGAGTAATTTTGGATTGCAGAAGGCCCTTGAAACCATGGGGATTCCGTTTCTGCGTGCCAAGGTTGGCGACCGCTATGTACTGGAAGCATTGAAAGAAAAGGATTGGAAAATTGGCGGCGAGCCTTCAGGGCACATTGTTTGCCTGGATAAAACCACGACAGGCGATGGTATCATTGCGTCCTTGCAGGTTTTAGCCTGTATGGTGAAGCAGGATAAATCGCTAAAAGAGCTCACGGAAGGCATTCAGTTGTTACCGCAAACCCTGATTAACATTAAGACCAGCGATGCCTCTGAATTGGCCAGCCATCCAAACATTACTCATTTGGTTGATAATGTCAGCCGCCAGTTGAATAACAATGGGCGCGTGCTGTTGCGCCCATCAGGGACTGAACCTTTGCTTCGGGTGATGGTGGAAGGCATCGATGAACAGGAAGTCGCACGTCACGCGCAGTGGCTGCGCGATGAAATTGTATCCTTTGAAAAGGGCACGCATAAAAATCAACCGTTGCCCTAAGCGGGGCAGCTGATTAATTCCTGGCGGGTGGCTTGCAGCAGCTGTGACGAACAAGTCGGTACAAAGAAAAAGCGATGCCGATGGTCATTCGCCCTGGGTGAAATCATCCTAAGCAGCTGGGTTATAAACTGAGCAAGCGTCTCCACGATCTTCAAAAAACCGCGATGCCTTTGCAGGCTTTCATAACGGGGGTCGACCAGGCATTCCGTTATGTCCTGGAGGTCTTCTCTTTTCTCATTCGCCTCCGCGACATGGGCCAACTGATGCAGATTGATGGTTGCCTGCTCCAGTAATTTAGCTTCTCGCGGATGCTTATTCTGCAGTCCGGCCTGATGGGCATACAGGTTGTCAAGTCGCGTTTTTAAGGCGGGTAATTTGACCTCGTCGGGCTTTGTATCCATCACCGGTACCGGAGGCTTTAGCTTAAGCAAGAGCGCGCAGTCTTTATCCGGGTTTGGGGTGAGGGTTTGATACGCCAGAAGTACGGCGTGTGGGGTTGTCGGATGAGGGTATTCCAATTCAAAATGAATATCCCTTAACAGCTGAGCGGCCTGATAATAACGCTTTTTGTCATTGGCCTGGGAGCGCAGAGCGATATACAGGTTTTGGTACCAGTGAATCAACCCCTGATCCAGACCCTGAAGCAGCGGCAGAATGTTCTGGTGCATCACATCCAGTTTATGATGGTACTCAATCTCCTGTTTAAGCGGCAAAGGATGATTCTCAATAGCATCTTCGACTGTGTCCTTAACCGGCTCAGGCAATAAGATTTTCAGTTGCTTCAGATTCAGTTCGAGCGCTGTCTCCAGCTGGCTCTGTTCAAGGGTCAACTCATGGGGTAGCGGCAGGCGCTCTAACTCCTCCCGCAATTCTTTTTGCCGACGCTTTAACTTAATAACCCGTAAATTAAGGTTCATTGTGTGGGTGTCTGACAAGGTTACCTGCTGCATTCGAGCTAAATAATCTTTACACTGACTAATTTGCCCAATCAGCTCCTCAATACGAACTTTCCGGGCCGGGGTTTTCTCCGTCAACTCTTTAATTTGCGTCGGCGTTAACTGAAGTTCATTGCCATGGATAATGTTATTGTGAGTGCGCAGGCGGGTGTTTTCCGAAAGTAAATCGCATAGCTCCTGGACCAGTTTCAAGCCCTTGCCGAGTAGACCTATGTTGCCTGATGCGGCGAGACTGAGCCTGTCAAGCGCCTGCTTTAATTCGAGGCTGCTGCTGTTCTCGCTGGAATAGGACGGCTCATACGATTGGATAAGCTGAATGATAGTCCGATTGAGAGAATCGGGTGCAGACTCAGACTGCCCTTCCTTAGGGGCTTCAGGTAGCATCGTTTGCGCATCGTCCCTTCTTTTGCTGAGTGATTCAATGGCTGCTTGCAGTTTGTACCGTTTGAGTAAAAGCGAAAGGTAGGAATAATGCTGCTCCATGCTCTGGACATTCTGGGCATAGTTCTTATTATTTAACCAGTTCATCCAGGCTAATGGATTTAAACTGGACGTACTGATGACTTGTTGCCAACCTTTTATGTAGAGCAGGTTCTCCTTGTCCGGTGCTTGATCAAACAAATAGGCAAGATCCCGTTTTACGTCAGCGGGAAGAGTGAATTGCTCAATGTCTTTATCCAGCATTTTGAGCGTTTGTTGTGATGCTTCAAGTTCGTCGCTTAACTGTTTGATGGTATTTGAAAGTTCCTGATGGGATAGCGATTCCTTTAAACGCTGCGAGTAGCGGGTAAATTCATGAAGATACCGTTCATGCCCGATAATCTGACCCTGGATATTCTCCAGCTCGCTCCTCAGAAGGCGTATGTCATTGTACGAGATCAGTGTGATATTGAGCTCTTTTAACTGCCGCTGAATGTCGCTGATTCTCAACCAGTTCCTATTAAGAATGAGTTTGAGATCGTTAAATTTAATGTTATTCAATTCCCTGGTGAGGGTTTCTTCAAGTCCTGAGATCAATACCTCGCGTTCGCGAAGACCGGTATACATTGGCAGAGCCAGTATGGGGTCTTTCTGGTATTGCAGTTTGGCATAGATTTCATAGAGTTGCTGATAAGGTTCTTCCAGCTGGCTTTTTGTCTTGCGACTTTCCAGATTATGGGACTTGAGGTTGTCCCTAATCAGCCTGATTTCCCTCTGGTTCTGCTTTTTCTCGTCATTGATCGCAGCGATTGCTGCCTGCTTGTCCGCATTGCCTTTCCAGCGTTGCAGCAAGTCCCTGAAGTCATGAAGAAACAGCCATAATGCCTTGACTTCCTCAGGTGGGCTGCTCTCTGCATTGAATAAATGATCATAATGGATCAATAGGTTATAGAACGAAAGGAAGTTCTTCGGTGATGAGGTAAGAAGTTGAGCTGCCAGGGCTCTGAGTTCCTCTTTCATGCGATTCTCCTCAATACAAATAAGTCAATCCCTGAGTACAGCCTGGACTGAAAAGAAGCTCAATTTCTATAATTAACGGAGCAATTCATAAAAATCAAGCAAAATACTAGGATTTCGAACAACATTGAGGTATATTGCCCCGGTTATTAACTGGAGTGGCAATGAGGAAAAAAATTGTAGCCGGGAACTGGAAGATGAATGGTACAGTCACCACCATTACCCAGCTGCTTAAAGACCTCATTCAGCAACTGCCTGTATTAAGCCACAGCATGGATTGTGCGGTGATTCCGCCTGCCATTTATTTGCCTCTGGTGCAGGAACTTCTGCAGGGCAGTGGCATTGGCTGGGGCGCGCAGAATGTTTATCCAGCGAATGCGGGTGCTTATACAGGTGAACTTTCCAGCCCAATGCTTAGCGATTACCAATGCCGGTATGTGTTGGTAGGTCATTCGGAAAGAAGACATCTTTTCGGTGAAAGCGAAAAATTTGTTGCTGATAAATACCACCATGTAAAAGATCATGGTATGATACCCATTCTTTGCGTGGGCGAGACGCTAGAAGAGCGCCAGCAAGGAAAAACAAAAGACGTATTAACTCGTCAGCTTTTAGCCATAGCTAAAAAAAGCTCGGCCTGTTTTGACAATGCGGTCATCGCTTATGAACCCGTGTGGGCAATAGGCACTGGTCAGACAGCAAGCCCTGAGCAAGCTCAGGAAATGCATGGGTTTATTAGAGAATTAGTGAGTGAATTCAGCAAGGAAGACGCTGCTGCATTACCGCTGCTTTATGGCGGAAGTGTGAATGGAAAAAATGCAGCCTCGTTGTTTTCCATGCCGGATGTCGACGGTGGTTTAATTGGTGGTGCATCCCTTAATGCACAACAGTTTGTGGAAATTGTTAAATGTATCAATTAATTTTAATCATTCATGTGCTGGTCGCCATGGTCCTGATTGGACTGGTGTTGATACAGCATGGAAAGGGCGCCGATATTGGTGCTGCGTTTGGTTCAGGCGCATCAAATACCGTTTTCGGCAGCCAGGGTACCGGAGGATTTCTGTTCAAATTGACCGGCGGTTTGGCGTTGACATTTTTTGTGACAAGTTTGTTCCTGTCCTACATGGTATCCACGCAATACCAAAAGGCAGAACAACAAGCCATTCCTCAACCAATCAGCGCGCCAAATAGTGCGATTCCGGTGCCGGTTGATAGCAGTAAAAACGGAAAAGAATAACTAAATATGCCGAAGTGGTGGAATTGGTAGACACGCCGTCTTGAGGGGGCGGTGGCGTAAGCCGTGCCGGTTCGAGTCCGGCCTTCGGCACCATTTATCCGAGCGATATGAATGATGCTATCACAATACTTACCAATATTTGTTTTTATTATCATAGCCTTGGCTTTAGGCATTGCTATGATTACTGCCGCGTCATTGTTTTCCAAACATCAACCGAATTCTGCTAAAAACGCGCCCTATGAGTGCGGTTTTAATGCGTTTGAAAGTTCCCACATTCCTTTCGATGTTCGATTTTATCTGGTTGCTATACTCTTTATTATCTTTGATCTGGAAACTGCTTTTTTCTTCCCCTGGGCCCTGGTATTGCGTGAGATAGGCTGGTTTGGTTTCTCAGCAATGATGATCTTTCTCGGCCTGCTGATCATTGGCTTTATCTACGAATGGAAGCGGGGCGCTCTTGAATGGGAATGATTATTTTTTATTCATCCCGGGTTGAGGCCTGCGGCAACGTGTTATTAAACCAAGGTATATTATTTTAGAGGCTTGCTATGGCTGTTGCAGAATTGCAAAAAACGGGCTTTGTCACAACCTCCGTTGAGAAGCTGGTGGGTTGGGCGCGCAGCGGTTCAATGTGGCCGATGACGTTTGGCCTGGCCTGTTGCGCAGTAGAAATGATGCATGTGGGCGCTGCCCGCTATGATTTGGACCGCTTTGGGATTCTTTTCAGACCCAGTCCCCGGCAATCCGATGTCATGGTTGTTGCCGGTACCTTGTGCAACAAGATGGCGCCTGCCCTCCGTAAGGTCTATGACCAAATGCCTGAGCCCCGCTGGGTCATTTCCATGGGTTCATGTGCCAACGGCGGGGGGTATTACCATTATTCCTATTCGGTCGTGCGGGGTTGTGATCGCATTGTACCGGTTGATGTATATGTACCGGGCTGTCCGCCAACGGCTGAAGCGCTTCTTTACGGCATTATCCAGTTACAGAATAAAATCAGGCGTAAACCTGTAATAGAAGCATAAACGAGCACAGGTATCTATCGATGACTAAACTGACTAGCTTGGCCGAAAAAATAAACACCGAATTGGCCCATTTGATTGACTCCGTCGATGTGGCAACGCATGAGATTACGATTGAGTGCAAACCTTCTCACATAAAGCAGGTCTTGGAGCATTTGAAGGTACATGAGCATTTTGCATTCGATCAGCTGATGGATGTTTGTGCCGTGGATTACCTCGATTACGGTTCCTATGACTGGGAAACGGAAGCTGCTACTGAAAGCGGTTTTTCTCGTGGCGTGGAGGCGCATGAAGCCAGAGCCTTTGTCTTTGATAAGCCTCGCTTTGCAGTAGTTTATCACCTGCTCTCAACAGTCAAAAATCAACGCGTTCGTGTAAAAGTATTTCTTGATGAGCATAATCTGGTTATTCCATCGGTCCATGAGCTATGGAAATCAGCCAACTGGTTTGAGCGTGAGGCTTACGATTTATTCGGTATTCTATTCTCCGGTCATCCTGATCTGAGACGGCTGCTGACGGATTACGGGTTCATCGGACACCCGTTCCGCAAGGACTTCCCTTTGATTGGTGAGGTTGAAATGCGTTACGACGCACGCCAACAAAAAGTCGTGTATGAACCGGTCAGTATAGAGCCCCGAATCCTGGTCCCCAAGGTAATACGCAATGACAACCGTTATCTTGATAACCATGGAGTGAGCCATGATTGAACTAAAAAATTATACGCTTAACTTTGGCCCCCAGCATCCTGCGGCCCATGGTGTATTGCGTCTGGTTCTTGAACTTGAGGGTGAAACCATTGTCCGTGCAGATCCACACATTGGGTTGTTGCACCGTGCGACTGAAAAATTAGCCGAGTCAAAACCCTACCTGCAAAACATTGGTTACATGGACAGGCTTGATTACGTGTCCATGATGTGTAATGAGCATGCCTATGTGCTTGCTATTGAAAAATTGCTGGGCATTGAAGCGCCGGTGCGTGCTCAATACATCCGTACCTTATTTGATGAAGTAACACGGGTTCTTAACCATTTGCTCTGGTTAGGTGCCAGTGCCCTGGATATTGGTGCCATGACAGTCTTTTTGTACTGTTTCCGTGAGCGGGAAGATTTGTTTGATTGTTACGAAGCGGTGTCCGGTGCCCGTATGCACGCCAAGTACTACCGGCCTGGCGGAGTCGCTCGTGATCTTCCTGACAGTATGCCACAATACAAAGCCTCGCGCTGGCACACGGAGCGGGAAGTGGAAAAAATGAACGAAAATCGTCAGGGAAGCCTCCTTGATTTTCTATGGGCTTTTACTGAGCGTTTTCCAAAGTGCGTTGATGAATACGAAACATTATTAACCGATAACCGAATCTGGAAACAACGCACGGTAGACATCGGTGTGGTTTCCCCTGAACAGGCCCTGCAATGGGGGTTCAGTGGCCCCATGCTGCGTGCCTCCGGTATAGCCTGGGATTTGCGTAAAAAACAGCCTTATGCTGCTTATGATCAGGTCGATTTCGATATCCCGGTCGGCAAAACCGGTGACTGTTACGATCGTTACCTGGTGCGGGTTGAGGAATTGAGGCAATCCAACCGCATCATGCGCCAATGCATCGAATGGCTACGCAAAAATCCGGGTCCCGTTCGACTGGAGGATCACAAGATCACACCGCCGCGACGAGTTGAAATGAAACATGACATGGAAGCGCTGATTCATCACTTTAAGCTGTACACGGAAGGCTTCTCTTTGCCGCGGGGTGAGGTTTACAGCACAGTGGAGGCACCCAAAGGCGAATTTGGTATTTATTTGGTTTCTGATGGCGCGAATAAACCTTACCGATTGAAAATTCGGGCGCCTGGTTTTGCCCATTTAGCGGGATATGATGAAATGGTCAGAGGCCATATGCTGGCTGATGGAGTAGCAATTCTTGCCAGTCAGGATATTGTTTTCGGTGAAATCGATCGGTAACACGACGCTATCGGATTAAACGTTTTTTAAGGTTAGAAGCATGTCTGAGCATTCAGCTAAAATACTTTGTCAACTGATATCAGCAGAGCGGATCAGTGAAATCAATGCATGGATAGCAAAATATCCAGCGGATCAAAAACAATCCGCCGTCATGAGTGCCCTGCGCATCGTTCAGGAGGAACACGGGTATTTGTCGCCGGAATTAATGGACGCGGTTGCCGATTATCTGGAGATGCCAGCCATTGCCGTTTATGAAGTTGCCACCTTTTACACCATGTATGAGCACAAGCCCATCGGGCGTCATTTGGTTAATGTGTGTACTAATATTTCCTGTAAATTGATGGGTTCGTCGGAAGTGGTTAACTACCTGAAGTCCAAATTGGGCATTCAGCTTGGTGAAACAACGGCTGATGGGCGCTTCACCCTTCGCTCGGTCGAGTGCCTCGGTGCCTGTGTTAATGCACCGATGATGCAGGTCAATAAAGAGTATCACGAGAATTTAAATCCTGAAAAAATTGATCACGTGTTGGAACAGTATCAATGAACGATAGAGGTGATTGCCATGGTTGAATTAAATCAAGTCTGTTACCGAACATTCCATCTGCAAGAGCCTTGGACATTAAAATCATATCTAAGCGTGGGTGGGTATAGTGC
Source organism: Legionella sp. MW5194 (assembly GCF_016864235.1). NCBI lineage: Bacteria > Pseudomonadati > Pseudomonadota > Gammaproteobacteria > Legionellales > Legionellaceae > Legionella > Legionella sp. MW5194. The sequence goes on from NZ_CP045732.1 coordinate 347,708, forward strand.
GTGGCGACGTATTCTGAGCGAAAAAATCCCACCTCAGCAAATCATTGAGGAATTAAAAACGTCAGCCTTGCGCGGACGCGGCGGTGCGGGTTTCCCGACTGGCCTTAAGTGGAGCTTCATGAACCGTAATGCCCCTGTACAAAAGTATGTGGTGTGCAACTCGGATGAAGGAGAGCCCGGCACATGCAAAGACAGGGAAATTTTGACCAATAACCCCCATCAATTGATAGAAGGAATGGCGATTGCGGGTTACGTCATGGGCGCTACGGTAGGCTACAACTACATCCGCGGTGAATTCTGGCTGCCTTTTGAGCGAACAGAACAAGCGTTGAAAGAGGCTTATGCCGAGGGACTGCTGGGTAAAAACATCCTGGGCAGCGGCGTTGATTTTGATTTATACAATCATCTGGGGGCCGGCGCTTACATTTGCGGAGAAGAAACTGCTTTGCTCAATTCGCTGGAGGGGAAAAAGGGTATGCCGCGTTTCAAACCCCCATTTCCAGCCAATTACGGCCTCTACGGCAAACCCACAACCATCAATAACACGGAAACCTTTGCTTCCGTTCCCCCCATTCTGGAAAAAGGCGGTGAATGGTTCCTAAAACTCGGTAAGCCTAACAATGGCGGAACGAAGTGTTTCAGTGTCAGCGGTCATGTCAACAAGCCGGGAAATTTTGAAATTCCGCTGGGAACCCCCTTTAAAACGCTGCTGGACTTGGCAGGTGGGGTACGTAATGGCAATAAAATCAAGGCGGTTATTCCTGGCGGTTCGTCCATGCGTGTCCTCCCTGGGGATGTCATGATGGGGCTGGATATGGATTATGACAGCATTCAAAAGGCAGGGTCCGGTTTAGGTTCGGGCGCGGTGATTATTATGGACGAAACCACCTGTATGGTGGATGCACTCTACCGCATTTCTGAATTTTATATGGACGAGTCCTGTGGCCAATGCACCCCTTGTCGTGAAGGCACCGGCTGGATGGTTCGTTTAATCCACCGCATTCGAGAGGGGCACGGCGAGCCAGGTGACATTGACAAACTGGTTAATGTGGCCAACAAAATTGATGGCCGCACCATTTGTGCATTAGGAGAAGCGGCTGCCTGGCCAGTGCAGAGCTTCGTAAAACATTTCTATCATGAGTTTGAGTATTTTATTAAGCATAAACGCTCGATCGTCGCAGCATAATTGAGAAGGTTTAGACAATGGCTACCATTGAAATCGACGGGAAAACATTTGAAGTTGAAAATGGCAAAATGATCATTGAAGTGGCTGATGAAGCGGGGATTTATATTCCGCGATTCTGCTACCACAAGAAATTATCTGTTGCCGCCAATTGCCGTATGTGCCTGGTTGAGGTAGAAAACGGTCGAAAACCTGTTCCCGCGTGTGCGACACCGATCACGAACGGCATGAAAGTGTTTACCAAATCCGAAGAAGCGATTCGTTCGCAGGAAGCGGTAATGGAGTTCCTGCTAATCAATCATCCTCTCGATTGCCCCATTTGTGATCAGGGTGGAGAGTGTGAGTTACAGGATATTTCCATGGGATTTGGCCATGACAGTTCCGAATACGAGGAAACCAAGCGCTCCGTTGAAGACGATAATCTGGGGCCTTTGATCGCGACAGAGATGACACGCTGCATCCATTGCACACGCTGCGTTCGATTTGGTGAGGAAGTAGCCGGACTGCGTGAGCTTGGTGCGACCGGACGCGGTGAAAAGATGCAAATAGGCACCTACGTACAACACAGCATTCAGTCGGAAGTGTCAGGTAATATCATTGATTTGTGCCCGGTAGGCGCTTTAACGTCCAAGCCCTATCGCTTTACAGCCAGGGCCTGGGAATTAACACAGCATGACAGTTTGGCCCCTCATGATTGCCTGGGTTCCAATGTGTACCTGCATGTTCGTCGTAACCAGGTCATGCGCGCTGTCCCTAAAGAAAATGAAGCGATTAATGAAACCTGGCTTTCTGACCGCGATCGATTCAGCTATTTGGGACTTAAAAGCGAAATGCGTGCAGGCCACCCGATGATAAAGACCCAGGGTCAATGGCAGACAGTGGATTGGGAAACCGCACTGAAATTTGTAGCCGAGGGGATGAGTCGAGTGATTAAACAGCATGGCCCTGAGCAGTTTGCTGCCTTTGCTTCGCCCTCCTCCAGTCTTGAGGAATTCTATTTATTGCAAAAATTAATGCGGGAACTGGGGGTTAATAACCTCGATTACCGTTTAAGACAAGTTGATTTCCGCGATCAGGATGGCTTGCCTGCCGTCTGGGAGAATCAATTAAGCCTGGCGGACATTGATCATCAACAGGCAATCCTGTTGTTGGGTTGCAATATTCATCGCGAGGTTCCACTCGCAGGCCTTCGAGTTCGTAAGGCCTTTCGAAATGGCGCTAAATTGTTTGCGATTAACCCCGTAGACTATGACTATCACTTCGATGTTCGGGCGAAAGCCATTGTCTCACCCCAGGAAATGCCCATGCAGCTGGCAAAACTGGTTGCGGCCATGGCCACCGATGTCCAGAAATTGCCTGAAGCGGTACAACGCTTAATTGTGGGGCTCGAGGTTGATGACGTTTCTCGTGCCATGGCGGCTGAGTTGTGCCAAAGCAAGGCGGCCATCATTATGGGTGCGCTTTGCGAAAATCATCCTGATGCGGCTTTGCTGCGCACGATGGTGCATGTGCTTGAAACCATCAGCGGCCTGCGTGTACTGCGATTAACCTCAGGCGCTAACGCAGCCGGTGCAGAGCTGGCGGGCATGCTTCCTCATCGAACCACGGCAGGCAAAACCGTGTCTCAACCCGGTCTTGATGTGCAATCAGCGCTTGATGCCAAATTAAAAGGCTATTTCCTGCTGGGCGTTGAGCCTGGATTTGATTTTGCCAATCCCTTTAATGCCAGACAATCAATGCTGGCTGCGGAATTCGTGGTCATGGTCTCTGCTTTTCAACATGAATCGATGTTTGATTATGCGGATGTGATTCTGCCCATGGCTCCTTATGCGGAAACCTCTGGAACCTACATTAATGTTGAAAACCGTTGGCAAAGCGTGAAGGGTGCCTGCAGTCCTTTCGAAGAAGCGCGCCCAGCCTGGAAAATATTGAGGGTATTGGGTAATCTGCTGCATTGTCAAAATTTTGCTTATGTCTCCAGCGATGAAATCCTGGCCGAGGTGAAATCCATTGTTGACATGACATCCGGAGTGAAATACCAACCCTACTTTCCCGAGTCGTTGCCGTCCTATCATCAGCAGCTGGTCAGGGTAGGTGAGTGGCCCCTGTATCGTTGTGATGCCATTGTGCGCAGCACCCAGGCTCTGCAACATTGTGCGGCGGCGGAGTCCGCTTGTATCCGTGTTCATCCCGATACGGCAAATAGATTGAAATTAGATGAGGTTGCTACTGTATCTCAAGGAGATATTGAGATAACATTGCCGCTCAAACGAGACGAGCGAATAGCACCCGATGTTGTATGGGTAGCCAATGCAATGCCTGAAACAGTTGACCTCGGGCATTCTTTTGCTGCAATCACTATTAAGCGCTAACAGGTAAGATTATGCTACATGATATAGGCATTTTGCTGTGGATTATTATAAAAATATTAATCATTGTCGTGCCCCTGCTGATCGCTGTCGCTTATCTGACCTATGCTGAACGCAAAGTTATTGGTTACATTCAGGTACGGATCGGTCCTAACCGTGTGGGTTTTAGAGGGCTGCTACAGCCTTTTGCTGATTTAATTAAGTTAATCACCAAAGAAATCATTATCCCAACGAAATCGAACAAGTACCTGTTCGTTATTGCACCATTGTTTGCATTGGCCCCTTCTTTGGTGGGTTGGGCTGTTATTCCCTTCTCGGAAGGCATGGTCTTAGCCGACATTAATGCCGGCGTGCTTTACCTGTTTGCCATGAGTTCTCTGGGAGTTTATGGTGTTCTTATCGCCGGCTGGGCTTCGAATTCCAAGTACGCCATGTTTGGCGCCTTACGAAGCACCGCACAGACGGTGTCTTACGAAATTGCCATGGGTTTTGCTCTGGTTGGGGTGCTGTTAGCGGCCGGCAGCATGAATCTGAGCGAAATAGTCCAATCTCAACGCGGAGGACTTTGGCACTGGTGGTTTTTGCCGCTGTTGCCTTTGTTTGTAACCTGCTGGATTGCCGGTATTGCGGAAACCAATCGCGCGCCATTTGATTTGGCGGAAGGGGAGTCAGAGATTGTTGCTGGATTCCATGTCGAGTATTCAGGGATTGGATTTGCCCTGTTCTTCCTTTCGGAATACGCCAGCATGATTCTTATTTCCACCATGTTGTCCATTCTGTTTCTGGGCGGCTGGTTATCACCGTTTGAGGGCATTCCAGTTCTTAACAGCATTTTCTTTGTTGTTCCCGGTTTTGTCTGGCTGCTTTTAAAAATCTCTTTTTTCCTATTTGTTTATTTGTGGATTCGCGCCACTTTCCCTCGCTATCGCTATGATCAGTTAATGCGCCTGGGTTGGAAAGTTTTAATCCCGGTGACCATAGTCTGGGTGATTGTTACCGCCTTGATGGTGATAACTCATCTGAAGCCATGGTTTTAACGAGCAATGAGCTAAGTAATGAAAAAATTATATCGATACATCAAACATTACATAAAGAGCTTCCTGTTGCTGGAGCTTTTCTCTGGGTTGTCAGTAACGGGTAAATATTTCTTCAAAAAGAAATTTACCGTGCAGTTTCCCGAGGAAAGTACTCCTGTATCCCCCCGTTTCAGGGGTATGTTAGCCTTGCGCCGTTATCCAAATGGTGAAGAGCGTTGCATTGCCTGTAAATTATGTGAAGCCGTGTGTCCTGCGCTAGCGATCACCATCGAATCGGAAGTGCGCGAAGACGGCTCCCGGCGCACAACACGTTATGATATTGACAGCTTCAAATGCATTTATTGCGGTTTGTGTGAAGAATCCTGCCCGGTCGATTCCATCGTTGTGACCCCTATCCAGCACTATCACTACACGGAGCGCGGGCAGAATATTTTAACCAAAGACAAATTGTTGGCTATCGGCAGCCTGATGGAAAAGAAACTGGCTGAAGATAGAGATGCTGATAAAGATTACCGCTAACGAGGTGCGAGATGCATGAGTTGCTAATACAAATTGTATTTTATGTTTTTGCTGCACTGGCAATTTTTTCAGCATTAATGGTGGTTACTCAAAATAACCCGGTACGCTGCGTGTTGTTTCTGGTGCTGACATTTTTTGCCAGTGCGGTACTCTGGATTTTGGTGTCCGCGGAATTTCTTGCGCTGATCCTTATTTTAGTCTATGTGGGAGCAGTAATGACCCTGTTCCTGTTCGTGGTTATGATGTTGAATATCGACATTGAATCCATGAAATCCCATTTTGTCCGTTACCTTCCCTTTGGGCTGATTATAGTAGCATTCCTGACTGGATTACTGCTCATTGCCTTGCCGGACAACATGTTTAAAGCAGCGGTTGAACAAACCCCAGTGACAACAACGGTTGTTGATAACTTTAACGAGTACGATGAAGTGGTTGCCCAGCCTGCAAAGACGATTTCAAACACAGAAGCTATCGGCAGGGTTCTTTATACCGATTACGTATTCGCATTTGAGTTGGCGGCTGTGTTGTTATTGGTCGCTATTATTGCAGCGATCACTTTGGCGCATCGAAACATTGCCCGATCCAAGCGACAAAGCATCGTCAGCCAGATTATGACTGAGCGCAACGATCGAATCGAGCTGATTGCGATGAAGTCAGAAAAACAATCATAGGAATGACCATGATACCAGTAAATAATTATCTCATCCTAGCAGCCATTCTTTTCGGTTTAAGTATTGTCGGCATTATGCTTAACCGAAAGAACATTATCCTGTTGCTGGTGTGCATCGAGCTGATGTTATTAGCCGTAAACACGAATTTTGTTGCTTTTTCTCACTATTATGGAAGCGTGACTGGGCATGTATTCGTCTTTTTTATATTGACGGTTGCTGCCGCTGAAGCAGCCATTGGCCTGGCTATAGTGATGTTGCTCTATCGCAATCGGGGCAATATTGATGTTGATAAAATGAATCATTTAAAAGGTTAACAACGTGAGCATTCAACAACTATGTCTTATCATTGTCCTCGCACCGCTGTTCGGCTCGCTTGTCGCAGGCTTTTTCCGTAATCAGATTGGACGGGTTGGTGCGCATTCGGTCACTATAGCCGGGGTGGCGCTGTCATTTCTGCTGTCGCTTTACGTTGCTATTGCCATTTTGAGCGGCGCTCACGAGTCCGTGAATGTCAACCTCTATACCTGGGCAAGCGGCGGGATATTTTTTCCCTATGAATTTCACATCGGTTTTTTAATTGATCCCCTTTCGGTAGTGATGCTGGTTATTGTGACTTTTGTCTCCTTACTGGTTCATATTTACAGTATTGGGTACATGGCTGAGGATGATGGCTATCAGCGCTTCTTCAGCTACATTTCCCTTTTTACCTTTATGATGCTCATGTTGGTTTCTGCCAATAATTTCCTGCAACTGTTCTTCGGTTGGGAAGGTGTGGGTCTTGTTTCCTATCTCCTGATCGGGTTTTGGTACAGTAAAGAGTCTGCCATTGAAGGGAGTCTTAAGGCTTTTTTAGTCAACCGTGTTGGGGATTTTGGTTTTGTCCTGGGCATAGGTCTGGTTCTGGCTTACACCGGAAGTCTGGATTATGACATGGTTTTCAAAAGCGCTTCCAGTTTGAACACCCAAACAATTGAACTGTATTCTGGTCATCCCTGGTCGCTGGTCACTGTGATTTGCATCCTGCTTTACATCGGCGCCATGGGTAAATCTGCTCAGGTTCCCCTGCATGTCTGGTTACCGGAATCAATGGAAGGTCCGACACCTATTTCAGCATTAATTCATGCCGCCACCATGGTGACTGCGGGTGTGTTCATGATTGGCCGGATTTCACCCCTGATTGAATATTCCACAACGGCCTTGTCCCTGGTTCTTGTTATTGGCGCGACCGGTGCATTGTTCACTGGACTCCTGGCGCTGGTGATGAATGACATCAAACGCGTGGTCGCTTATTCCACCTTGTCGCAATTAGGTTACATGATGGTTGGCATGGGCGCCTCTGCCTACAGTGCCGGCATGTTCCATTTGTTGACACATGCCTGCTTTAAAGCACTGCTATTCCTTGGTGCCGGTTCTGTGATTATTGGCATGCACCATGAACAGGATATGCGAAAAATGGGTGGCCTCTGGCGTAAGATGCCCATTACCTACGTGACCTACATCATCGGCAGTCTGGCATTGTGCGCTATCCCGCCTTTTGCAGGATTTTATTCGAAAGATACCATCATTGAGGCAGCTAAAGTATCCACCATCCCGGGAAGCACTTATGCCTATTTCTGCGTTGCCCTTGGCGCGATGGTTACCGCTATTTACACGTTTCGCTCCTTCTTCATGACGTTCCATGGTACGCCACGCATGGATAAACATACCTTTGATCATGTGCATGAATCACCAGCCGTAGTCTGGTTGCCATTGGTAGTTCTGGCCATACCCTCGGTGATTATTGGTTATATTCTGTTCATGCCCATGCTTTATGATGTTCCGACTCTGCTGGGTAAATCCCTGTTCGTGCTGCCTGAACACAACGTGCTTCACGAGTTGTCGCGGGAAGTGCATTCCCCTTTACAAACAGCATTGCATGCCCCGCTGTCACTGACATTCTGGTTAACCCTGGCGGGTATCGCCATTGCCTGGGCAGGATACATCGCCTTCCCTGCTATCCCGGCAAAACTGGCAAGTTCCTTCTCCTGGATTTACCGCTTGTTGCTTAACAAGTATGGTTTTGACACCTTTAATGACAAAGTGATCGTGGCCGGTTCCAAAGCACTCGGTCGATTCTTTTACAATACCGGCGATCAACGACTCATTGATGGACTCGTTGTGAACGGTGCAGGGCGTACTGTGCGCTGGTTCGCTCAGAAGGGACGTGGTATTCAGAGCGGCTATTTATATCACTATGCAACAGTCATGGTGTTGGGTTTAATTGTTTTCTTATGCTGGTTGCTATTAGGCTGATTATAAGGTGAAGGTATGCATCATTTGCTCAATTTATTGATCTGGTTACCCATTATTGGAGGCGTGTTTGTATTCCTGACCGGTGATGACAATAATCCCAATGTCTCACGCTATCTGACATTGTTTACGATATTGTTGACGTTACTGATTTGCATCCCGTTGGTGAGTGGATTTGATGTGAACACCTACAGCATGCAATATCTGGAAGACATGGCGTGGATGCCGGCTTTGGGAATTAATTACAGCCTTGGTGTAGACGGGTTGTCTCTTCTACTGATTGTGTTAAGTATTTTTACCAACCTGATTGTCGTGCTGGCTACCTGGACCAGTATTCACAAGCGCGTTGGCCAATACATGGCTGCGTTTTTGATTATGCAGGGCTTTTTGGTTGGCGTTTTTGCCGCGACCGACGCGATTGTCTTTTATATTTTCTGGGAAGCGACCTTAATTCCCATGTACCTGATTATCGGTATCTGGGGTTCGGATAATCGTGTTTATGCTGCCATTAAATTCTTCCTGTACACTTTCTTAGGCTCTGTGTTGATGCTGGCTTCCTTTCTTTACATGGGCTACATTGCCGGGTCCTTTAAAATCGAAACCTTCTATGCTGTAAAATTGAGCATGACTGCCCAGACATTGATTTTTATTGCATTTTTCCTTGGTTTTGCCATTAAAATACCCATGTTCCCTGTGCATACCTGGTTGCCTGATGCCCACACGGAAGCGCCAGCAGGCGGTTCCATCGTTCTTGCCGCTATTCTACTTAAACTCGGTGCCTATGGTTTCATCCGTTTTGCTTTACCCATTGTCCCTGATGCCTGCCGGTATTATGCGGATGTGATGATTGCGCTGTCGTTGATTGCGGTAGTCTATATTGGCCTGGTCGCTGTTATCCAACAGGACATGAAACGCCTTATTGCCTATTCGTCCATTTCGCATATGGGTTTTGTAACCTTGGGTTGCTTTGCGATATTCACCATTGCCGAACGCTCTGGCTTACAAAATGCCGGTCTTGTTCTGGAAGGTGCTATTATTGTCATGATTTCCCATGCTTTTGTGTCGAGCGGAATGTTTGCTGGCGTGGGTTATATTTATGATCGCATGCACACTCGGCAGGTCAGGGATTTTGGCGGGCTTGTCCATTCCATGCCCATCTTTGCTTCGTTCTTTATGTTGTTTGCCATGGCCAATGCTGGTTTACCGGGCACTTCTGGCTTTGTAGGTGAATTTATGGTCATTTTGGGAAGTATCAAGGCCGGATTCTGGATTGCTTTCTGGGCCGCCACGACATTGATAGTAGGGGCAGCCTACACACTCTGGATGTATAAGCGTGTCATATTTGGACCCGTAAAAAACGACAAAATTGCAGCCCTTCAGGACCTGTCCGGTTTTGAAATCAGTGCCTATGTGTTACTGGTTATCATGGTTGTGGCGATGGGAGTTTATCCCAAGCCCGTGCTTGAATATGTGCATCAAACAGTGAGCCACACATTAGCTCAGGCCGATAAATCGAAACTATAATTTACAAGGTTAAATGAACATGACGTCCTTGCTTGATAATATCCACGTAGCTTTACCGGAAATCATCCTGTTGATCACAGCGGTTTTGGCTCTGCTAAGCGACCTTTTTTTGCGTGATTACTGCAAAAACATTGCATTGACTTTGTCCATTATTGGGTTGGTCCTATGCACGGTTATCAGTGCCTTGTTACTGGGAAGTTACAAATCCATTATCTTTGGTGGTTTGTTTATCAGCGATGACAGTGCGCAGCTCATGAAAATCTTTATTTACCTGTGTGCTGTTTTTTCATTTATTTATTCGCGCCAGTATGTCGATGAGCGCCAGATGCCTGCCGGGGATTATTATGTTCTTGGTCTTTTTTCCACGCTGGGGATGATGGTATTAGTCTCGGCGCATTCGTTGTTGACAATTTATCTTGGTTTGGAGTTGTTATCCCTGCCGCTGTACGCCATGACGGCTATCCGTAGAACCAACAGTGATGCTGCCGAAGCGGCGATGAAATACTTTGTCATGGGAGCCATTGCGTCTGGAATGATGCTGTACGGATTGTCTTTAATTTATGGTGCCACCGGAAAATTGGATCTTCTGGACATCGCCAATGCGATTGCAGCCAATTGGCAGGAAGAGGACTCGCTTCTTTCCTTTGGTCTGGTTTTCATTATGGTCGGCCTGGGCTTTAAACTCGCATCCATGCCTTTTCATATGTGGGCACCGGACGTCTATCAGGGCGCTCCCACCTCCGTCACGCTGTTTTTAAGTGCAGCCCCTAAAATTGCGGCCATTGGCATGACCCTGCGTCTGCTGACTCTGGCCCTGGTTGATATTTCTGCTCAATGGCAGCAATTGTTGTTGATCATGGCGTTGTTGTCGACGGGGTTTGGGAATTTGTTCGCCATTGCCCAAAGCAATATTAAACGGCTGCTTGCCTATTCTGCGATTTCCCATATTGGTTATGCGCTTTTTGGTATTCTCACCGCGACCGAAGCAGGGTATGCGGCGGGTCTTTACTATGTGCTGGTTTATTCCATTATGACAGTGGGTGCCTTTGGCTTGATTGTCTTACTGTCTAACCATGGACTGGAAGTAGAAAACGTTGATGATTTAAAAGGGTTGAATAAACGCAACCCATGGATTGCCTTCCTGATGCTGATTGTTATGTTTTCCATGGCTGGGGTTCCTCCTACTGTCGGCTTTTTTACCAAGTTGTTGGTCCTGAAAGCTTTGGTGGATGTCCATTTAACCTGGGTTGCTGTATTGGGCTTGCTCTTTGCGGTTGTCGGCGCTTATTACTATGTCCGTATTGTCAAGGTCATGTATTTTGATGAAGCGAAAGACAGCGCGCCTGTTCAGTTAAGCACGTCGGCACAAATTTTTTATTCCATTAATTGTTTGTCGCTGCTTTACCTGGGAATTTTCCCTTCTGGATTGATCAGTGCCTGCATCAATGCGTTTGCTTAACTGCAATAACTTGAAAAAATTGCTTGCTATGCAAGGTAAGTGTGCGTATACTTGCCTCAGTTGATGCGGGGTGGAGCAGCCTGGTAGCTCGTCGGGCTCATAACCCGAAGGTCGTAGGTTCAAATCCTGCCCCCGCTACCACTATCTAAAAGACCCCATTTTTGGGGTTTTTTGTTATGTATTACCCGGTAATCAGGCACACCCGTCGGTTTGCAATCTTTATAAAGTGCGGCAACTTTATACACCGTAAACTCCGATTATTGCTTACTGTTTTTCAAGCGACGGGTCATTGTCCTGTGCGAATTTTCTCGCTGCCGGAATAAAATGTGCAGAGTGGAATATGATAAGAACAGATATTCAGGAATTATTGGAACCGTTGGTGAATAGCCTGGGCTATGAACTGTGGGGCTGTGAATATTTGTCACAGGGGCGCCATTCGTTATTGCGTATTTATATCGATAAAGAAGATGGCATCGGGATTGATGACTGTGAACGAGTCAGTAAGCAGATTAGCGCCTTACTTGATGTTGAAGATCCTATTTCCGGCAATTATAGTCTTGAAATATCATCACCCGGTATACCCAGGCCTCTGTTTTATAAAAAACATTACCATCGATACCTGGGACATGATATACAGTTAAAATTATATAAACCCGTAAATGGAAGCCGTAAACTGTCTGGCAAGATTGCCGCAGTGGACGAGGACACTCTGAAGTTACTGGTCAATGAGACACCCGTAGACGTGCAATTATCCAATATTGTGAAAGCAAATTTGACAGGCGAGTGAGGCGAACAATGAGTAAAGAATTGTTATTTATTGCTGAGGCATTATCCAACGAGAAAGGCGTCAGCAAAGAAGTAGTATTGCAAGCAATCCAGGCAGCCCTGGAGTCGGCCACACGCAAACTGTCAGAAAAGGAAATGGGCATCCGCGTCAAACTGGATAACCGCACTGGCGAGTACGAAACATTCCGTTATTGGGACGTGGTGGAAGATGACGCCGTTGAATTACCGGATCAGGAAATAGGAATTACCGAGGCCAGAACTCGATCGCCTTCCATTCAGGTCGGTGAGCGCATTGAAGAGCCAATGCCTTCCATTGAATTTGGACGTATTGCGGCCCAAACTGCCCGTCAGGTGATTATGCAGAAAGTCCGCGAGGCAGAAAGACAACAAGTGGTCGATCAGTTCCAGTCCAAACTGGGTCAATTGGTCTATGGTACAGTCAAGAAGGTCACTCGCGATAATATCATTATTGATTTAGGCGGCAAGGCTGAAGCGTTCATGCCTCGACACGAAATGCTGCCCAACGAAATGTTCCGACCCAATGATCGCGTACGAGCGTATTTATACGAAATTACCCCTCAGTCCCGTGGTCCGCAACTGTATGTCAGTCGTATACGTAACGAGATGTTGATTGAATTATTCCGCATTGAAGTGCCTGAGATTGGCGAAAACGTGATTGAAGTGAAAGCCGCTGCCCGTGAGCCGGGTAACCGTGCCAAGATTGCTGTGAAGACCAATGACGGCCGCATTGACCCTGTGGGTGCTTGTGTCGGTATGCGCGGTGCGCGTGTTCAGGCGGTATCCAGTGAATTAGGTGGTGAGCGAGTCGATATTATACTCTGGGATGACAACCCGGCTCAATTGGTTATTAATGCCATGGCGCCTGCTGACATCAGCTCAATTGTCGTCGATGAAGACAGTCACACCATGGATCTGGCGGTTCAGAAGGAACAGCTTTCTCAGGCTATCGGTCGTAATGGTCAGAATGTGCGCCTGGCCAGTCAATTGACCGGTTGGACTTTAAACGTCATGACAGTTGAAGACTTTAATAATAAAAGTCAGGAAGAATCGCAAAAAACCATCAATTTATTCACCAGTGCACTGGAGATTGATGAAGAAATCGCCTCCTTACTGGTGGCTAATGGTTTTTCTTCACTGGAAGAAATCGCCTATGTACCAAAAGAGGAGTTAATGGCGATTGAGGAATTTGATGAAGAGATTGTTGAAGAGTTGAGAAACAGGGCGAATGATTGCCTTCTGACTCAAGCCTTGTCTTCGGGGCAGTCAGGGGATCAGCCGTCTGAATCATTATTAACAATGGAAGGCATGACTAACGATATCGCCGCCAAACTGGCTGCCAAAGGCATCACGACCATGGACGACCTGGCTGAGCAATCGGTTGATGAATTACTTGATATACCTGGAATGACTGAGAAGAAAGCGGGTGAATTGATCATGAAGGCCCGTGAACCTTGGTTTTCATAATTATCAATTGTTGTAATGAGTGACCTTTGCGTTAATCAGACAGCGTTTGACTGCTGATTAACGCGCAAGTTGATAACAAGTATTGAACAATGGCAATTTGCATTAGAATTGCTAAAGGGGGGTAAAATATGGCGGATGTGACGGTTAAACAATTAGCTCAGGTCGTGGGAATCCCCGTTGAGCGTCTATTGAACCAGTTGCAGGAAGCGGGACTCTCTTTTAATAACGATGAACAGACCGTGAACGAAGAACAAAAGCGTGTCTTGCTAAATCATTTGAAAGGTAACGCCGGCAACGAGTCAAGAGCTGCACCTGAGCGAATTACGCTGAAGCGAAAAAGCCTGACCCAGGTTACGGTAGGGCATGATCTGCACAGCGGAAAAACCGTGAATGTGGAAGTTCGTAAAAAGCGAACCTACGTTAAACGCAGTGCTTTGCTGGAACAACAAGCTGAAACCGAGCAGGAAGCAGAACCCGTATTGACTGATGTTTCAGCCGAAACCCTGCCTGCAATGGTGGAAGAGGCGGCTCTCCAGACGCTGGAATCCGATGTGGCAGTGGTTGATGAAACACCAGAGCCAGAGGCAGTGAAACCCGTGGAACTCCCATTGGATGAATCTGAAAACATGGCGGTAGCCGCTGTTGCGGATAAAAACCTTGCCGCGCCAATGGAAACAATGCAGGCTAAAGAAGTCATCGAAAGCAAAGAAGAGCAGGAAAAACCCGAGGCTGCCAAAGAAGCGCGTGAGAGAGAAGAGAAGCCCAAGAAGAAATATTCCAGTAAAGAAGACATCGAATCGGAAGCAGACAAGACCGACTTTAAAAAAGCGGCAGCGAATAAAAAGAAAACCAAATATTTAATCACTGAGCGTGATGACGAGGAAGGTTCGCATGTTCGTCACAAGCGTCCAAAATCAAAACGACGTAAACTGAATGAGAAATCGGACAAGTACCGTGAAGCGGAAGACGCCTTAACCCATGGCTTTGCCATGCCCACCGCACCCGTTGTCCGTGAAGTACTGATTCCCGAAACCATTACTGTTGGGGAATTGGCAAAACGCATGTCCGTTAAAGTGGCTGAAGTCATTAAAGTCATGATGGGCTTAGGCGCCATGGCAACCATCAACCAGGTTATCGATCAGGACACGGCTGTCATTGTGGTTGAGGAAATGGGGCATAAGGCACGGGCACTGAAGGAAGATGCGGTGGAGCAGACCCTGGGTGAGGTCATCAGCAAGGGAAGCCAATCAGAAGGTCGCGCGCCTGTGGTGACCATCATGGGGCATGTGGACCATGGTAAAACGTCTCTGCTTGACTACATCCGCCGCACCAAGGTGGCTGCAGGAGAAGCCGGTGGTATTACCCAGCACATCGGGGCCTATCACGTCAGTACACCGAAGGGTGATATCACGTTTCTGGATACGCCAGGCCATGCTGCCTTTACAGCCATGCGTGCCCGGGGTGCTCAGGCCACAGACATTGTTATCCTGATTGTTGCCGCGGACGATGGCGTTAAACCCCAGACAATAGAGGCTATTCAACATGCCAAGGCTGCAAAAGTGCCTATCATTGTGGCTGTTAATAAAATGGATAAGCATGATGCTGATCCTGAAAAAGTCATGAATGAATTATCCGTTCATGAGGTCATTCCCGAGGCCTGGGGTGGTGACACCATGTTTGTTAACATTTCTGCCAAAACCGGCATGGGCATTGACGAATTACTGGATGCCGTGCTGCTGCAATCGGAAGTGCTGGAGCTGGAAGCCTTTACGGACGGTGCAGCCAAAGGGGTTGTCATTGAATCACGTCTCGATAAAGGGCGTGGTCCAGTAGCGACTGTTCTGGTACAAAGCGGAACGCTGCGCAAAGGGGATATTCTGCTGGCTGGCTTCCAATATGGTCGAGTCAGGGCTTTAGTCAGCGACAACGGCACTCTGGTTGACAGTGCCGGGCCGTCCATTCCTGTGGAAGTTCTCGGTTTGTCCGCCATTCCACATGCCGGGGATGAAGCTGTTGTCGTACCGGATGAGAAAAAGGCGCGAGAAGTGGCCTTGTTCCGTCAGGGTAAATTCCGTGATGTCAAACTGGCCAGACGTCAAAAATCGTCAATTGAAGGCATTTTTGAAAACATGACCACCACGGACGCCAAGGTCCTGAATATCGTATTGAAAGCCGATGTCCAGGGGTCCCTGGAAGCCATTGCGGATGCCCTGGTTAAATTATCGACTGATGAAGTGAAGGTTGAAATCATTGCCAGCGGTGTGGGCGGTATCACCGAATCCGATGTGCATTTGGCCATTGCCTCCAATGCGATACTTATTGGCTTTAACGTGCGTGCCGATGGCGCTGCCAAGCGATTGGCCGAACACGAACAGGTTTCCCTGCATTATTACAGCGTAATTTACGACATTGTGGATCAGGTCAAAGGTGCGTTAACCGGTATGTTGGCTCCTCAATTCAAGGAAGAAATCATTGGAATTGCCGAGGTACGGGATGTTTTCCGCTCGCCGAAGCTGGGTGCTATTGCCGGATGCATGGTGGTAGAAGGAATGATCAAACGCAATAACCCTATCCGGGTTTTACGTAATAACGTTGTCATTTATGAAGGGACACTGGAATCCTTAAGACGCTTTAAAGATGACGTGGTCGAAGTGCGCCAGGGCTTTGAATGCGGTATTGGTGTGAAAAACTATAACGATGTCAAAGCAGGTGATTTGATTGAAGTATTTGAAACAATTGAGATCAAGCGAGCTTTATGAGTAATGACTTTAAACGAACGGATCGTGTAGCCGAAATGCTGCAGCGTAAATTATCGCAGATCATTCAACAGGAGATTAAAGATCCCCGGCTGCCCAGTTTTGTTACGATTTCCGGCGTTAAGGTTTCAGGTGATTTAAGCCACGCCAAAGTGTACTTTACTGTGTTGGGTGATGAGAACAAGCAGGCGGCTGTGATTTTAAATACAGCCGCCAGTTATTTGCGCACTGCCTTGGCTCGCACGATTAAACTGCGTACAGTTCCACAGCTTCATTTTGTCTATGACGAATCCATCGAATACGGCAGGCGCTTAAGCAAGTTAATTGATGAAGCCAATCCTGATGATCCAGATGAGCAACGTGAGCAGTAAACAAGCCATTGACGGGGTGTTGCTGGTTAATAAACCCCAGGGCCTGTCGTCCAATGCCGTACTGCAAAGGGTAAAGCGGCTTTACCATGCTGAAAAGGCCGGCCACACCGGCAGTCTGGATCCCTTGGCTACCGGCATGCTTCCTGTCTGTTTTGGTGAGGCAACCAAATTCAGCCAATACGCGCTTGAGGATGATAAAACCTACGAAGCGACCGGGTTATTAGGAATAAAAACCACGACGGCCGATTCCATGGGCGAAATCCTGACAAGAGTTGATGCTGTTTCTGTGACCCAGGAACGCCTTCAGGCTGTGATTCAGGAATTCATTGGCTTAACTCACCAGACGCCGTCCATGTTTTCTGCCTTAAAACACAAGGGGACACCCTTATACAAGTACGCACGAAACGGGATCGATATTGAACGTGCTTCACGCGAAATCACCATCAAGGAACTCCTCTTGCTGCATTTTGACGGCCAGCAGTTTAAAATCAGGGTGAGTTGCAGCAAAGGAACGTACATTCGAAACCTGGTGGAAGACATTGGTGATAAATTAGGTACAGGAGCGCACGTGACGCAATTGCATCGTCTGCACACAAGTGGTTATTCCGAGTACCCCATGTACAGCCTGGAGTTGCTGCAGGCCGCCAATCAAGCGCAATTATCGGCCTGTCTGCTGCCGATGGAAACCACAGTACGGCATTTTCCTTCGTTACAATTAACCGATGAGGAGCTCATCAATCTGAGACTTGGACGTGTCATTTCTCCAGTGAATGCTGCGACATGCACCACCGAAATCCGTTTATATGACAGCCGGGGACAGTTTGCTGGTCTTGGTGCCTTTGATGAGTCCGGCGCTTTTAAGGCGAAGCGTTTACTCAGTGAACAGGCCTTCCGAGCGCGTGAGTGAGAATCTTGCACAATTATTAACTAAAGACTTGTGTCTTAAAGACGCTCTTGATAGAATGCTCCCCTTTAAGAAGAACACTTAGCTTATTTCCAGGAGTGAACAATGTCGCTAACTAGCGCACAAACAGCAGAAATTGTGGATCAGAACAAACGCACTGAGAAAGATACTGGCTCTCCAGAAGTGCAGGTTTCTTTAATTACCAATCGCATTCAATATTTGACAGACCACTTTAAGGCCCATAAAAAAGATTTCCATTCACGCCGTGGTTTGCAGGAACTGGTTAACAAACGTCGCAAGCTGTTAAAATACTTAAAAAGAAAGGATCAAGCCCGTTATCAAACGCTGATCCAAAAGCTTGGTCTGCGGGATTCCTATTGATAGTGGGTTTTCCTATGGCTAGGAAATGCACAACTATCCAATTTAAGTTAAAGGCGCAGTTTTCTGCGCCTTTTTTTTGCTAAAACATCATGAGGTGACTACGTGTCAAAATTCACTAAAGAAGTGCAATTCGGGGAACACACCCTGATTTTGGAAACTGGCGAAATTGCCAGGCAGGCGGATGGGGCCATTTTTGCCAGCATGGGCGGGACTCAGGTATTGGTAACTGTGGTCGGTAAGAAAGACGGCGCCGAAGACAATGGCTTTTTCCCGCTGACGGTCAATTACCAGGAGAAGACCTATGCTGCGGGTAAAATTCCCGGTGGCTTTAACAAGCGGGAAGGCCGTCCCAGTGAAAATGAAACGCTGACTTCACGACTGATGGACAGACCACTGCGTCCGCTGTTCCCTGAAGGATTCCGTAATGAAGTCCAAATCATTGCCACGGTGATGTCGTTAAATCCGGAAGTGCCTGCCGATATCGTGTCCATGATCGCAGCGTCTGCCGCACTGGCTATTTCAGGTATTCCCTTTATGGGGCCTATCGGTGCTGCCCGTGTCGGTTACCAGGATGGCATTTATTTATTAAATCCCAGCTACAAAGCCACTCAGCAGTCTGATCTGGACCTGGTTGTTGCCGGAACAGAAGACGCGATTTTAATGGTGGAGTCCGAGGCACGCGAGCTGACGGAAGAGGTGATGCTGGGCGCTGTACTGTATGGCCATGAAATGATGAAAGGCGTTATTCGCGCCATTAAGGAAATGGCTAACGAAGTGGGTAAACCCGCCTGGAACTGGACTGCGCCAGCAACCGACACCTCATTGATTGCCCGTATAGGTGAATTGGCAACCACTCGCTTTAACGAAGCATACCTGATTAAAGACAAACAACAACGTCATCAGCGTCTCCAGGATGCTCGTCAATTCGTGATTGATACGTTGATCCAGGAACGTGATGATCTCAAAGTGGATGCTGTGGCAGAAATCATGGAATCCCTTGAAAAAACCATCGTGCGTAATCGTATTCTCGATGGCGAACCCCGAATTGATGGACGTGATCAGCGCACTGTCCGCCCCATTGCTATCCGTACCAAGTTTCTTGAGCGTACTCATGGTTCCGCCCTGTTCACCCGTGGTGAAACGCAGGCCATCGTGGCTGCTACTCTGGGTAACGAGCGCGATGCACAAACATTGGACGGTCTGTATGGTGAGACGAAAGATCGCTTCATGCTGCATTATAATTTCCCTCCCTATTCGGTTGGGGAAGTCGGTATGGTCGGCAGTCCCAAGCGTCGTGAAATAGGTCACGGCCGTCTGGCAAAACGAAGTCTGATGGCTGTATTGCCCACTGCCGCGGAGTTCCCTTATGTGCTGCGCGTCGTATCCGACATTACCGAGTCCAACGGTTCCAGTTCCATGGCCACCGTCTGCGGAACAAGCCTCGCTTTAATGGATGCGGGCGTGCCTCTCAAAGCACCTGTGGCTGGTGTGGCGATGGGTCTTATCAAGGAAAACGATCGTTTTGCCGTGCTGACGGATATTCTGGGTGACGAAGATCATCTGGGCGACATGGACTTTAAAGTGGCCGGAACCGAAAAGGGTGTTACCGCGCTGCAAATGGACATCAAAATTACCGGAATCACCAAAGAAATCATGGAGCAGGCGCTGGAGCAGGCGCTGGCAGGACGAAAGCATATCCTGGGCGTGATGAATAATGCGTTGTCTGAGCACCGTGGTGAACTGTCTCAACATGCGCCGCGCATCACTACCATGAAAGTGGCGGAAGACAAAATTCGCACCATCATTGGTAAGGGTGGCGCTACAATCAAAGGCTTGATTGAAAGTACCGGTGTTTCTATCGATATCGATGACAGCGGTGTCGTGCAACTTTTCTCGCCGGATGCCGAGGCGCTGGAAGAAGCACAACGCCAGATTAAAGCCTTGATTGCAGAAATTGAAGTAGGGCAAACCTATAAAGGGAAAGTCAGCAAGATTGTTGATTTCGGTGCGTTTATTAATCTGTTGCCCGGTAAAGATGGACTTCTGCACATTTCCCAAATTTGCAGTGATCGTTCTCAGAAAGTAGAGTCGGTCTTGAGTGAAGGTCAGGAAATTGAAGTATTCGTGGCTGGCGTTGACAAGCAGGGACGTGTAAAACTGGAGTGGAAGGATAAACCGCAGGCGGCGGAAAAGGCAGCGGATGCTCCAGTAACCACCGAAGAAACCGTTGATCTCTCCAATGATGAGATCGACGAAACGCAAATCAGATCCACCGAAGAAGAATAACTCGCTTCAAAGTGCCTGGCCTTGGTCAGGCACCCCTTTCTGTTTTTATATTGGTCATACTGACCAATGTGTTGGCAACTTCTGTCCGTTTACTGTAAAATGTGCCTCAAATTCACTACCGTGCAGTGACTATGGGCGCATTCAATATTTTAATTTATGGTAAATCAACCGAAGCCAAAACCCAATTCGTTGGACGGCTCACTCAAAACAATCTTGAAAAAACAGAGAAGCATCCCTTTCTTATTCCAGGCCGTATAGAAAATTCACCGCATGACTATCATTTCTGGGTTATCGATACCTCGTATCAGTCGCTCTTATCGCTTTATTGTCGGGATACTCCCATCGTCCTTTATTTTATAGAAAACTGGGATGTGACCCAGATGGCCGGGGACATTGAGGCATTGAGGAAAGCCAATTCTTCCTTACCCATTCTGATTGTGAATGCCGCAGAAAAGAAAAACGAGATTGCTGTTGCTTCATTTGCTGACTGTCCTGTTCTGCCTGTTGCTGACATGCACGATACGAACAGAGACAATGTATTTCACGCGATTAATCAAATGATCAAGGCAAAAAAAGATTGTGAACAAGAGGCTTATTTTTTATTTAAAGCCGAAATAACCGCCATGGGCAGGGCCAAACAGTACGCTTTGAAGGGAAGCGCACTTTATGATGCGCTGGAACAACTCGAAAGGGAATTAGAAAATGCTCCTTTGGATACAAGGGAGGCCATTGCCCAATCCGCAGAAAGACTGATGAAGGCGCGGCAGCAAATTGAAAACATGGGGAGTAAAGACGCAATCATATCCACCTTTCTTCAGGAATGCCAAAGCCATGTTTACGGTGAACATTACAGGCTGGCCCAGGCGATTGTGACGGTGGCGATCATTGCTACCCTGACTTTGGTCGCCGCGGTCATCGGTTTTGCTGCGGGATTTAGTCTGGGCCTTTGGTCAGGGCCAGGCGCATTTTTTAGCGGCATTGCTGCAGGTGTGACGGCGGCTAATGCCGTATTGGGCATCTCCGGGGTAGTTGGTGGCGTCGCGGGCAGTTTAATTTCTTACGGTGTATTTCGATCAAACCCTGTCATGAAAGCCGCTAATCATGTGGCCCAGTCCATGACACCCGCTCCAACATACATGGACACCGATTTGTAGCCATGACGAGAGCCATGGCTTAACGGATTAACTTTAAAAACTCGCTGCGCGTATTGGAGTTGTTGCGCATGTCACCCAGCATCACCGACGTGGTCATGACTGAGTTTTGCTTTTCGACCCCGCGCATCATCATACACAGGTGCTTGGCCTCAATGACGACGCCGACTCCCCGCGCACCTGTGATGCTTTCAATGCAGGCGGCAATTTCCGAAGTCAGTCGCTCCTGAATTTGTAACCGCCGGGCAAAATAGTCAACAATACGGGCTATTTTAGAAAGACCAAGCACTTTCCCGCTGGGTAAATAGCCCACATGGCACTTTCCAAGGAAGGGCAGCAGGTGATGCTCACACATCGAGTACAATTCGATTTCCTTCACAATCACCATCTCGCTCATGTCGGATTCGAACAGGGCATTATTGATGATGTCGTTTAAATCCTCCGCATAGCCTTTCGTTAGATAACGAATGGCATTGGCAGCGCGTTCCGGGGTATCCCGCAACCCTTCACGCGAAGGGTCCTCGCCTATCTCTTCCAATATTTTTTTATACAATTCTTGCATTAATAAAAACCCTAACCCGGCGGCCAGGTCATTTGCCGACCACCCAGTACATGTAAGTGAATATGATAAACTTCCTGTCCGCCACCTGCATTCACATTAAAAACAAGGCGATATCCAACATCGCTTAAATGCTCATGATGTGCCATCTTTTTGGCAGTGAGAATCATGCGGCCAAGCAATTGCTCATCGTTACTGTCCGTGTCATTAATGGTTGCAATGTGTTTTTTAGGCAGCACCAGCAGGTGAGTGGGAGCCTGAGGTCTGATATCATGAATAACCATGACTTCCGGATCATCAAAAAGCACCGTTGCCGGAATCTCCCCTTTGATAATCCTGCAAAAGAGACAATCCATCATTGATCCTCATTTATGAGCTAATCCGACATTATACCTTGAGTTATAGCGATTAAAAATAGTTGACTGTTGATTGTTCTCTGAACATCTTATTTTGCCTTTTGATGAGGTTTTGGCATAATACGCCGTCTTCATATCTTAAGGGATAGTTAAAATGGGCTTAATGCAAATTAAAAGTGGTCGTGATGTTCCAAATGAAATCAATGTCATTATTGAAATTCCCATGCACGGCGAGCCTGTCAAATACGAAGTCGACAAGCATACCGGCGCATTATTCGTTGATCGCTTTATGACGACCGCGATGTTTTACCCCACTAACTACGGCTACATTCCCAATACTCTGTCTGAAGACGGTGATCCCGTCGATGTCCTGGTGGTGACTCCTGTTCCGCTGATAAGCGGCTCTGCTATTCCGTGCCGTGTCGTGGGGATGCTCAAAATGACAGACGAGGCAGGGGTGGATGCCAAACTCCTGGCTGTCCCCACCAACAAGCTCACCAAAATGTATGAGGCGGTAAAAACCTATGCGGATTTGCCGCGGCAATTATTATTGTCTCTGGAACATTTCTTCCAGCACTATAAAGATCTTGAAGAGGGGAAATGGGTAAAAATTACCGGTTGGGAAGGACCCGAGGCCGCCAGAGAAGAGATTGTTGCCAGCGTCGAACGTTTTAACAGTAAAGACAATTAATCCCGCAGCGGATTTTCAGACGTTGCCATTTTTCCAAAGCGGCCCTTGGGATGTTCAAATTCCTGGTCGCTTTTTAATATGCGCTCCAACTCTCCGTTCACCTGACGTACATAACTGATCATCTCGGCTTCTTTTTCAAAGAATTCAAAAGACTGTTTTAATGAGGCTTCATCCAGTTGTAAAAAGGCTTTAGCCTTGCGACGCAACGTGTCAGGGCTATGTCCAAGGAAAGCCATAATCTCCTGGGCCATGGTCAATGATGAATCAAACGTTTCCCGTTTAAAATAATCCACCCCGGCTTTATGCAGTTGGTAGGCATGACTGCGATTGCGGGCGCGGGCATAGATCTTTAAATGAGGAAAATTCTGTCTGCTCATTTCGACAATGTCGAGACTGACGTCTGGATTACCGACGGCAATCACCAGTAATTTAGCCTTGGCCGCACCGGCGTTGAGCAGTAAATCGAGTCTCGCGGCATCGCCAAAGTACCCCTTGTACCCGAATTTACGCAACAATTTAATCTGCTCAGGGTCCTTTTCCAATATGGTTAATTTAGTGCCATGCCCTGTTAAAAAACGCCCAATGATTTGACCAAAGCGACCATAGCCTACAAGAATAATGTCTTGTTGCTCCTGGATGGTATCAAAGGGTTGTTTGGGTAACAGGCTTAGGTAATGAGGCACAATAAAACGTTGATAAGCCAGCATGATAAAAGGAGTCGTTGCCATGGAAAGGGCAATAACCAGGGTATAAAATGCGGCGGTCTGATCACTGATGACGTTTAAATGGGAAGCGAATTTAAATAGAACAAACGCGAACTCGCCGCCCTGAGACAAGGCCAGGGCAAAGCCGATGCGTTGAATCTTGGTTAGGCCGAATTGCCATCCTAAAAATAAAAGCACGGAGGCTTTGATCACAATCAGAAGACCCACGGCCCCCAGCAGCTCATCCCATCGCGCCTCGAGCAGGTTAAAATTAATGCTCATGCCCACCGAGATAAAAAATAAACCGAGCAATAAGCCTTTAAAAGGCTGGATATCAGTCTCCAGCGTGCGTTTGTATTCGGAGTTGGCGAGTACTACACCGGCCACGAAGGCGCCAAGGGCAGGTGACACGCCGACGGCTTCCATCAACAGGGTAATGCCGACAATGAGGGCAAGCGATGTGGCTGTAAATACTTCCCGCAGGTGGGTTCTTGCCACAATAAAAAAGAGGTGGCTTGAAAAAAAGTGGCCGGCAATAATCATGGCACCGATGACGCTGGCGACGATAAAGGGATGAGCCCAGGACGGGAACAGGGTAAGCAGCGTGGCTTGCTCAGGTGCGGCTGTCGTGGTGGTGGCGGCCAGCAGCGGCATGATGATAAGAATAGGGATAACCGCAATGTCCTGAAACAGCA
Source organism: Legionella sp. MW5194 (assembly GCF_016864235.1). Classification (NCBI taxonomy): domain Bacteria; kingdom Pseudomonadati; phylum Pseudomonadota; class Gammaproteobacteria; order Legionellales; family Legionellaceae; genus Legionella; species Legionella sp. MW5194. Next base: position 371,884 of record NZ_CP045732.1, read on the forward strand.
ACACAGCAAAAGAGGTCTCCCCTTCGGCGGTTTTCAGCAGGTTTTTTTCTTCAAGCATTTGAATGACCAGGGCTGTAGAAGAAAGCGTCAATGCCATGCTCACAGCCAGGCTGCTTTGCCAGCGATAGCCAAACAACAGACCAAGGAGGCAAAGAATGGTGGAGGTGACTACCACCTGTAGGCTTCCCAGTCCCACGATCATCTTACGGAGACGCCATAGGGTGGCCGGTTCCAATTCCAGGCCAATCAGAAAAAGCATCATGATCACGCCAAATTCAGCAAAGTGCATGATTTGGCTGGCGTTGCCAATCAGTTTAAAACCGTAGGGTCCAATCAGGGCGCCAACGATTAAATAGCCCAGTACGGAGCCCAGTTTGAAACGGCTGGCCAGCGGCACAATCAGGGCGGCTGAGGCGAGAAAAATAAACACATTGCTTAGGAAATGGTTATTCATGTTGGTCTTTCTGTCAGTTCGATCACGGAGGCGGGGTGTTACAGGAACCACCCCCCTACCGAACTATACCGCTTATTTTCTTGCGCAGCTACAAAGCCTGAGGCGGTGGGTTTTCTTCAGCATGACCAGCAAGGTGCAAAACGCCTCTTGAGATGGTACCAAGCACTTGAATGTCGCTCTGTTTTTCAAGCAAGGGATCGTGGTTGAACAAGGTCATATCGGCAAGTTTGCCCACTTCCAGGCTGCCCTTGTCATCGTCGATGCCATACAGTTTGGCGGCCTCGATGGTGAGTGCCCGCAAACTGTCTTCCAAACCCAGCCTTTGCTGTTGATTGAATACTTCAGGGCATTGGGCATTGGGTTTTTCATTCCAACTCTGGATTTGACGGGTGAGATTTTGCCGCATCATGGCGAGAGGAGAGGGGGGCGTTGCCGGCGAATTGGCCTGGATGGGGCTGTTACCCAGAATAGTGCGAGCCTGTGCCAGCGGGTTTTCATTGAGGGCTCTGGATGCGCCAAGGAACTCATGGCACATGCTTTCTCCCCAATAATAAAGATGCGGCGAAAACCAGTTGATGCTCAATCCCAGCATGCGAATGCGATACAGTTGATCCTGCCGGGTGAGTTGTGCATTGATAAGGATAGGCCTGAAGCTGAAATCATTCTGGGTTTGTTGGACTTTTTGAATCAGGTTTAATGCCACATCAATGGCGGCATCCCCCTGGCATTCGAGCGCAACCTGAACGTTGGCTCTCGCCGCTTTAACCAGCATTTTTTCAAGACTGCGTAAATTATAGCGCAGTTGGCCTGCCCAGGCGGTAGGCAAGTCATCGGGCACTTTATAATAAGGGGACGACAGGTAGGCCTGGTAATCGCGGATGTTGCCATCCACGGTGAGGTGTACCGGACCATTGTAGAGTCTCGGATTGTCCAGCTCATTCATGGCAAAACGTTGTTTATCGCCTACGGTCTCTGCATTTAAAACCACATCCACGGGAAAAGAGGGTTGGCTTGTCAGTGAATAATAGGTATTGAGCCAATCCTGAGAGGCCTGGGTTTCAGTCACTGTCGTATACCCGGCCGCGGCATAGCGGGTAGCCGCAACGCCAATGGCCTGTTTCAACTCTGCCGATTGAATGACTTTGATCAGGGCTTTTTGCAGCGCCCCTTGCTTTAACAGGCCGTTTTCAGGCACGGTCACGGGAAGGCTGCTTTTTAGAGCCGGCAATCGGTCCATGGCGGCCTGATTTAACAAGGCCTCATGCCCGGATGAATACATGACCAGGATGGGTTTCGTCGTACTGATTTCATCCAGCATCGCCCGGGTCAACGGTACGCCTGGCATGCGGGCTCTGTCATACCCATTGACAACAAGCCAGCCGTCATCCGTTGTCATTTTATTACGGATAGCCATTAAAAAGTCACTTAAGGATTTAACCGGTTGCCATCCCGGTTGTTGAAACACATTGGTGGTGGATAAATCCAGGGCGTGGGTGGCGAGCCAGCCGTAAAGAACAAATTGTGAATAAGTATCGATGAACCCAGGGGTAACTGTCGCTCCTTTCAGGTCAATGACGCGGGTATTTTCATCGCGGCAATGGACAGACAGCTCTTTTTCCTTCCCCAGCGCCACGATGCGGTGGTTTCTAATGGCCACGGCTTCGACCGTGGGTTGTTTGGGATTTAGGGTAATAAACCGGGCATTGGTAAACAACGCGGTGGCATGATGACACAGGGTGAAGTCATTCTGCGAGTAGACACTCGGTATGGTCAAAAAAAGGCAGCCGCCAACCAGGAAGACGCGATGCATTTACCTATCCTTGTAAAGACAATTTATTTATCCTAGCTAACTTATGCAATCGTGGCAAAGCATTTGTGCCCCTGCTGGTTTTGGTCACAGCCTGCCTACATTGAAATTTTTTGACACGGTGATTACTGATTTACAATTTAAATGGTTTCGAGTAGAGTGGATACACTTTTTTGTGTATTTTTTACACGATTATTAAGCTTACCTTAAGCTTAGGTCAATATAATGAATTTGCCATTACAGGATTAGCCAACAGAGAAGGATTGGAATGAGCACTAAAAAGCATGCCTTAACTATTTTTAGTCTGACAATGATCACTGTCGGATCGGTCGACAGCATTCGCAATCTGCCTGCCACGGCTTTGTTCGGCAGTCAGCTCATCGCTTTTTTTATGCTCGGCGCCCTGTTTTTTTTAATCCCTACGGCCCTGGTTTCTGCTGAACTCGCTTCCGGGTGGGCCAAGCAAGGCGGTATTTATATTTGGGTCAAGGAGGCGTTTGGCAAGCGTACCGGCTTTTTAGCCATCTGGCTCCAGTGGATTGAGAATGTCATTTGGTATCCTACGATTCTTTCCTTTGTCGCCGGCACGGTCGGTTACCTCATTAATCCGACTCTGGCTGGTAATCCTTATTTTCTCTGGGCGGTGATTGTCAGCTCCTTCTGGGGCGCGACCCTCGTCAACCTGCGCGGCATGAGTTCTTCCGCCTTGTTTAGCAACATCTGTGCGCTTTCAGGATTACTGTTGCCCATGTCGTTAATCATCGGTCTCGGCGCCGCGTGGATAGTCGGTGGCAACCCCCTGCAGATCCATTTTGATGCACAGAGTATTTCACCTCATCTGCACGATAAAGGCATGTGGGTGTCGCTTACCGCCATTATGATGTCCTTTTGTGGCATTGAAATCGCCACTGTCCATGCCAATGATGTTGAAAATCCCCAGCATGCGTTTCCACGGGCTCTGATTTACTCGGTGGTGATTATCCTCAGCACGCTGATTTTAGGCTCTCTAGCCATCGCGGTGGTTTTGCCGCATAACGACATCAATCTGGTGGCCGGAATTATGCAGGCCTTCGATGCCTTCTTCTCGCGTTACCATTTGTCCTGGATGATGCCTGTGGTTGCCCTCATGCTGGTGATGGGGGGATTGGGTGGCGTCAGCAACTGGATTATTGCCCCGACCAAAGGTTTGCTGGTTGCGGCAGAAGAGGGCAACCTGCCTCCCAGCTTCCAGCGCACCAACCGCCATGGCGCACCCGTATTGATGCTGGTTACCCAAGCGGTGATCGTCACGCTGTTATCGACTTTGTTTTTATTCATGCCAAGCGTTAATGGTTCGTACTGGTTGTTAACGGCGCTTGCGGCCCAATTGTACATGCTGATGTACCTGTTAATGTTTATCGCCGCCATTAAGCTGCGTGTCAGTGCCCCGCACCATCCCCGCGCTTTTCGTATCCCGGGCGGTTTAAGCGGCATGTTGTTGATTGCCGGCATCGGAATGGTGGGCACCTTGACTACCCTGGTGGTGAGTTTCATGCCGCCTGCGGACATCAATGTCGGCAGTGTCGCCCGCTATGAAGCGACGCTGGTGTTTGGTTTGTTGCTCATGTGCGCCCCGCCGTTTGTCAGTTCCTGGATGATGTCCCGTCGCGCGCAGGACGCCGTTGTTCTGGACAGTACACCGGCCTAGTCATCGACATATTTTAAATGACCAGTACTGTACAGGGGTTATTAAATGAATTAAACGCCCGTCTTCCCGAGTTGGAATGGAAGTTGGCCAATCTGCATGCCTTTAATCCCTTGAGTTTACCCAAGGGATTATTTCAAACAACCAATGGCTCTTTAGCGGGTGCGTTCATTGCGGAAGTTAAACACGACATTGATCGGTTGGCCGAGCGCGATGATTTGCAAAGTGCGCGTTTTGTAGCCGAGCGCATCAAACAAAAAATCAATGTATTAGTCAATCTGTGTCAACTCAACGAAAAAGTGAGAACGCCAATCGAAAAGCCGGCTTACACCCTGCCGCGGATAATGACACGTCAACAGTGGCTGCAATCGCTCGAAAAGGACCTGGACGCACTTGGTCATCAGCACCAGGCCCTGCTGAACCGGCATCAAAAAAACCTCGATGCCGAAGCACAGCTTCGCCTGCAAGCCGAATTGGGAGAGCTTGAAAAACGCATGACCTTGCTGCGTGAAACCTACCAAAAAGCCATTAGCGCCTGAAATGATTAATTTTTAAACAGGGACATGTAAAATAATCGGCATGCTCTTGTCATTTAAGCCTCAATTAAGTTTTGAGCGCTAGGATGACCTGTAAATGAATTCAGGATTTATTCCATGTTTTTTACGGCAACCAATCGACTTCACTTCCAGGCCCAACAGACCATTGCTCAGGTATCGCAAAAAATAGACGAACACACCTGGCTTCTTAAAGACGTGTTACCTGCACAGGAGGCAGAGGCCAAAATCCATGCCTTGAGTTTGTTAAAACAAGCCTTCAAGCGGCTTGATCGTCAGGAGGTCTGTATTGCTGATGTCATTCATCGGTGGGCGTCGTCGTTGCGATTCATCACGCTCCCCGCCACGGCCTCGCAGCCTGCTGTCTCCCAGCACCGCCATTTATTTTATCAGACGCCTGACCCTGCCAGGACGATGCCCTTTGTCAAAACCCTGGTGAGTGATTACGGTCATGTCTTATTGAAAAGTCCCTCGCTACCCTTACCCGGCTCGATGAATGATGCACTGCCCAGGTATGACATTTAATCGGTTTTGACATAAGATACTGAATTTACTTAATGAATCAGTATGACTGGATTTCGAAGCCTTCTCTTCTTTCTTGGCATGCTTGTTTTAAGCCCGGTGTGGGCCGTGTCCCTCAATGACAGCGGTCACATCAGTCTAACCAGGGTCAGTGAGATCATTCAGGTCAAATCTGAAGCAGACATTGCCGCGGCGTTGCAAAAAGCCAAGGCGAAGCATCTGCCTGTGGGCATTATGGGTGTTCAACACAGCCAGGGTGGTCAATCCATCGCGCCAGAGGGTATCCAGTTAAACATGCTTCCCTTTAATCAGGTTTTGAACGTTGATGCGGCTAAAAAGCAGGTGACCGTGCAAAGCGGTATCACCTGGGGTAAGTTGCAGGAGGCCATCAATCCGTACCAATTAGCCATTACCGCCATGCAGTCGCCGAATATCTTCACGGTGGGCGGTTCCTTAAGCGTCAACGCCCATGGCGATGATTTTCGCATGGGGGCAGTGGGAAACAGTATTGTGAGCTTTTCTCTCAGGCTGGCCGATGGACGGCGCTTGCGGGTGTCTCCAGAACATCATCCGGATTTGTGGTGTGCGGTGAGGGGCGGCTACGGTGTATTGGGTGTGGTGACGGATGTCACGCTGCAACTAACAGACAATACGCTGTTAACCAGCCACTACAATGAAACGTTGACCCGCACATTCCCGGATTATTTTCGCCATCACATTTTAAACAATCGTCAGGTGGTTCTTTTTTATGCCCACATGAACATTGTGCCCAATGCGTCGTTTCTAAACGACATGTATGTCATTACTTACACCGATACCGGTCGATTGCCGTCCAAAGTGGTACCACTTGAAAATCCAGAGCGCTGGAATGCGGTGCTGACCCCCTTGTTTAATGTCTCGCGCAACAGTCTTTATGGCAAACACTGGCGCTGGAAAATGGAAAAACGCTTGTTTAAAAAACGATACGGGGGTAAACCAGTGACTCGCAACAATGCCATGGAGAAGCCTGTGCGTTTTGCCGCCAATTACAGACCGGGTACGGCAGATTGGCTGCAGGAATATTTTATTCCAGTGGAACAGTTCCCGTCATTCATCGATCAATTACGCAAGTTAACCTTGAGCGCTTCGATTGATTTGTTGAATGTGACAGTGCGTTATGTGCCTGCGGAGCCGGATTTGCTGTTGTCGCAAGTCAGAAATGACAGCCTTTCTGTCGTGCTTTATTTCAATCAGAGCTTGTCAGCTGCGGCGATAGAAAAGACAAGGCAATGGACAGAAAAAGTAATCGATGCCGCACTGGCCTCAGGAGGTTCTTATTACCTTACCTATCAGAATTTTGCCAGTCAATCGCAATTTGAACAAGCTTATCCCCGCTTTGCAGAACTGAAGGCACTTAAACGCCAGTATGACAAAAACAACCGATTCAGCAATAAATTTTATCAAAAATATTACAACCTGACGATTAATACTTAATATAAGGTTAATTATTAGTCATTAGACTAGCAGGCTCTTATTGATGAAGAGTGTGTTATGTCTAAAGATTATCCTAAAGAAATTAATTATTACGGTCAGCAATTCCTACCCTCGGATTTTATTGCGTTAAAACCAGAATTTGCGGCTGAAAGAAAAGCCATGCGTCTGCTGCAACGGCAAAATGAAAATTGCAAATACATTGCTCAAGAGAATCAGACCGCTTACGCCATTATTCCTGCGGAGGAGCATTTTATAGGACTGATGACCGGTGAATCCCTAGACCAGGAAGAAATGAATGAGGAATTCAATTTCATATTAACCTGTGAGGAAAAACCGCAATTATTGGTTGATAAAAAAATGAATCACTCATTCCTGGCCAATGGTAAAAAAGTATTGGCTGCCGGCTCGCTGATTTTTAGTCAGGGGTTGTTGATTGGGCTCACCAACAACAGCGGCCATTATCGACCGACCGATGAGCAGATGTTGGCTGTCATTAAGGCATTGCATTCAGCCAGTGATCAGCATTTAAGGTATTATCGAAGTTACGTCAGTGATCCGGCGAAGACTTACGCTGTGCAAGAACTTCTTGATTTGGATACTTTTGCTGAAGCCAGACCCCTGGGAGACGAGGAAATTTTACTTGAAAGCGGCAAACGGCAAGTCATTTCCGGGTATGATAACGACAAAGCCCCCCAAAGCCAGTCAGGGCGTCGTTTTGGACTTAATTTGGCCAATGAACTGAATGAACAATACCTGACAACCATTACCCGGCATTCCTTTTTCAAAGAGACCACCATCGAAAATAATACCCCAACACCCATGAATTACGTTCTGTAGGAAAAACGGGGGTGTCAGGACGTCACCCGGCAATACTGCCGTAACAGGCTTGAGGTTTGCCGCTGATGAACGCCCAATAACGATCCCCGTAAGACCAATGCCAATACTCTGTCGGGTAATTGACAAAACCCGCCAATAACAGTGCATGACTCATCACGCGGCGATGGTGGGCCGCTTCAGAGGAAACTCGGGTAGAATTCGTGGGCGAAAGCTCGACATGGGTATCGGACATCCAGTCTCTGGGATGGATGCCCATGTCCACCAGTTGTCCTTCCTTATCCACCAGGTATACATCAATGGCAGCTCCGGTGGTGTGAGGCGGGATGTTGGGGCTGCCGTCCAGATTCAGCACTGGGGAGATAAGCTTGGTTGTTTCGTTAAAAAGTTCTTCCAGTGTCCAGTGGGGGTATAATTGTTGCAATTCGGCATACCGCGCGTCAAACAGTTTCTTTTGTAATGACAGACTGCGAAATCCTTCGTACAGGCAAAATCGCAGATTCGCAGGCAGCAATTGCTGCGCGGCCAGCAACCGCTGATACACGTCATTGCGCATTTTAGTGTAATCCGTGTTATTGGCAATTTCAGGGGAAGGGCCTATAAAGAGTTCGTCGCTGTGCTTAATGTCGATGAGCGGGTCATGATTCTCAACGATAGGAATAGCCAATACTTCGGGCGCTGCAATTAAGGCCATCGGGGATTGCGAAGAAACCAGCATTGTCATCTCCATACAGTCAACTCAGGGAAGAGTATACAATGATTGAAAAAAAGTGTCAGACTGTTTCTTTATTCCGTCCTCTCAGGCCAAACGGGTAATCCGTTGGCTCGCTGCAACCAGTTACTCTGTGGATAAGGGCAACTGGCATCGATCGCATGCAGGGTGTAGGCATGCCTTGATTTGGATGACCCATTGGCGTCGCTTTTATGCGGGACGCGACCATGCAGGAGAACAAGGCTGCCTTGCCTCACTTCAAGTGGCACACAATCGTCCTGACACCAGGGGGTTTTATCATACTCTTCGAAGTAAATGCTGTTGTTTTCCCTGATCATTTTTTGCTTCAGAGGTATCGTATGCGGACTGGGGATCACCTGTAAGCAGCCATTTTCCAGGGTCGCATCCTCCAGCGCAAACCAGAAACCCAACACCTCGCTTTGCTCGCTGTGCAGGTAGGTGGCATCCTGATGATAATTGACTTCCGCGCCAATGGCCGGTTGTTTAAACAGGTACATGGATTGCAGCAGGCAGGGGGTTTTAAAGCCCAATTGCCGGCACATGGACTGGATACGCGCGTCATGAGAATGGTGTCTGAAAACCGGATCATGTTCATGCAGGGCATGCCCCACTTTGTTTAAAGAACGCTCAATCGGTTGTGCCAGGGTGCCGTCGCCGTTAAATGCGCCAGGTTCAAAGAAAAAGTGAATTTTATCGCCGGATCCAAGAAAATAATCAGATGCCGCATGCTCATTGGTTTGGGTAGAAAAAACCGTAGCCGGGATGAGGTCTTTGTTTTCTGCAATCAGGTGATTCATGCGATGCATGAGTTGCTCACAGGTTTCCTTGCTGAAAAAGTCTTCAATGACCAGATAACCCTGGGTAAGGAAGTCGTCAATCTGTACTGGCGATAAGTCCATGGTCTTTCCTTGATGTGATAGCCTTAAGGCGCAAGGATCATAGTGCGTTTGTGACCTTTAAGCAACCCAATGAATCGACATGAATGCCTTGAACAATAGCCTCGCTTTCATTATGCTCTAATTTTAGCGAAAGGATTCTCATGACCGCGTCCCTGGCCACCATCCTTCTTTATTCAATTATGCCGGCACTGATGATGATTATTGGCGGAGGGATAACCAGTTTTTATCAGCCCAGCCGTCAACTGACGAGTGCAACCCAGCATTTCGCTGCCGGTGTCGTCTTTGCGGCAGTGGCCAAAGAGTTATTACCGGAAATCAGTGCGGCACACGCCCCTGTGGCATTGGCCGCAGGATTCTCGTTAGGCGTTCTCGGCATGTTGCTGTTGAAATGGTTAACCGGCAGGCTTGAAGAACGTGAGGAAGCGCTTCCTGGAATGCCCTTGGGGTTAATTTATGCTGTCGGTATTGATTTATTACTGGATGGCATTTTAATCGGTGTTGCCTTTTTAGCTGGGGCTCAAGGCGGCGTTCTGGTGGCTGTCGCTTTAGCCATCGAAATCTTTTTCCTCGGTTTATCCACCACAGCCACTCTGGCGTCACGCCGTATTTCCAGGGCAAAACGGGCAGGGATTACCCTGCTATTAGCCCTGTTAATTCCGACAGGGGCAGTGTTTGGCGCAAGCCTGCTGGTCCATTTGCCGCCGGTCATGACCAGGGGGGTCTTGTCCTTTGGTGTGGCTGCCCTTCTTTATCTGGTGACTGAAGAATTATTAATCGAAGCGCATGAAGGGGTTGAAGCGCCCTGGGTTACGGCGTGTTTCTTTGCCGGGTTTTTAATCATTTTATTGCTGGAAGGGTTAAGTTAACTTTTAAGGATGCAATACATGAAGCGACTGGTGATTGGATTAATGGTGTGCAGCCTGCCAATCCTGGCATGGGAGGCTGGAGCAGTGACCCAGCCCACGGTGCAAGCGGTGCATTTTACCCCGTCACAATTTGAAAAAGCGAAGCGTAGCAATCTCCGATTTATTGTAGCCTTTCATAAAAAGGACTGTGCACGCTGCAAAAAGCAGCAACAAATTTTAAATGAGCTCGCCCTGTCGCCTGAATTAGTCGCCTTACGCCTGTTGATTGCCGATTTTGATGATGCTGAACTTGTGAAGCAATTTGATGTCAGCTTTCACGACACCTTGATTGTATACCGGGGGCCGCGGGAAGTGAGCCGCTCGCAGGGCTTGCTCAATGCAAGAGCCATTAGGCAGCAAATTACAGGTTGAATTTTGTACAGTCATTGCGAAACCGCAAAACTAAAATTGCACTTTGATGCATTTTGAACTGTAATAAAAATGGGATCATCAACTGGAGCAACGAAATGCCCATCAGTTATGCATGCCTTACCTCGTTAAAAGCCATGTTACAAACCTATAGCAAAACAGGCAGCAGCGATACCCATTATCAGGATTTGCTGGCTTTATTACATAAAACATGCCGATCCTCGCATAAATTGAAAACCTGTACCGACAGCGACATTCTCCTGCTTTTGTGTCATTCGGCTTCCAGGATTGAAAAGGCACCGCAGTTCAAGGCCTGTGTCGAGGCTTTTCTTTTGGATTATCAGGCTCGTACCAATGCGCTGGAGTCGTATGTCGATGAGAAAGGCAATCCAGTCGCCAGCGATGAGTTCTGGAAAGAAGAGAACCCTTGGCTGCCGCCGGAGATCCCCAGCGCGTTGACGCTTGAGCTTAAAGCGGTCATTGCCGAGCGGGAGCGCCGCTTGAGAGGAGGGGGTGTAGAGGCATTGAAAAACGTGCATGCCAATAAGACCGAATTTGGCTTTAACATGAAATAAACAGCCCTGCTTTAATTCAGGAAGAAACGATGTTTAAAAAAATCTTAATCAGTAATCGGGGCGAAATTGCCTTACGCATTGTGCGTGCCTGCAAGGAAATGGGAATAGCTGCTGTGGCTATTCACAGTGAAGCCGATCGTTATTCCCTGCATGTCAAGCGGGCTTCTCACTCCCATTGCTTGAGCAGCAAGCCTCTGGATGCTTATCTGAATGGCCATCGCATCATTGAATGCGCCAAGGCAGCCGGTTGTGAAGCGATACATCCCGGGTATGGTTTTTTATCGGAAAACGCGGATTTTGCTCTGGCCTGTGAGCAGGCTGGTCTGGTGTTTATCGGTCCTCGTGCGGACGTGATAGCGATCATGGGATCCAAAGTGGCCGCACGCAACGCCATGCAGCGTGCCGGCATTCCGGTCATTCCGGGCAGTGAAGGCAATCTTGAATCGGTCGAGGACGCATTAGCGTCTGCTGAACGACTCGGCTACCCAGTGATGCTTAAAGCGACATTTGGTGGGGGCGGCCGCGGTATTCGTCTGTGTTACGAGCCGGACCATGTTCGGCAGCAGTTTGCGCGTGCGCAATCTGAGGCAGAAAAAGCATTTGGTGTTAACCAGGTGTTTATGGAGAAATTCATTGCCAATCCCCGCCACATCGAAGTCCAGATTCTAGCCGATCATCATGGAAATGTCCTTCATTTGTTTGAGCGTGATTGCTCTATCCAACGGCGGCATCAGAAACTGGTCGAAATTGCTCCGGCGGTACAACTGAACCAGGCTACCCGCGAGAGGTTGTATGCTTACGCTGTTAAAGCGGCAAAAGAAGTCGGTTATACCAATGCTGGAACAGTCGAATTTATTCTTGATGAGGACAATCAGGCTTATTTTCTTGAAATGAATACCCGCTTGCAGGTCGAGCATCCAGTCACAGAACAAATCACCGGGATTGATTTGGTTCAGGAGCAGATTAAAATCGCCGCGGGTGAACCCTTGCCCCTGCAGCAGGAACAGATTAATCGCAATGGTTTTGCCATTGAATTCCGCATTAACGCCGAAGATCCCCAGAATGATTTTCTGCCCAGTTTTGGACGGGTGACCCGTTATTATGCCCCGGGAGGACCTGGAGTAAGAACGGACAGCGCCATTTATACCGGCTATTCCATTCCGCCTTATTATGATTCGCTTTGCGCCAAACTGACCGTATGGAGTCTGGATTGGCCGTCGGCCATCCGCCGCGCACGCCGGGCCCTGGAAGAAATGCGCCTGTTTGGCATAAAAACCACCATCCCCTATTACCTTGAGATGATTAAATCCGAGGAGTTTCTGCAAGGGCATTTAAATACAGGACTCGTGGAGTCCCATCCAGAGTGGCTGCAGTATTCCAATAAATCGCTGCCTCAGCATAAAGCCGCGGTGATTGCCGCGGCCATTGCCCGCCTGGGCATGAAAAAGAATTAGCTGAGCGCGTAATTGTCAATCAGACGGATATCATCAATGAGGACGGCGGCAAAGCGGCGACCGTCCTGCTCGTGAAGATACTCCACCTCAATGCCGGCAGCCTCGATGTCGTTTTGCAACTGGTCTATCGCTTTATCCTGATGAAAAAGGCGAGCGAAGGTTTCCGCTTTAAGACGCTGGGCGCTGTTAAGGCGATTGTTACGCGAGCTGAAAGCCAAACCGCTGGGCTCCCTGATCGTGGGGCAGGGGATAATCGCAATCGGCAGAAAAAAAGCAGCAACCATGCCGCGAATGAGCCGGTATTGCTGATAATCCTTTTCGCCAAAATAAGCCTTTTGGGGTCTGACTAAATTCAATAATTTTAAAACAATGGTTAATACGCCGGTGAAATGGCCGGGGCGATGAATGCCTTCCATGCACTGACTTAAATGATTCTCATGCACCTGATAATGATACCCGTCCTGATAGATTTCCTGCTCGGCAGGCAATAAACAGAAATCGACGCCGCTTTTTTCCAATAAGTGTAAATCCGCTTCCAGGGTGCGCGGGTAGTGGGTGAAGTCGTCTGGCCGGTTAAATTGCGTCGGATTAATAAAAAGGCTGGCCGCGGTGTAATGATTCTGCTGTTGGCTAATGGCATACAGGGACGCATGACCGGCATGGAGATTGCCCATGGTGGGGACAAAGCCCAGGCTTAAGTCGGCCGGCAGCGTGCGGCGGAAGTCAATCCACTCGTTCAGGTGATGAAAAATGCGCATGGTTAATCCTGTTGATGAAGCCCCGCAAGCGGGGCTTGTAATTAAAAGGCATGATCAGGCGTTGGGAATGCGGCTTGTCGAACCTCATCCACGTAAGCATTGATGGCGTTTAAGGTGAGTGCCTTGCCATTCAGGTATTGCTTTAAAAATTTAGGCCTGAATTCCGATTGCAAGCCCAGCATGTCATGCCAGACAAGAACCTGTCCGTCGGTGCCGACTCCGGCGCCGATGCCGATGGTGGGAATGGACAGTGCCTGTGTGATGGTCTCTGCTACGGACAAGGGGACACATTCAATCACCAGTGCGGTACAGCCGGACGCTTCCAGGCGTTGCGCCTGACGAAGAAGCTCGGCGGCTTGTTTTTCTTCTCGACCTTGAACTTTATAGCCACCCAATTGGTAAAACGATTGCGGCGTTAAACCAATGTGGCCGATGACAGGCACCCCAGCGGTGACCAAATGAGTAATCGTTTGACAAGTATCCTCATCGCCGCCCTCAATTTTTACGGCATGGGCGCCTGCCTGCATGAGTTGTCTGACACATTCAACCGTGTCGCGTAAAGAAAGGCGGTGGCATAAAAAAGGCAAATCACTGATTAGGAATTGTTGGGTCAGACCGCGGGCGACGGCTTGGGTATGTAAAATCATCATCTCCAGTGTCGCCATGACCGTGGTGTCATGCCCGTGCACTGCCATGGCGACGGAATCACCCACCAGCACGCAATCCAGTTTTGATTCAGCAATTGTTCTTGCCGAAGGGTAATCGTAACAGGTTAATACGGTTATTTTCTCACCGTGTTGTTTTTTGCGTTTAAAGTCGGAAATTTTCATTGCGCGCCTCCCTGTAACTGGAAAGTGCGGATACGTGGTGCTACAGGTACCTGTCTCATGGATCAAGTCCTCCGTTAAATGGTTTGATAAGTCACCGCTGCCACTCAGGCGGTCGGCGCCCTTCTGATCTTAAAGTACAGACACTAAATTGCAAGATGCCGGCTTAATTATGTTACTATCGTCCCTTATTCAAGAGAAAAATGGACAAAAATTGTCCTCAGTTGCGAGGCGTGCATGGTATTTGCTGACAAATTAGACAAACCGGGCGAACACCCCTTTGTGTTTAACACGGAGGCGGGCGCACTCGAAGGCGTGTTGACGGTGCCTTTGACCGGCGGCTCCGCCTTCATTGCGCTGCTGGGGCATCCTCATTCCCTGCAGGGCGGCACGATGAATAACAAAGTCGTCACCACGATGGCGCGTGCCTTTAAAGAGTCAGGTATTGCGAGCCTCCGCTTCAATTTCCGCGGCGTGGGCCATTCTCAAGGACGCTATGACGAAGGCATTGGCGAAAGCAACGACATGCTTGCGCTTTGCCAATTGTGGGCCGCTGAATGTCCGCAAAGCCGTTACCTGTTTGCCGGATTCTCTTTTGGATCCTATGTGGCTTATCGCGCCGCCGCCCAGCACGCCCATGCGTTATTAATCACGGTGGCTCCACCGGTTCATCATTACAATTACCGGGCCTATCAGCCCGCACCGTCACCCTGGCATGTTTTTCAGGGGGATAATGATGAGGTTGTACCGGAGTCCCTGGTGATGGATTTTGCCGCAAGCGTCTCCCCGCCGCTTGCCGTGAGTACATTTGCCGACACCAGCCATTTTTTTCATGGGAAATTGCTGGAACTGAAAGAGGAATTAATGAGAATCCTCAATGAAAAGGTGTTGCACCCATGAGTATCTCAGCCAGTTATGATGCGGCAATCGCCCGGGGTGAAATTGAAAATGATCCCTTGCAACGCCAGATCATTGGCGTCATGGACGAGTTGGCCAGTGCCTTAAGTCAACCCAAAAAATCCTTTTTCAGCTGGCGGCGCACGCATGTGGTCAAAGGCATTTACCTTTATGGCAGTGTGGGCGTGGGCAAGACTTTTCTGATGGATCTTTTCTTCGAACAGGTTAAAACCCGCGAAAAAGTCCGGTTCCACTTTCATCATTTTATGCAGCAGGTTGATGCGCAGCTTAGGCGTCTGCAGGGGCAGAAAGATCCCCTGCAGGTGATTGCCAAAAATTTGGCTAAAACGACTCGCCTGTTGTGTTTTGACGAGTTTTTGGTGCACGACGTCGCCCATGCGATGATTCTTGCCGAATTGTTGAAGGCTTTGTTTGCCAATGGTATTGTGCTGGTGGCGACATCCAACATCAAACCGGATGATCTGTATTTAAACGGGGTGCAGCGGGCCCGTTTTTTACCGGCCATTGCCCTGATTAAATCCCAGTGCCAGGTGCTTGCCTTAAATCAGCCGCGCGATTACCGGCTCGGCCGTGAAATTCAGGTGGAAACCTTTTTCTGCCCTTTAAATGAGACCAACCAGAGCCGCTTCAGCGCGCAATTTGCCCGGATGGAACCGGCGGCTCAGTCCGCAGGGACCGTGACAGTGCAAAACCGTGACATTGCGTATGTTCGTTGCGGTGACGAAGCCATCTGGTTTGATTTTAAAGTGATTTGCAACCTGCCGCGCAGCCAGCTGGACTACCTTGAGCTGGTGGATCGATTTTCCACTGTATTTGTCAGCGGCATGCCGCAACTCCATGAGCGCGATACGGTCTATGCGATTTTATTTGTGCATTTCATTGATGTGCTCTACGATCGCGGCGTGCGGCTGATTCTATCAGCCGAGGTCCCTTTGACGGAGCTGTACCTCAAGGGGGAGATGAGCCAGGCCTTCAAGCGAACCTTAAGCCGTTTACAGGAAATGCAATCCCAGGATTACCTGCGTCGTCATCCTCGTCGGGCAGTGAATTCGCTGTTGATGCCGCCAGAATGACAAAATTTGTTCTAAAATGAGAATGATTCTCGATATCATTTGTGTTAAACTAATGAAATTTTGGATTGAGTGTTACCATCATGCACATTACCGAGTTAACCCGTGGCGATAAAGTCCGATTGCTTGATTTTGGCCGCACCGATGCGCAGTATCGGCGGCGTTTGCTGTCATTGGGTATTACTCGCGGTGTGGAATTGACGATTGTAAGAATCGCTCCTCTGGGATGTCCAGTGCAGGTTGAGGTCCGGGGAACATCCCTGACCTTGAGAAAAGAAGAAGCAATTCACCTGAATCTGGAGCGTGTATGACCTCTCTTTTACTGGTAGGCAATCCCAATTGCGGCAAAACCACCTTATTTAATGCCTTAACGGGTGATAATCAGCGTGTGGGTAACTGGCCTGGCGTCACGGTGGAGAAAAAAACCGGGGAATTGGTTGTCGAGGGCCAGTGCATTGAGGTGACGGATTTACCCGGTGTTTATTCCCTCGCCCTGACCGGGCGGGGGAGCAGTCAGGATGAGCAGATTTCGGCTAAGGCGGTGGCCACCTGCGAGGCGGAGTTAATCATCAATGTTATTGATGCCTGCCATCTGGAGCGCCATCTTTACTTAACCAGCCAGTTGCTGGAGTTAGGTAAACCCATGATTGTTGTCCTCAACATGATGGACATCGCAAGACAACGCGGCATCACCATTGATATTCCGGCTTTGTCCCGGCAATTGAATTGCTGTGTTCTGCCGCTTGAAGCGCACAAAGGCATAGGCCTTGTTGAATTAAAAAAAACCATCATTAAGCCACTGGCTGCTGCTCTGCCGTTGCCTTTTGATTACCCAGCCTCCATCGAGTCGCTCATGGAGAATCTCAGAAAGCAGCTGATCGCAGTTTGCAATATCGTCCCTGAGCGGGCAACGTATTATGCCCGGCGTATACTGGAGGGCGATACCTTGCTGGTCGAGGCAGCAAGGTTACAGGCGCTGGATCCTGCACTGACCGCTGAGGATATCGATGTTGTACTGGCGGATATCCGCTACCAGAAAATCCACGACGTGACTCATCTGATTCAAACTCGGGCCAGTGATGCCAGTGACCATCTGACAGCCAAAATTGACCGCATTGTACTGAATCGATTTCTGGCTTTACCCCTGTTTTTTGCCATGATGTACCTGATGTTTTTGTTCGCCATCAACATTGGCGGGGCTTTTCAGGATTTTTTTGATATATCCACCGATACGGTTTTTGTTCAGGGCAGCGCCTGGGTACTGCAGCAGCTGCATTCCCCGCAATGGCTTATTGCCGTGGTGGCCAATGGTCTGGGTATGGGTATTAATACCACCCTGACCTTTATTCCTGTGATTGCGGCCATGTTTTTCTTTCTGGCGTTACTGGAGGCGTCAGGGTATATGGCCCGTGCCGCGTTTGTGGTGGACAAGGCCATGCGTATGCTGGGATTGCCTGGGAAGTCCTTTGTGCCGATGATTGTGGGATTTGGCTGTAATGTGCCCGGGATCATGGCGGCAAGAACACTGGATTCCGAGCGGGATCGGCTCTTAACCGTACTGATGAGCCCCTTTATGTCCTGCAGCGCCCGATTGGCCATTTATGCGGTGTTTGTTGCCGCATTTTTCCCAAGCGGCGGGCAAAATGTGGTTTTTGCCCTGTATGTCATTGGCATTTTAATGGCGGTTTTTACCGGGTTTATCCTGCGTAAAACCACGCTGGAAGGGGAGGCATCCCCCTTGATTCTTGAATTGCCCGCCTACCATAAGCCCTCGTTTAAACGCCTGTGGCGTGAAACCAGCCTGCGTCTTCGTTATTTTGTTGTCAGGGCCGGACGTCTGATTATCCCCATTTGTATTATTCTCGGCAGTTTGAACGCCTTGACCATTGACGGCGGGTTGAACACGGATGAAGCCAGTACCCATTCTGTTCTGTCCTGGCTTGGCCAATGGCTGACGCCGTTATTTGCCCCCATGGGTCTGCATCAGGATAACTGGCCGGCTACGGTCGGTTTATTAACCGGCATGCTGGCAAAAGAAGTGGTGGTTGGCTCTTTAAATTCGCTCTACGCGCAGTTAGGCCATCTGGCACAGGCGCAGGCCGCTCATTTTGATTTCTTAGGCTCCATGGCGCAGGCATTCTGGTCGGTGCCTGAGAACCTTTCGTCATTGGGGCAGGCTTTACTCAATCCGGTGTTAGCCAGTGCGCCCGACAGCGAATTGTCGCAAACGGTGTATGGCATGATGGCCGAACGATTTGACGGCAAAGCTGGAGCATTTGCTTACCTTCTCTTCATTCTGCTTTATATCCCCTGTGTGTCTACCATGGCCGCTATCCGGCAGGAGACGACACGCCGCCTGATGTGGTTCTCCGTCACCTGGTCTTTCCTGATTGCCTACGCCTCCGCTGTGATTTTTTATCAGGGTGCCGTGTTTTATCGCCACCCCCAGGAGTCGTTGCTGTGGATTGCTGCCATGGTGGGGGGCATTGTCGCGTTTATCGCGGTATTGCGGGGACAACATTTGCTTGTGAGGAGACGCCATGCTGTTACAAATTCGTGATTTTATCCGCCAGCACAAGGTGGTGAGCAGCCAGCAGGTGAGCCGTGAATTTCATATAGACGCCCAGGCGCTGCAGCCGATGCTTGAGATCTGGCTTCGAAAGGGGGTGATTGCCCGCTGCGACGAGAATACGTCCTGCCAGAGCCGCTGTTTTAAATGCAAACAACCTCCTGTTTATTACCGTTACCTGGCGGATTGTTAAATTCTTAAGTTCCTGACTCGGCGCGGTTATCCACTATTTACTGATTTTTTTCTCTTTTTGTACTGTAAAGCCCTGTGCTGAATCAATTAAATTGGGCTAAGATAGCAATATGACGAGTTTTATCGGTTGACTAGGATGGCGGAAAACGCATCACTCCCTGAAGAAGATTTTTTAAAACTGGCCGAAGAGGCTCGCCAGCGGATTGTCGAGGATTTCAATGATCCGCTGAGTCTGGTTGAAAAAGTCTACAGGTTATGGTGGCATTGGGCTGATTTTTCTCTATTTATCGTGACCCCGACCATCGAAGTGATTTCGCCACCGCTTATCGTTCCCCCCGAACTGGTGCCGGAAACCAACGAATATGAGTTCGTTTACCCCATTCATGATCACGGTTATAAATTAAGTGCGTCCAAAGCGCAGGACATGTACATTGCCGGCACGTCAATGTGCAAATTATTCTACACCATTGAAAAAATGATTTTTATGCTGGTCGAGCGCCTTAAGGCGGGCGGTGTAAGTGCTGAAACCGAAGTGCAGGTCGCCTTTGGTGGGCATGAGCTTGCCCAGCGCAAGGCCTTTGAATCGGTAATTAACTTAAGTTACAACGTCGTTGTGACCAATTTCGATCCGGGTTCCTGGGGTGAGCGCTACCTTGAAATCGTCAAGCGTTTAGCCGATCGCGGCTACGGTTACCCTGCGGAAGCGCCCAGGGATGTTTACCGGCATCATCGCGGTACGGGCCCGTCTATGCAGCGTTAACCAGACGTAGTTTGAAACCCTCTTCCCTGATTAATCGCAGACGCCAGGATTTAAACCCGATGGTCTGCCCCCCGTAACGAAAGGACAAAATAAAATAAGCCCCCATGATGGTGACCAACAGGCTTTGGTATCCGCGCGAGGCCGGTGGAATAGCCTGCCCCTGATTAAAATACACGGCGATTGCTGTGGCCAGCATCAACAGGCTGCACAATACAATCAGATCGTAGAACAGGGCGGCTAAAAGACGAAAAAACATGGTTATTACTCAAAAGAACAGAATTGAAGAGTAATGGTTTGCTTGCCGCAGTTCAAGACGGTTAGTGTTCCGACATGGCTTTTTTGCCGATGGAGACATGCTCCAGGCAATCGATGTAAATCTGGCTTAGATCGAGGCCGTGGTAGTCATTGCCGTCTAATTGTTCCCAGTGGCCTTCCTCATAGGCTATGACCATGGACAGTAACTTTCCCAACTCCCCTTCGCGTGCCATCAGTGCTCCCTTAATGTCGTCTGCCAGCGTGATTTTTTCAATCAATGCATTCATGGGAGTATCCAGCAGGCTGTCAAGCACCGAGAGTAATCCAGCCGTGTAGGCGCTTTCAGCCGATAAATGGGAATTGGCTTTGGCCAGTTTTTCGGCCATCTGGGCGCGGATAAGCCCGGACTCGACAATTTCGAGAGGCTTGTTGGATACGTTTTTCATCGACAGCACCATGACCCAGTTTTTTAAATGGAGGATGCCCAGGCGGGTGACGGCCTGCTGGATGGATTCGATGGCCTGATAACCGGAGAAGGCCGCCGAATTGGCAACGCGTAATAATTGATAACTCAATAGCGGATCCGTCTGAATCAACG
The DNA here is from genome assembly GCF_016864235.1 of Legionella sp. MW5194. Taxonomy (NCBI): domain Bacteria; kingdom Pseudomonadati; phylum Pseudomonadota; class Gammaproteobacteria; order Legionellales; family Legionellaceae; genus Legionella; species Legionella sp. MW5194. The sequence continues at coordinate 392,094 of NZ_CP045732.1, forward strand.
GGATTATCTCGTTGAAATGGGTATCGGGGTGCTGCAGTTTTTCAATCAGCATCAGCAGATTTAATTTATTGGCGGCAATTTCTTTCACTTCCTTCACCTCGGGTTGAAAGAGGAAGTCACCGCAATAGTAATCCATGGTCATGTCTTTGCAATTGATAAAGCGGTTCGGGTCGGAAATATTGTAAGCAATGACCTTGCGCTGCTTGGCCTGACTGTATTTGACCACTTTGGTCAAATCAGCCATGCCCATCAGGTGTTCACTCAACGCGATGTACTCGGCGAAATTGAGCCAGGCCAATTGATCGGGGCTGTCAATCATGAGCGCAATGGAGTGGGCCGCGTCCTTTAACTCCTCTGCCGTGTAGGTCTGGTTAATGTCAGCGGCATGCAGCTTTAATATCACCGGATTTTCAAGCGGGGGATCGGCGAGTTCGAGCAGTGAATTGAGGGCATAAGGCACAAACAAGGGCAGGTTGCTGTCAATGTTATGGGTGACGGTGGTGAAATAAGGCAGCAATTCAATGGGTTGTTTGGCTTGTTGGTTAGCGATAATCTCCATGGCGACACATTTCAGTTTTTGATTATAGATTGGCCGTTTAATTAACATGGTTACTCAGTCCTTCGCTTAACCGATATTATCAATGATAGTATGGCTGGTTGTTTGTTTCCATTCAAGTTGATCTTAAATTATTCTTTTTGATTATAAAATAGATTTATTGAAGCAAAGGGTGGGAACACATGATATGCTTTTAACGCAGTAGCTTTGCGCTAAAAATACAGAGTGGTATACTTCGCCAGTTTTCTGCTTGCTTTGTGTAAATTACAGCCTGATTTGTTGTTTCGATTTAAGCAGCATGCCATGCTTTTCTGTGATCAGGGGCATGAGGGTTAGCTTTGTTATGCTATATTACTAATTTTAGTTGAGGGATGCCGTGAATAAAAAAAGACCGGTGAATCTGGACCTGCGAACGTTAAAATTTCCGCCAATGGCGATTGCATCAATACTGCATCGCGTTTCTGGCATGGTATTATTTCTGCTTCTGCCCGTCATGATGTATTTTCTTGATTTATCATTGCGCAATGCCGGGACGTTCAATAACCTGCAGGCCACCTTGGCCCACCCCTTGTGCAAATTAACCCTGTGGGCTTTCCTGGCGGCATGGACTTACCATTTGCTGGCCGGTATCCGCCATATGCTCATGGATCTTGGGTGGGGAGAGCATCTCGAGTCAGGCCGCCGCAGCGCTGTGTTCGTGATTATCCTTTCTGTTATTTTCTCACTTTTGTTAGGGGTCTGGATATGGTAACCAATGTCACCAGCCTGACGGGCAATGGGTTAAAGGATTGGCTGATACAGCGCGCCACGGCCGCGTATCTTCTGTTCTATACGTTATTCTTAATGGGCTTTTTAATCGCTCATCCGCAAATGGCCTATCATCAGTGGCAGTCCCTGTTTGCCTGCAACTGGTTTAAGGTCGCCAGTGTTATCGCATTAGGCGCCATTTCTTTACATGCCTGGATAGGCGTTTGGACCGTCACCACGGATTACATGAAATGCACGATGCTGAGAGTCTCTGTGCAAATGGCTGTGGTTGTCTGGTTGCTGGGACAATTTATTTGGGGTTTGATGATTGTTTGGGGACAATAAGCATGGCATTTCCACGACACAAATTTGATGCGGTAATTATTGGTGCGGGCGGGGCTGGCATGCGGGCTGCCTTGCAGTTGGCCAATTCAGGGTTGCAGGTGGCCTTGCTGTCCAAAGTCTTTCCCACCCGCTCCCATACGGTTTCTGCACAGGGCGGTATCACCGCTGCGCTTGGCAACGCGGATGAAGACGACTGGCGCTGGCACATGTACGATACGGTCAAGGGCGCCGATTACATTGGCGATCAGGATTGCATTGAATACCTGTGTAAAACAGGCCCGGAAGCTGTTTATGAGCTCGAACACATGGGGCTCCCCTTCTCAAGAATGGACAATGGCAAGATTTACCAGCGCCAGTTTGGGGGGCAGTCCAAGCATTTTGGCGGTGAACAGGCCGCTCGAACCTGTGCGGCGGCAGACAGAACCGGTCATGCCCTGTTACATACCCTTTACCAGCAGAACCTGAAAGCCAAAACGCATGTTTTCAGCGAATGGCTGGCTTTGGATTTCGTTAAAGACAATCACGGCCGCATCGCGGGGGTGACGGCACTGTGCATAGAAACCGGCGAAGTCGTGTTTTATCAAACCCGCGTCTGCATTCTGGCGACAGGCGGAGCCGGACGTATTTACCAATCAACGACCAATGCCCACATCAATACGGGCGACGGCTTTGGCATGGCATTGCGTGCCGGCCTGCCGTTGCAGGACATGGAAATGTGGCAATTCCATCCTACCGGTATTGCGGGTGCGGGGACACTGGTGACGGAGGGATGCCGTGGTGAGGGTGGTTATCTAATCAATAAGGACGGGGAGCGCTTCATGGAGCGGTATGCCCCCCGGGTAAAAGATTTGGCCTCGAGGGATGTCGTTGCTCGCTCCATGGCGCTGGAAATCCGTGCCGGCCGAGGGTTTGATCCCAAAGGCGTCGATCACGTCAAGCTGAAACTGGATCACCTGGGCGCGGATTTAATCATGTCCCGATTGCCCGGTATTCGCGAATTGTCCTTAAAATTTGCCGGGGTCGATCCAATTGTTGAGCCCATTCCGGTCGTACCCACCTGTCATTACAGCATGGGCGGTATTCCCACGAACATGCACGGGCAGGTGATTACCCATAAAAATGGCGTTGACACCGTGGTTGAGGGCTTGTATGCCGTAGGTGAGTGTGCCTGCGTTTCTGTGCATGGCGCCAACCGCCTCGGTGGCAATTCGCTGCTTGATCTGGTGGTGTTTGGTCGTGCGGCAGGGCTTCATGTCGAAGAATTGTGGCAATCCAATCAAATGCCTGATATGGCTTATGTGACGGAGGAGAACATTGCCGAAGCCATGGCCCGTTATGATCGCTGGCAGGAATCAAGCGACGGCGAGATGCCGTCAACCATCCGTGATGACATGCAGCGTGTCATGCAGGAGGATTTCGGCGTATTCCGCACCGGCAAGGTCATGGAGGAGGGTCTCCATCGTCTGCAGGCCCTGCGCGAGCGTTTGCAGCATGCCAAGCTGGTGGATAAGACCAAAGTATTCAATACGGAATTAGTCACTGCACTGGAATTGGATAATTTAATGGCAACGGCCTATGCGACAGCCCAATCTGCCTTAGCCAGAACAGAAAGCCGTGGCGCGCATAGCCGGGAAGATTATCCACAGCGTGACGATGCCAACTGGATTAAACACACGCTCTATTTTGCGCATGATGATGCGATTGATTATCGCCCTGTCAATGCGAAACCTAACTATGTCGAGCCGTTTGAGCCGAAAGAACGCGTTTATTAAAAGAGGATAAGCCATGGCTGATAATCGAATTCTGAGCCTGTCTATTTACCGTTACAATCCTGAGCTCGATGAGTCTCCTTACATGAAGGACTATGAAATCGCTGTGCCGGCAAAGAGTGATCCCATGCTGCTGACCCTGCTTGAGCGCTTAAAAGCCGAGCAGGACCCAACCATTGCCTATCGCCGCTCCTGCCGTGAGGGCGTGTGTGGATCAGACGGCATGAACATCAACGGCACCAATGGCCTGGCCTGCATCACCTCGCTTTCACAGTTAAACACCAATCGCATTGTGATTCGTCCCCTGCCGGGATTCCCTGTGGTGCGTGACCTGGTCGTTGACATGACCCAGTTTTACCAACAATACGAGCGCATTGAACCTTACCTGCAAAACGATGAGGTTGCTCCAGCGCGTGAACGGCTGCAATCGCCAGAAGAGCGTGCGCAGCTGGATGGCTTGTACGAGTGCATTCTGTGCGCCTGCTGCACCAGTTCTTGTCCCTCGTTCTGGTGGAACCCGGAAAAATTTGTCGGTCCTGCCGGTCTGCTTCAGGCCAGACGCTTTTTAGCCGACAGCCGTGATACAGCAAAACGGCATCGTTTGGATAAATTACAGGATCCATTTAGTGTATTTCGCTGCCGTTCCATCATGAATTGCGCGAATGTTTGCCCGAAGGGACTCAATCCGACGCAAGCGATTGCCGATATTCGTAAACAGATGTTGAATCAAGAAACTTGATGACGATTATCCAGCGTCTCAACCCCAGGACGCGCCCTTTGGAGAAACAATACAATGAGCAGTAACGACTTTCAGAATCAACTCGCTTCATCCTACCTGTCGGGTGGGAGTATGGCCTATGTGGATAGTCTGTACGAAGATTTTCTGAATGATCCCAATTCAGTGCCGGCCGACTGGCGCGCTGTTTTCAGCACATTACCCCAGATTAATCATGTCGCTCAGGATACTCCTCACCGCGACATTCGTGATTACTTTCTGATGAATGCTAACCGCAAACGCGCCCCGGTAGAAAACGCAGAGGCCAGCAAACAGTTCCAGGTTGCTCATTTAATCAATGCCTATCGTGCTCACGGGCATCATGCCGCCAAGCTTGATCCGCTTGAAATGGCAGAGCGGGTTCAGGTACCCAGCCTGGAACTCAGTTACCATAAGTTATCCGATGCGGATTTAAACCGCTCTTTTTATGCCGGCAAGAATTTTAATGGCACTGAAATGCCTCTGGCTGAAATTTATCAGGCCCTGCGCGCAACCTATTGCGGCAGCATTGGCATTGAATACATCCATATCTCCAACATTGAGGAAACCGAATGGCTGCAGAGAAAGCTGGAAACCGTTCGCGGTCGCCCCAATTTTGACGCGGAAAAGAAACAGCAGATATTACGTGACCTGATTGCTGCGGATGGTCTGGAACGTTATCTGGGTACTCGTTATGTTGGACAGAAACGTTTTTCGCTGGAAGGCGGGGATGCGTTTATCCCGATGATGAAGGAAATTATTCGTAAGGGCGGCGCAGAAGGCGTTCAGGAAATTGTCATTGGCATGGCTCACCGCGGCCGTCTGAATGTCCTTGTGAATGTACTTGGAAAAGAGCCTGATCAATTATTCCAGGAATTTGAAGGCAAGCTCGGTTCGGCTGAGCGCTCAGGGGATGTAAAGTACCACATGGGTTTTTCATCCGACATTCGTACCGAAACCGGCGCCATTGTCCATCTGGCGTTGGCCTTTAACCCGTCGCATCTTGAAATTATCGGCCCCGTGGTGGAGGGGTCCGTGCGTTCACGTCTGGGACGCCGCCATGATCTTGAGAAAAAGGATAAAGTCGTGCCCGTCGTGGTTCATGGGGATGCGGCCTTCGCCGGGCAAGGCGTGGTCATGGAAACCTTTAACTTTTCCCAGGCACGCGGCTATTCCACCGGCGGTACCGTGCACATTGTCATCAATAACCAGATTGGCTTTACCACCAGCAATCCACTGGATGCTCGTTCGACCCTTTATTGCACCGATGTGGCTAAAATGGTGCAGGCGCCGGTTATTCATGTCAATGGCGATGATCCCGAAGCCGTGGTGTTCGCGACGCAAATTGCAGTGGATTTCCGTATGACCTTCAAACGCGATGTGGTGATTGATTTGGTCTGCTATCGCCGCCACGGGCACAACGAAGCCGATGAACCGTCTGTGACTCAGCCCACGATGTATAAAAAAATCAAAAGCATGCGTCCCTTACGGGAAATCTATGCCGAGGAGCTGATTCAGGAAGGGTTAACGACAGCGGCTGAAGTTGACCGGTTAGCGGAAGAATACCGTAACCGTCTGGACAAAGGGCAGGCGGTCGTGGACACCGTTCAAGGGAATTATGATGGCAAAATGTCCATTGATTGGACCCCTTATTTTAATGCCAGGTGGACCGATAAGGCGGATACCACCATCAGCGCCGCGATGCTTAAGACCCTGGCGAAAACACTGCATACTCTGCCTGACGGCTTTGAGTTGCACCCGGTGGTTAAACGGTTGCTTGCCGAGCGCGAAAAAATGGCGACCGGTGAACTGCCGATGAACTGGGGATTTGCTGAAACCATGGCCTATGCGAGCCTGTTGCAGGAAGGTTATGGCGTCCGTTTATCCGGGCAGGACTGCGGCCGTGGTACTTTCGCTCATCGTCACGCGGTGTTGCACGATATCCAAACCGGCAATACCTTCGTGCCTTTGGAGAAGGCTGCCACGAGCAAACCGTTTGTGGTTATCGATTCGGTGTTGTCTGAAGAGGCAGTCCTTGCGTTTGAATACGGCTATGCTTCCTCCGAACCCAATTCACTGGTGCTCTGGGAAGCGCAGTTTGGGGATTTTGCCAATGGCGCCCAGGTGGTGATTGATCAATTCATCAGTTCCGGCGAGCAAAAATGGGGTCGTCTCTGCGGTCTGGTGATGCTATTACCGCATGGCTACGAAGGCCAGGGTCCCGAGCATTCCTCCGCACGTCTTGAACGCTACATGCAGCTTTGTGCGCAACAGAACATGCAGGTTTGCACACCAACGACACCTGCCCAGATTTTCCATCTCCTGCGTCGACAAATGATTCGCAATTTCCGTAAGCCATTGATTGTTATGACACCAAAGAGCTTGCTGCGCCATAAATTGGCAGTATCACCGGTGGAGGATTTATTAAAAGGTAAATTCCACGATGTGATTCCGGAAATCGATGCGCTGGATGCCGCTAAAGTCACGAAAGTCGTGTTATGCTGCGGAAAAGTTTATTATGATCTGTTGCAAAAGCGCCGTGACGAGCAGTTGAATCATATTGCCATTATTCGCATCGAGCAATTATACCCATTCCCGAAAAAGGAACTGGAGCAGGAACTGGCGAAATTCACCAAGGCGAAACAGGTTGTCTGGTGTCAGGAAGAACCGCAAAACCAGGGGGTTTGGTTCTCATCGCAACACAACATCATTGACTGTTTACGTCCGGATCAACATTTAAGTTATGCCGGTCGAGGATTTGCCGCGGCCCCGGCCGTCGGAAGCCCACTGCTTCATGCGAAAGAGCAACAGGATCTGGTTAACCAGGCTCTGGCTTGATAATGAATTACAATAAATAACCAAAGAAGGACTAACCATGTCTATTGAAGTTAAAGTACCGGCTCTGCCCGAATCTGTGGCGGATGCCACCATTGCCGCCTGGCATAAGAAAGTGGGTGAAAAGGTGGCTCGTGATGAAAATCTGGTTGACCTGGAAACCGACAAAGTGGTTTTGGAAGTCCCGGCCCCAGCTGACGGCGTACTGACAGAAATCCTGTTTAAAGAAGGCGATACGGTCAACTCAGCGCAATTATTGGCCCGTATTGAGGCGGGTGGCACGGCGGCTTCTGCACCGGCGGAACACAAAACGGTAGCCGCCGCGCCAGAACAGGCACCAGTCAGTGCGCAGGTTCCTGCCCAAAGTCAGGGCACCAAGGCGACGGGGCCGGCCGTACGCCGCATGCTGGCTGAAAACAACCTGCAGCCAGAGCAGTTATCCGGTTCTGGTAAAGACGGGCGTTTGACGAAAGAAGATGTTGTCGCTTTTATTGAATCCAACCGCGAAAAATCAGCCAGTGCAACTGCCGCGCCTGCCCGAAGCGAAACCGCTTCCCTGCCACCGATGGGTGCCCGTGAAGAACGCCGTGTTCCGATGACGCGCCTGCGTGCCAAAATTGCGGAACGCCTGGTCCAGGCTCAGCACAATGCGGCCATGCTGACGACCTTCAATGAAGTCAATCTTAAGGCTGTCATGGATTTGCGTGCACAATACAAAGATCTTTTTGAGAAAAAACACGGGGTAAAATTGGGCTTTATGTCCCTCTTTACCAAGGCTGTCGTTGAGTCATTGAAACGCTTCCCGGCTGTTAATGCGTCTATCGATGGCCAGGATATTGTTTATCACGGTTATTATGATGTCGGGATTGCCGTTTCGACGGATAAAGGCCTCGTGGTGCCCGTCGTTCGTGATGCTGATCAGCTCAGTCTGGCCGAGATTGAAAAAGTCATTGCGGACTCAGCCAGCCGTGCCCGTTTAGGCAAGCTTTCTTTAGAAGAAATGCAGGGTGGTACCTTTACCATCACCAATGGCGGTGTTTTTGGTTCCCTGCTGGCTACACCCATCATTAATCCGCCGCAAACGGGTATTCTCGGCATGCATAAAATTGAAGACCGGCCAGTGGTTGAAAAAGGGCAAATTGTTATTCGCCCGATGATGTATGTCGCCCTGTCTTACGACCACCGTCTGATTGATGGCCGCGAGTCGGTGCAGTTTTTGGTAAGCGTCAAGGAGTTGCTCGAAGATCCTGCCCGCTTGCTGCTCAATGTGTAACGATTGACATTTTAACCGCATAACCCGGCTTGCCGGGTGTTGCTTTTTTAAAGGTACTAACGATGAATTTACATGAATACCAAGCCAAGCAGCTGTTTGCCCGCTATGGTCTGCCTGTTCCAAAGGGCCAGGTTGCCTACAGTGTTGACGAGGCAGTGAAAGCGGCTGAACAATTATCCACGCCCAAATGGGTGGTGAAAGCCCAGGTGCATGCCGGCGGACGCGGAAAAGCAGGCGGCGTAAAACTGGTATCCAGCAAAGAGGAACTGGCATCAGTCACCCAATCATTGTTAGGCACCCGCTTGGTCACTTACCAAACCGATGCCAAAGGCCAGCCGGTCAACGCGGTCCTGGTGGAAGAGACCTGCGACATTGGCCGTGAACTGTATCTCGGTGCCGTTGTGGATCGTTCCAGCCGGCGTGTGGTGTTTATGGCTTCCACAGAGGGTGGGGTGGAAATTGAAAAAGTGGCCCATGAAACGCCTGAGAAAATTTTTAAAGTCATCATGGATCCTTTAGTTGGTATTATGCCTTTCCAATGCCGCGACATCGGATTTAAACTGGGTTTAAACGATGAGCAAATCAAGCAATTCACGCAGCTGATGATGGGGCTTGGCAAGATGTTTGTGGAATGCGACTTAAGCCTTCTGGAAATCAACCCGCTGGTGGTCACTCAAAGCGGACAAATCCTGTGCCTGGACGGTAAGATCAATATTGACGGCAATGCCCTCTACCGCCAGCCTGAACTGAAAAACATGCGAGATAAATCCCAGGAAGACGAGCGTGAAAATCGTGCGACCGATTGGGAGCTCAATTACATTCCGCTTGAGGGTTCTATTGGCTGTATGGTGAATGGCGCCGGTCTCGCCATGGCCACCATGGATGTGATTAAGCTGCATGGCGGTGAACCAGCCAACTTCCTCGATGTGGGTGGCGGTGCAACCAAAGAGCGTGTCAGCGAAGCCTTTAAAATCATCCTCTCAGATGAAAACGTCAAAGGCATTCTGGTGAATATCTTTGGCGGCATTGTGCGTTGCGATTTGATTGCCGAGGGTATCCTTGCGGCTGTAAAAGAAGTCGGCGTAAAAATCCCTGTGGTTGTCCGTCTGGAGGGCAATAATGCCCAGCTGGGTGCTGACATTCTGAACAAGAGTGGTTTAAACGTCATTGCGGCCAACAGTTTGACTGATGCTGCAAAGAAAATCGTTGCGGCAGTCGCGTAATTACCAGAAAGGGGGCGCATGAGCGCTCCAAACTAAATTGAGGTTAGCAATGAGCGTATTAGTTAATAAACACACCAAAGTCATTTGCCAGGGTTTTACTGGTAAACAAGGCACTTATCATTCGGAACAGGCGATTGCTTATGGTACGCGCATGGTCGGTGGCGTGACCCCCGGCAAAGGCGGTCAGACGCATTTGAATTTACCGGTTTTCAATACTGTTCGCGAAGCAGTGGAAGAAACGGGCGCGGATGCCAGCGTGATTTATGTTCCCGCTGCATTCTGCAAGGATTCCATCCTGGAAGCGGCCGACGCGGGCATTCAACTGATTGTCTGTATTACTGAAGGTGTTCCCGTTCTGGACATGCTTGACGTCAAAGTGTATCTGGAAAACAATACCACGGCCCGCCTGATTGGCCCCAATTGCCCCGGTATTATTACCCCTGGCGAATGCAAGATTGGGATTATGCCAGGTTCCATTCACCTGCCCGGCAAAGTAGGGATTGTCTCGCGATCCGGTACGCTGACGTATGAAGCAGTCAAGCAGACAACGGACAAAGGCTTTGGCCAAAGCACCTGCATCGGTATTGGTGGTGATCCTATTCCCGGCACCAATTTCATTGATGCACTGACTTTATTCGAACAGGATCCACAAACGGAAGCGATCATCATGGTTGGCGAAATTGGCGGCTCGGCAGAAGAAGAGGCGGCTGAATTCATTAAATCCAATGTGAAAAAGCCTGTTGTTTCCTACATTGCGGGTGTGACGGCTCCAGCGGGTAAACGCATGGGGCATGCCGGCGCCATCATTTCCGGTGGTAAAGGGACTGCGGCAGAGAAATTCGCTGCTCTTGAAGCGGCTGGTGTCCGTACCGTGCATTCTCCGGCTGATCTTGGCGATGCCATCGCCGAAGTCACCGGCTGGTAATTATGCTAACCCTGATTAGCCAAGGCTTATCAGGGTTATTTCTTCGCTTTTCTATTCATTAATTCATCAAACAATGGGCGCTTGGATTCAGGCAACTCGGCACGGCGCAAAGCTCGCATGGCTTCCTGACTCCCCTGCACACAATCAGGCGTGAGTCGATCGATAATCAGGATGCCATTGAGATGATCAATTTCATGTTGCAAAACCCGGGCGTAGAAACCGCTCTCCTGTTGGCGGTGAAACTTCCCCTCTTCATCATAATAGGTGACGGTGATTTGCTGAAAACGAGGCACCTTGCCGGCTTTATCCGCGACGGAATAACAGCCTTCAAAATCAGCCTTAAGGGGTAAACCGGCGACTCCCTCATAGCTGGGGTTAATCATAATATGCATAGGGTAATGTTTAACCTCCTCGCGTAACAGGGCCGCGCTCTCTGGAATATAGACGGCAATAATCCGCCTGGATTGGTTGACTTGCGGGGCGGCAAGGCCGACCCCCTCCAGGGCATGAAGCGTCGCTTTCATTGCCGCGATCAATTGTTTGTCGTCGGCACTTAAAGGGAATGGCACCGACTTGGCCGGTGTTTTGAGAACCTGCTGGTGTTCCCGTTGTTCAATGTGGATGAGACTGAGGGAGTAAGCCGGGTTGTTCATAAGGAATCCTGCTGCAAGCCAAGTGATAAATTTCATTCAATTAAATCAAAGCGTTGATTAAATAACCAATTTTTGTGGAAAAGCTAAACAATATGATTGTTCACTATCTAGCATTTCCATATAATGCCTATTCCCCATTTTAACAATAACAATAAAAAGGTAAAACAATGAAAAAATGGATGTTAATGGTGGCAGGCAGTGTGTTCATGGCCAATGCTCAGGCAAATGAAGGGCTTTGTGGTTACAAGGATTATTTCCATTTGAGCAATAAGGCACACCCGGCCATTTATATTGTTAGCGGGTACAGTGATCAGGATCTGAATTTACAACTGGTCGGTCCACGCAGCTTTGTTATTCGTGATACCCCCCAATGCCGTTCTGGCTATGCGCATGTCACGGTGGCATATGATGTAGCCAATTGGTGCGTCCTTGACATTAAGGATGGTCCTTACATGCAGCACCCTTCCATTAGCGCCTCCTGCCATGGCATTCACTACCTTGGTTTGGATTATGACGGTATTGGCAGTTATTCCTACACCATTAAACTGGATTAACCGGAGTGGGCGCGAGACCTTTCGCGCCCGAAGCTGTCAGGCAGGTGCCAGAGCGCTGCTTGTTTGTTTACGAAAGCGCCATTGCAGCGTGCCTGTCAGCAAAGCCCCCACGAAAGCGCCGCAGGGAATGACTTTCAACGCCAGAAGGTAACTCGTCAGGGGATAGACCTGCACGCCCTCGACTGAGAAAGTACCCGTCCAGTTCATTTCCATGACGTTACCAATTAAGGTATGAAAGAAAGAGCCGCCCAGCATATTAACGCAATTCAGGAAGGCCACCGTCACGCTTAAAAGTTCCGGCTGAACGAGCCTGGCGCCAGCCGCAAAAACGAGAACCTGATAGCAGCAGAGAAGACCGATGATAAAAAACAACAGGATAAACGCGACTTTGTGGTAGGAAGGGTGTGAAAGCAGCACGAAGAAAACAGCCGCCATACCAAGCCCGCACAGACTGATCACAGGGTAAAGACCCATTTTTTTACTGGCGAAAGACAACAGCGGACCGCCAAATAACATGCCGACAAACAAAAACGAAATGACCAGCGCTGCCTCGCTTTTGGGGATAGTATAGGCTGTCATCAGGTAAGGGACGCCCCAAACATCGGCAAAGCCTTCCAGCGAACCAACCATTAATGCATTGGCAATGGCCAATACCCAAATGGATGGTGAGGAAAGAAGGGTTTTGAACTTCTTTAAACTGAAGCCACTTGTCCCCGTGGCCATCGATTGTGGTGGCGTACGAAGAAACACACTGACGGCGAGGCCTAAAACCACAGCCAGCAATGCGAGAACAAGCGCCAGCGCATGCCAATCGTAATAAAGTGCAAGAAGGCTTATCGGCTTACCGCCATAAATGGCGCCTAATAAACCCAGGCTGAAAGAAAACCCCACCATGCGTGCATAGTGTGCCTCAGGAAACCAGTCGGAGATCACTTTGCAAACACCAAGGAAACCCACGGCCGAGCCTGCACCGATTAAAAAACGGCTGAGACAGGCAATCAGCCAGTGATGAGTAAGGGTAAACATCAGCGTGCCCGCACTGCAGAGTAAAGCAAAAAACAAAATCACCCGTCGTGCGCCATAGCGATCAAGCAGAACAGCCACAGGAATCTGCATGCCAGCGTAACCGTAGTAATAAAAAGCGGCCAGTAGCCCGAACTGACTGGCATCAATGGTCAGCTGCTGCATAATTCCCTGCATCATTAATCCAGGCCAGAGGCGGAGAATAAACTGATAAGCAAAAAAGACCACGGGGAAAAACCACATGACAAAGGGTAAATGGCGTTGTGAACGAAACATACTGTCCTCACTTGAAAGCGGGTTAAAACGAAAGGCAAAAAAATGGGTGAGGAAGGTAATCGGCTTTTCAGCCGATAATAATTGAACAGGGTATGTGGATGGAGCAGAGGAACAAATTCATGGGTTAAAATCAAACGAAGCCATTCATTGACGTTACATTATTTTTTCATCAATGACAATCGCTGAACAGAAAGTATTTTAATTTTACCTTGCTCCAATCAATTTCAGATAGTCTATTGTTAATAGGTGACTTCTGTCGCTATAGTTTCAATCCACAGGACAAGCAGGAGGACAAGTGATGAAAAAAGGAATTTTATGGATTATCAGTTTACTCTTATCGGCCTCAGTTGGGGCAAAGCCGTTTGAAATTGTAGGCCAGATTCCTGTTCTTATCAGTGATGAAACCGAGAACGGATTGCAGCAATCCCGGGTTGTGCTTGTGCAGAACGTGCAGCTATCCAGGGAAGCTCAGGCGGTGCTTAGCGAGCGGGTGCAGGAGATAAGCGATACGGTCAGTGACGAGGCGTCGCTGCTTCCCACAGGCCTGCCGGCAAAACTGGATTTAGGGATGAATAAAACGCCGGTACTGAATCAGGGCGTGCACGGCACCTGCGTAACCTTTGCCGTGACGGCCGCCCTGGATGCCTTGTTGGCTAAAGGGGATTACATCAGTCAATTATGCAGCCTGGAGTTAGGCACTTACCTCCTGAATAAAAAACAAATCCCTTACAGCGGTTGGGACGGCTCCTTTGGCAAAATTGTCTTAAACCAGCTTGACCAGTACGGCATTATTACCACCAGCCATCAACGCAGCAAGGGCTGTGCCGGTGTGAAGCGTTACCCGGCGGATAATGAAAAAAACCAGGGTAAGGCCATGTCAGTGAGTGAGTACAGCGCCAATGCCCTGGCTATTAATGACCAAATGGCCTGGGAGAGTCTGGTGGACATTGATGATGTCTTCACTGTCAATCACAATCCGGCTCAGGTTTTACAAGCGATTAAAAAAAGTTTAAGTGAGGGGCATCGGTTGACCTTTGGCGTTCTGCTGGATGTGGAATTAAACCATGCCGGGGCCATGGGCAAATACGCCAAGGCGTTTGACTCCTGGATGCTCACTCCTGAAATTATCCGTCATGCCCGGCAGGGACGAGTGAATGGCGGGCATGAAATGATTATCATTGGCTATGATGACACGGCGTTGATTAGGGATAATTTTGGCCACGTCAGCAAAGGCATGTTAATCTTGCGTAATTCCTGGGGTAGTAACAGTGGCAACCGTGGCAATTATTACATGTCTTACGACTACTTCAAGGCATTGAGTGATGAGGTGCAAATCATCAAGCCCAAGGTTTAATGTGACGACGATGAGAAAAAAAACGCATGGACTATAAAGACTATTATCAAATTATGGGATTGGAGCGCGGTGCGTCACCTGAAGAAATTAAACGGGCCTATCGAAAACTGGCTCGCAAGTACCATCCTGATGTCAGTAAAGAGCCGGGTGCTGAGGAAAAATTTAAAGAACTGGGCGAAGCCTACGAGGTATTGAAAGATCCTGAAAAAAAGGCCAAGTATGATCAATACGGTCAGTACTGGAAACAACAGGAACAATCCGGCTTCAGACCCGGTGAAACACAATACCGTCACGCCCCGTTCAATGAAGGCGATGCCGCTGATTTTGAGGAGTTTATCAACAGCATTTTTCGCCAGCGTCAGCAGCAACAACAGGCTAATTTTTATGATTTTGGCCAACAGGATATTCATGCCAAATTACCCATCAGTCTGGAAGACAGTTACCGCGGCGCTGAAAAAAGCCTGCAACTAAAAGTGCCAGTCTATGATCGTCATGGGCATGGCGAATATCAGACGCGCACGGTCAAAGTGAAAATTCCTGCGGGGATTGGCGATAAGCAGCAAATTCGTCTCAAAGGCCAGGGGGGCAAGGTAGACGGCCAGGCGCCGGGGGATTTGTACATCGAAATCAGCCTGTTGCCGCATCCCTGGTTCCGTGTGGATAAAAAAGACATTTATCTGCAATTGCCTGTGGCGCCCTGGGAAGCGGCATTGGGAGCGACTGTCCAGGTGCCTACGCTTGGGGGCGTTGTTAACCTTAAAATTCCGGCGCAGTCACAATCCGGCAAACAAATGCGGCTTAAAGGCAGGGGGCTGCCCGGTAATCCAGCGGGTGATCAGTATGTGAGTCTCGACATCGTTATCCCTCCCGGTGACAATGAGACACTCCGCCATTTGTATGAGGAAATGGCAAAAGCAGCCTCGTTTAACCCGCGTGCAAAATTAGGAGTCAGCCATGGCTAAGGACAACGAAACCACGGTGGTGTGCGAAGAATGGTATACCTTGTCCCTGCATGAGGTGACGGGTTCTTTTGGAGTAAGTGCCGAAGTCATTCTTGAAATTATGGATGAAGGAATTATTTCATCGCAAAAAAATGAACAGGATGAATTTTATTTTGGCAATGACGACCTGCGACGCATTCGAACCGTTTTGCAATTGCACCGCGATCTGGGTGTGAACGTTGCCGGGGCAGCCTTGGCATTGGAATTGATGAACGAAATAGAGCAGTTGAAGCGTTTATTGCAGGGTGGCCGTCATTAATCAGGCAACAGGAGCCATGGCTGGCGGTGTGGCTTCCGGCTCCTCATCGGCTGGTTGCAATCCAGGGTCATGGTAGGCGCGTTCGGTTCGGGTAAACAGACCGAACTCATTGGCAAATGAGGGCATGGGTGGTTTATTCTTTTCTGCGGTGATATCACGCAGGGCATTAAAACGCTTAAGGGGTGTGGGCGTATAAAGACGTAGAAGCGACAGCAGATTAATGAGGCAATTCTTAAACCACAACCAGTCAGTCTCTGTGAATGAGCGCTGTTTGGTCAGGGGGATTGAGAATTCGACCTTGTCACAGGCGGTTTTTAATTGAAAAAGCCGATCACTCGGCGATGTTTTATCATTGAGAGCAATGTCTTTTAATGTGGTAAGCAGCTTGCTTTTCTTATCAATGAGATCCTGTACCTCATAGACGGAAGTGTCATCCACCCCATTGCCTTTCGCTGCATCCAGGTACAGATAAAAGGCCTGAATGGCTGACAGGACTTTATCCAGATGCACATAGTCACGCAATGCTTCATTCTGAAACGCTCGGGTTTTTTTAATTAATAAACGAATCATGCTCTGGCGGATATGATTAGACGATTTCGTCTGCTCAATGATTTCCTGATTAAACGACATCAGGTGGGCATGCAGTTTTTTCTCATATTCACTGTGTATGTGCAGTAAACCAAGGCGGCGTCCTGCCATCCTGGTCACGAGTTCCTCAAAGGTGGATTGCAGGTACTGAGCCTTATACTGTTGGTTCAGTTCAGCGTCTTTTTTCTGAACCGCTTGCAAATAGTGCGTTTGTTCGTCGGCGGTTTCCTTCTCAAATTGATAACTCGCCTGCAATCCCGTGTAATAAGCATTTAAATTGCCGACCCAATCAGTGACACCGGAAGGTATGGTTATGCACACAGGAAATTGGGCACCATTGAGCAAGTTATCTACGTGAGGATGACGCCCCGATGAGCCTTGTCCTGCCCGGTAATTGTCCTGATGCTCATACAGGTCGGATAAAAGGCCGGTGTATTGATCGAGCAATTGTTTCTCGATTGCCCTAAGCATTTCAGGCGTTGAGGGAAGGTACCCTGACGTAAATTGAAGGTAGTCGTTCAACTGGTCATTAAACTGGCTATAACGTCGGATTTTTTTATCGCGGTCGGGCGAGGCGGATTGTTTCTTCCAGTATCGGAGTGCGCCGGTTATCAGGCCGGCAATGTTGTCAATAACAGGGATGATGGTGAGCTCGGTTTTGGGAAATAATCCATCGATTGTTGGCGGCGTTGCCATTCCCTGTGGGAGTAAATGAGGCAGTTCCTTTTCTGCCTGTTTAAGAAAAGGCAATGCCTCGCGGTAATGCTTGACTGCGTCCTGTCTGGCTAATTCCAGTACGTCCGGTCGCACAGGAGGTCCTGGTATGTAGGACGAGTCAGGGTGTTTAAGACGCCTGTACAATTGCAGGGATTTGTTCAATTCGTTAAAGACACGAAGTTCACGACTGATTTGTTTAAGTTTCAATTCAGCCAGGGTTGCCCGTTGTTTCGTTGCCAGCTGTCGTTTCTGGATGGGTGTCATGGAAAAAACCAGTTCAAGGTGCTGAGCCGAAACCAAACCTGCCGGCTCAACCAGACCCTGGTAAAACTGATCCAGAATGGCTTTCATGGAGGTTGTCAATACGCCAGGTTTTAAAGCCAGTTTCGCTTCAAAATGATCCGTTTCCATCAATAGACGTGTAAATAACATCGAATTGATTTCGTCCAGATGATCCATGACGGCTTCATGAGAGGCTTGAGAAAACTGGAGCAATTTGGTTTTTAACTCCATGAACAGACTGTACATGACAGGCGTGTCCAGCAATAATCTGAAATGGAAGGGCGAATCGTGGATAATCTTCTCAATGTTCATGGCAATGCGTTTGGTATTGAGACGGATTTTTTCAAGCCTGTCAGACGGTATCGGTGTTTGATGATTCAAGGCTGCAATGTGTTCGGGAACCACCATAAAAGCCTGGATCGTATACCATAATCCATTGTAATGGAGGGGTTCTTCCTGTGGTTCTACCTCCTCGGGATGGACCAGGTAGGCCTGGGTCTCATCGTGGGTGAATTGATAGAGTTGCTGGGCTTTCATCATCAGATCACGGCAAACCAGACGTGAGTGAGGATCATGATAAAAGGAAAGCGACAACTGATAGATGGTGTTGATGGCATGATAAACCTGCAGCAGATGATAAACATAGGTTGATTCGCTGCTTTTGTCATTGAGTTTCTCAAGTTCAATAACCATTTGTTCAAGGTAATACAGGGCATTAAACAGGCGTTTGATGTTAAGCAGTTGCTGAGGCTCTGCCAGCAGGGATTGCTTCTTTTCCAATTGGGGAAAAGGGACTCCCTTTTCCTGCGGTTTAAGATGCTGTCTGGCGGGAAGATTCAACGCCGCAGTGAATTGAAAAAGTGATTTGCGGTAATCTGCTATGTGCCTTGAACAGGTGTCTTTTTTAAGCAGGTAATGCGCTCGATTGGCATGTTGTGTATTCACAGCCAGTGGCGGGGATTCCACGTCGGTTTCATAGCGCTTTTTACCGTCATCAAGGTAATTGTCACGATAGGTTTTCCAAAGCGTCTTTGTGGCGGCGATCCGTGTATTAATATCCAGTTCCATTGCGATTAATGCATCGAGAGTCACCGGCAAAGCCGATGCCTGATCAGTCAGCGACGCGATGATTTTCTTATCCAATGCGCCAACTTCTGCATCAGACGCCTTAATCGTCATAAAATAAGGCTGAAAACCAGCATAGAGCGGTCGTAATTTTTTCTTCGTATCCTCTGTTATTTCAGAGAGGGTTGTCACCTCTTGCTCATCCAGAATGGCCATGAATTGCTGATACGCTTTGTGAGCCTGGTTTAAGGCAATTAACCGCTGATCGTAATGTTGCGCCAGAAGAAATGCCTGATCGGTGGTTAAGGGGGCAGGCTGTTTTAAAAGGCAATGCCCTTCGTCGCACACTGTAAATTCAAACCCCTGGGCCTCGTTGTTTAAGCCGAGAACGGCTTTCTCGTTGAGCTTGAACAGATCTCCGCCCGCATAAGGCGCTAAAGCCAGCTCACTCTGGTCGATAATGTGCCGCAAAAGCGCTTTATTAAGCTGTTTATGAAACCTTGCGGTGGCTGTTTCCTGGGTAAACAAGGCAGCCAGCGTGGTGTATTTAGCCTGAAGGTGACTAATTTTATCCGTGTTTTCATAATTGTAATACCAGTCGAAAGGCATTTTTAAGGTGCTCAGCCAGCCGCGATTTTGCGTCAAGCCATGGATAATGGCATTACTTAAGTCAACATGGTGATGCTCGATTACAGGACGGATGTATCGATAGTGCCGGGCTAGTTCCTTTTTGACTATCTCAGGCAGTTGGCTTAAACGAAGCCCCTTGTATTCTGGCCGGGCAAGAATGGCATAGAAACTGTTAAAAGCACTCTGCAGGCGTTGTGCTTTGACAGAGGCTGTCCGGGTTTTGCTTAGTCGCTCTCGCGTTTCACCGAGACGCAAATCAAGGAATCGCGCATCCTCCAGCGTCAACAAGGCCTTGCCGCAGGTTTCAAAATTAACGGCTTTCCGGGCATAGGTGATGAGCAGATCATAAAGCGGCTTTATCTGCTGCATCATGGGCCTGGAAAGGGTTCCTGGATGCAGCAGGGCTTGATCTTCGATTCGATCAACCAGGGCAAATAGCCGCGGCAGCAAGTCATATTTTAATTTGGCCAGATTATCACGCACCACATTCTGGGATGTTTCATTGAATTGCACCATCTGCTGGAAGGTACTGGTGGTCAGGCTGATAATATTGCGTACAATATTAATGTAGTTCATCAGCTTAAATGCGATGAAAAAATCATTTTCCCTCAAATCGTCAAGTGCAAAAATAATCTTAATCGCATTGTCCTGAAGCTCCTGCAATTTTTGGTCATTCATTTCTGGTGCTTCAAGGGAGATTTTGGCAGAATAATGATGCAGTTGGAGGCGGAGTTGCTGAATATAGCCTGGAAGTTTCGCACTGAATTTACTAATAAAGTTGTAATCAAATCCGCCCTGCCGAGGTTTCATTTGATCAACAGCAACGCCTGCGTACCAGCCGGCATTATAACTCAATGGAAAATCCAGAATGCGGCCAGCGAGGTCATTCGCCTGCTGTTCATAACCATCTGCCTGCTGTTTAACCAGATGCAGAATGCGTTGCAATTGCACAAGCTCATGGCCAAACACCTCCATAAAATCGACATCGAGGTGCGTCAGCAGGTAACTGGCCTGATAGGCGTGATGAATGGTATTAAAATACAGTTTTTTCAAATCAAGGGTTTTTTGCTGGCCATTGCGAAGATTGACATTTTCCAGATCGATGAAGGCCATTTCCGCATGGTACAAGGCATTCATGAGTTGTTTAAGTTGAACGATACGGCGGGGTTCATCGGCGAAATCCACATAGGGTTCGCCCGAGGCCTGGATGTCGGCAAAATAATCGCGTGCGTGGCTTGAAAAATAGGGGCCTTTCAGTTGAGTTGTGATAAATTCACGATTGCTGCGCAACAGCGTTGAAATCTGATTTTCCTTAAAAGTATCCAACAAGCGCAAAAATCGTTCTATCATAAGTAGTTACCGATGCGATCGTGTTGCAGTTATAATATATGTCGCGTCTTAAGTGAAGAATGAAATGCATTGTTTTGTTAATTATCTGAAAATGTTGATTTTTTTGAAGGCATTCAATGAGGGGATGTAGCATGACTGGGTGGCGGACTTTAGCGGATATACGGCGGGATTATGGGGATTTAAGGCTTGATGATCACCAGATCGGCGACGATCCCTTATTGCAGTTTCAGCTTTGGTTTAATGAAGTGCTTGCCAGCGAGAAGCAGGATCCCACGGCCATGGTTCTGTCCACGGTTGATGACCAAGGAATGCCGGATTCAAGGGTGGTATTACTCAAGGGAATTGAAGAGGGGCGCTTTGTTTTTTATACCAATTATGAAAGCACGAAAGCCGTGCAATTGCAAAAACACCCGGTTGCCGCCCTGAATTTTTACTGGCCGGAAATGGCCCGGCAAGTGAGAATCCGCGGCACGGTGGAAAAAACCAGCCGGGAAATGTCAGACGCCTACTTTGCCAGTCGACCGCCAGCCAGTCAGCTCAGTGCCATGGCTTCGCCTCAGAGTCGTCCCATTGCCACCCGGCAAGAATTGGAGAGTGCCTTTAACCGCCTGCTGGCACAATGGAATCAGCAGCCCATTGTTCGCCCGGAAAATTGGGGCGGATACCAACTCAAACCGTTGACCATTGAATTTTGGCAGGGAAGAGATAACCGTTTGCATGACCGTGTGCTGTATCGGCAACAGGGCGATGAATGGATTGGTTGCCGCTTGGCGCCATAGTAAGATAAATCATATACTTATAAAGACAACATGTATTATTTTTAACTATATTGTCAAGAAATAGTAAATTAATCTCACTTGCCCATTCCTGGGTTGTTCAAGGCGTAAAATAGTCTCTAAGTGGATTGAATCACGAATCCCCTGGCGATGGTACGGAAGTTGCTACCATTCAAGTAAGAGGAAGACGAGCTAAGAGAGGGTACGAACATGAACGATACTTCAGCCTTATTACCACACATTAAATTGCGCTTTAACATTGAGCATCCTAACCTGGAGGACTGCTACGCTGAGGGGTATCAATGCGCGCTGTCCGAATTGGGCGAGCAGGAAAATCCTTACCGTCAGGGCACAAGTGAACATGAACAATGGCAGGAAGGTTGGTGGGCGGGTTTCTATGGCGAGGAACCGCTTTATAATTTGGACGTAGCACCCGTTAAGAATGAGGAAGAAGAAAAGTCAGCCGCCAATGACGGTTTATTTTCTATTCACAATAAATCATTTCTGGTAAACGTGTTGCGTATAACAGGGGCCATCGCCGCTTCAGCCTTTGTCGGTTACCAGGTGCTTGATTTAGTGGCATAACCCTGGGGCGGGTCAAACCCGCCTTTATTTAAACAATTTTAAAACCATGCTGCGCATCCTTGCGATCTCGGATGCGTTAAATTCTTTGTAAATGTCACTGCCTATATTCAAACAGACAGTCACGTCATCACCTATCCCTTTCAGCAGGTCAACGCCGGAAAGGCGGAGAATCTGAATGGCATCACGAATGTCCTGTGCCCAGGCGTCAAGGTAACTCATATCACTAAACACCGGCAAAAACGTGTGTTCACCTTCCTTAAGAAAGAGCACTTCCGGATTGTCCGGTGCAGAATGAATATCCACCGGGATGATGAAATTAGCCTTAATGAATTCAAGGTAAGCTTTATTCGCCTGTTGGCTATCCCCCAGCGAATCCAGGGCATTTTTTACAGCAAGTTCGAAACTGTTCATAACGGACAACGTCAATAAAAGGTCAGATTATACGCATTCATTGCGCATAATTATACCCCGCCTTCGTTCTGACGGGACGGGGGCGGGGTTTCCATGCCACTCTGGTGTTGAAATAAACATTTGTAGCAGTATAATGGGTGCTTGGGTTTGTAAATTTTTTGAGCTGATTGCTGTTGGTAGGAAGCATCTAGACGGTTGGAGTCGCCGTTGCTTCTGGATACAGTTACCGAGTGTGTATTTATGAATAAAATAGCAGTATCTCAAAATGCAAATTCCTCAGGACGTTTCAGTCAACTGAGCTTTGCATGGATTGTCTGGGGGTTGGCCGCAGCGTTTTATTTTTCTGATTATCTCGCCAGAGTAGCACCCGGAGTGATGCATCGCAGTCTGCAGATTGATTTTGGCATCAATGAGGTCGGGTTTGGGATTCTGACAGCGTCTTTTTACATTCCTTATATTATTATGCAGATTCCGGTTGGCTTGACTGTTGACCGTTTAAGTATCCGCGGCATTTTAACGGTGATGTCATTGATTACTGCTTTGGGCTGTGGCGTTTTTGGTTTGGCAGACGGCCTGATGATGGCCTCCGTAGGACGCATGCTGATTGGTTTTAGTGCGGCATTTGCTTTTGTCAGCGCGCTGCGTCTTGCCACCTCCTGGTTTCCGCCGGCGATGTTGGGCTTGTTGTCGGGTTTAACTCAGGCGTTGGGCATGTTGGGTGCCGCAGCAGGTGAAGCGCCTGTGTCTTTTCTGGTGGCCAATGTAGGTTGGCGCCACAGCATGTTGATTATCGCTTTCCTGTTTATCGTCTTGGCCGGTCTTTTGTATCAGTTTGTTCAGGATAAGCCAGGCACCAGACGCCGTGAGATTAAGGCACAACCCCACATCAGTATCCTTGAAAGTCTGAAAATTATTTTATCGCATCGACAAACCTGGCTTAATGCCCTGTATGCGGGTTTCCTTTTTGGTCCCACCGCTGTCATTGGCGAAGCCATTGGTCCGGCTTACCTGCAGTATGGCCGCGGCCTTTCAGCGCATGCGGCGGCTTTTGCCACCGGTCTCATTTTCATAGGCTGGGGTATCAGCGGTCCATTGTCAGGATGGATATCCGATCGCATGGGACGCCGCAAACCCTTGATGATTTTCTCAGCCCTGTGTGGCGTTGTACTGACGACCCTGTTTGTATTCTACCCCGACATGAACAAAACATCAGCCTATGTGCTTTTCTTTCTCTTTGGGCTGACCAATACAGGCGTGGCCATTGCTTATGCGGTGTCCACTGAAATTCAGGAAAGCAAGGTCATCGGTACCTGCATTGCTTTTACCAACATGACGTCTATTTTTGTAGGGGCGTTAATGCAGCCCCTGGTGGGACGACTGGTGGATTTGTCAGCCGGCGCGCGTGCATTCAATGTGGAAACTCTGCTGTTAAGCGACTTTCAGGCCGGTCTGCGCATTTTGCCGCTGTGTTCCCTGGTTGCACTCCTTCTGGCATTCACTGTAAAGGAAACCTATTGCAAGCCCATAAGGCAGATTAACTGATCTGATTTTGTTGAGTTTTTTTGTTATTTCTTTTGCTAGTTAGTGTATCTCGTGCTTTAATTAGGGCGGGTACTACTTACCGCATCTTTTATGCAGTTTTGCAGTGAGATGTCACTAACACGGAGATAATAATGAAAAAAATCATAGGATTAGTGGTTATCCTGGCCGTTCTAGTCCTTGGCGGATATTATGGTATGGGCATTATCACTGAACACACAGTGAGAAAAAACGTCGATATCGTTAATCAGTCGAATGGCCTGTTTGCCGATATCACAGAATACCATAGAGGCTGGTTTAAATCTCAGGCGACATTAAACTGGCGTTTACATGTGCCCGAGCGCATCGTCAGAGGTGCTGATGGCCAACCACAAACGATGCCTGCACAAGATTACCAGATGCAAATGCCATTAACCATTTACCATGGCCCCATTATATTTGCGGATAACGGCGTTAAATTAGGCTTGGGTTACGCTAAAACGGACTTAACCTTACCACAAACCTATGCGGAACAGTTCAATAATACGTTTACCGGTAACTCCACCAAACCTAAACTGGATTTAAGTCTGCTGATTAACTACTTGAATAACAGCAAGGTCAATATGTCCATTCCTGAGTTTAAACTGATTGCCAAACAAGGCAATTCGCAGTTTGACTGGAAAGGCATGAGCAGCACCGTCAATGTGACGTCTTCCATGGACGAAGTGGCAGGCGACCTGACCATTGAAGGCATGAGCTTTGTGAAAGATCAAGTGACGGCCACCATGGGGGAAATCTCCAGCGAATACAACCTGCACCGCACGGATTCCGGTTTATTCCTTGGTGATGCCAGTGTTTCTTTCCCTTCTTTGCTCATCCAGGATAAAACTCAAAAACTGTTTGAACTGAATGATCTTGACATCAATACCAGCAGCGACATTGAGAGTGGCCTTTTCAATTCTCATTTCAAAAGCTCATTGGACAAGATCGTCACTCAAGGCAAAACCTATGGACCCGGTAATCTGGAAATGGCTGTACGTAATCTGGATGCTGGCGCGCTGGCCCGTATTAATGAACAAGCCAACAAAATGCAGCAGGGTTCTGATGTGGAGAAGCAGCAGGCATTAATGGCTATTATGCCTGAGATTCCTAAACTGTTTAGCCGTGGTGCGGAATTTGAAATTTCAGAAATGACATTCACCATGCCAGAGGGTACAGTCGAAGGCAACCTGATTATTACTCTGCCCAAAGGCGATAACAACAATCCGGTCGAAATGATGCAGAAAGTTCAAGGTAATGGCCGTTTGAAGGTTCCCGGTGCGGTGCTGAAGCAGATCATCAGCCAAACTGTCAGACAACGATTGGCTGCCGGTTCCACTCAGGTGACATCAACTCCGGATACCACGGCTACTGATCCCAATGCGCCGGCGAATACTGCCTCAACGGCGACCCCGGATATGGAACAGCAGGTTGCAGCACAAACCGATCAACAAATCAATGCCATGGTTCAATCCGGCTTACTGGTACAACAAAGCACGGATTACGTGGTTGAAGTCAGTCTGAATCAGGGGCAACTTGTTGTAAATGGCAAGCCTTTCAATCCTGCCATGATGAAATTCTAAGTCTTATCAATACCTTGTGAGCGGGTTTAATTTGAATTAAACCCGCTCAATAATACCTGATTATCCGTCAATTTTTCGGTTGTTTTACTTGTCAGGAATTGTCCAATTGGGTAAGATTCATGTTTTTAAAGGAGGAGTTAATAATAATGACAACAATCAGTAATGAAGCCGGGGATACAACTGCGTCACTGGCCGAGAGCGTAACTCAATCAGTGCAAAGGTATTTCTCCGAGCTGAAGGGAACTGATCCTGTTGATCTGTACAAGTTTGTTTTGGAAGAAATAGAGACACCTCTGTTTCGTGCAGTAATGGAGCACTGCAAGTACAATCAATCTCGTGCAGCGGTTATGTTGGGTATTAGTCGAGGGACGTTACGCACCAAATTACGTCGCTATTTTGATGATAAATACGTTGGAACACGTGATTAAAGGTTTAAGTAGACCCAATAAAAAAGGAAGCTCTGGCTTCCTTTTTTATTGGCGACCATTGGGCCTTATTCGGCAAACATCGAGCTCACCGATTCTTCGACATTGACTCGTTTAATGGCCTGAGCCAGCATATCAGCCAAACTCACCACCCGAATTTTTTTACACTGTTTGGCGGCCTGAGAGAGAGGAATCGTATCGGTTACCACAACCTCATCCAGAGAGGAGTGAATGATGTTATCGACAGCTGGCCCTGAAAGCACGGGATGAGTGATGTAGGCTCGAACACTGTTGGCGCCATTGCGTTTTAAGTGCATTGCAGCTGAACAGAGCGTACCGGCAGTATCGACAATGTCATCAATAATGATGCAGTTTCTACCCGCAGGTTCTCCAATGATGTGCATCACTTCCGATTTATTGGGACCGCTGCGGCGTTTGTCGATAATGGATAGCTCTGCATCATTTAAGCGTTTGGCCATGGCTCTGGCACGGACCACACCGCCGACATCCGGTGAAACAACCATCAGGTTCGCCAGATTCTGCTGCTTAATGTCTTCGAGGAGAATGGGGGTTGAATACACGTTATCGACTGGCATGTAGAAAAATCCCTGTATCTGATCGGCATGCAAATCAACGGTCAGCACCCGGCATATGCCTACCGAAGCCATCATGTCAGCGACAACCTTGGCGGTAATCGGAACGCGGGCGGAGCGAACACGTCGATCCTGTCTCGCATAGCCAAAATAGGGAACAACGGCTGTGATTCGGCCTGCGGAAGAACGTCGCAGGGCATCGGCCATGGTCAATAATTCCATGAGGTTATTATTGGTTGGGGCACAGGTAGATTGGACAATAAAGACATCGCGGCCACGGACATTTTCCAAAATTTCAACCATGGTTTCCCCATCGCTGAAGGTGCCCACAGTGGCTTGGCCTATCGGAATTTGTAAGTGGGAAGCAATTTTAAGTGCCAGTTCGGGATTGGCATTGCCGGTAAAGATCATCATCGTTGACATGTGTAAGAAACCTTCGATTGTTTATAATCAGTTAACTTAAACACATAGCAGAAGACAGCCAGAAAGATATAATTATTATTTTAGCGATCCGGTGAACGCATCCTTCCCGGTTATCTTCTGCCGTCTGTTTACTTGAATCAACAAGAAAATGGCTGGGGTGCTAGGATTCGAACCTAGGTATGCAGGGATCAAAACCCTGTGCCTTACCACTTGGCGACACCCCAATATGCTTAGATTCTTAATCATCCATGAATCATCTGCAGTTGTCGCTGCAATGTGCTGCGTATTTTGCAGAGAAATGAGGGCAATGTCAACGTTGACCTGCGAAATTATTTTCACAGGTCAATTTCTTCATTTTATTGCTCATTTTAAGAACAATTAGACCCGCCACTTTTTGATCACCATCTTGATAAAGATGTCATGGCCCTGAAGTCGGATTTGACTTGGCAGTGCCGCTTTGCCGACAGCACTGTAGCCCAGGTATTGAATAGTGTAGCCAGCCTGGCGAAGCAGCAGTAGGCGGTTTTGAGGATCGCGCTGAGCGGTTTGTACCGCGCCGGGGGCGGGCAGGCCGCGAACCCAGTAATACAGGTTGGCTACAGGCAGGCCAATGCCCGTTTCTTTACGTAATAAAGCGTCTGCACTGCTGGAAGAGACTTTTTTCGGCCCATCACGTAACGTGACCACGCTGCCTTTTTTGTCAATCATGACCGTGCCGCTGCCTAAGGGACCGAAAAGGCGGATTTGATAACTTCCAGGACCATTTTGCAGCCAGTTCACGGACGCCGTCCAACTTTTTTTCTTGCCACGTGCCGCCATGGCACCGGATAGTTCCCAGGACGAAATACTGGCGGTTTGTTTCGCCTGTTCAGCGGGCGATACATTGATTGCAGGTGATGCTGCCGCTTCGTCGGTCGTTAAGGGCTGACCATTGGCCGCTGCATCGCCGGGTAGGTTGCCTGAATGAAGCGCCTGATGATGACGCGGTGCGCAGGCTGTTAAAAGTAAAAGCAAACAAAGCGACGAGCATTTCAAAGCATTCATTGCCAACTCTCCATTCCGTTAAATCTCAATCATAGTTTTTTAAATCACAATACGCTAGACTGCGGGAAGTTGCAATTAATGACAAACCTTATGAAACCACGAGCAATATACCCCGGTACTTTTGATCCGGTCACCAATGGTCATGTGGATATCATCCAGCGGGCGGCATCCATTTTTCCGGATATTATCGTAGGTGTAGCGAACAGCCTGGCAAAAAAACCGTTCTTCTCCCTCGACGAACGCATTGCCCTGCTCTGTGAGGCATTGCACGACGTGCCGGGTGTGAAAGTGGTCGGTTTTAGTACGCTTTTAATTGATTTTGTCCGTGAACAGCAGGCGACAATTATTTTGCGTGGTTTACGGGCGGTAAATGATTTTGAATACGAATTTCAGCTGGCGGGGATGAACCGTAAATTATCACCCGACATTGAAACGCTGTTTTTAACGCCTTCCGAACATTTGATGTTTATATCCTCCAGTCTGGTTCGGGAAATCGCCGCATTCAATGGGGATGTGTCCCAATTTGTTCCGGCTGCTGTTGTACGGGCTCTTAGGGATAAAAAACAAAAATCATGAATGCACGCACGAGTCTGTTGATTTTGGTCAGTGCTCTATGGAATGTTTGCCCCGGTTTTGCCTCTCCCTTTCATGACACGCCACCTGGTTATGCCATCGCCACTGCTCATCCTTTAGCCACGAATGCCGGGCTTGAAATTCTGGCAGCCGGTGGTAATGCTTTTGACGCCGCGGTGGCGGCAAGCGCGGCTCTGGCAGTCGTTGAGCCGTACCACTCTGGCCTCGGAGGCGGTGGATTCTGGTTATTGCACCTCGAAAAGGAAAAGAAAAACTGGTTTATCGATGGTCGGGAAATCGCGCCTCGGGCGGCCCACAAAGACATGTTTCTGGGCAAGGATGGCAAACCCGTTCCTGAGCTTTCTCTCAACGGAGGCCTTGCGGCGGCCATACCGGGCGAACCGGCCGCTTTGGTTTATATTGCCAGCCATTACGGCCGTCTTCCCCTGTCAAAAACACTGGCGCCGGCCATCCGTCTGGCGGAAGAAGGTTTTCCTGTCGATTATCAGTTTCGTTATTTTTCGAGCCAGACAGACAGGCTTCAGCAGTTGCGCCGTTTTTCGGCGACAGCGGCTGTGTATTTAAAAAACGGTAACCCTTATGACATTGGCGACATTCTGCGTCAACCCGATCTGGCTAAAACCCTGCGCCTGCTTGCTGAAAAGGGGCATGAGGGGTTTTATCAGGGGGAGGTGGCTGAGCGCCTGGTCAGGGGGGTGCGTGCAGCCGGTGGAATTTGGACTCTCTCGGACCTCGCGCGCTATCAGATTAAAGTGCGCGAACCCTTACAGGGAGCCTACCATACCATGCTGATCATTACTTCGCCTCCGCCATCCGCGGGCGGGGTCGCTTTGTTGACCATGTTGAATATTCTTTCTGGTTACGCACTGGATAGCCTGCCCTTGCCGATGAAGATTCATTATACCGTGGAGGCGATGCGAATGGCCTACTGGCAGCGTGGTGATGCCATAGCCGATCCTGATTTTATCAACGTACCGATTGATGACATGATTTCGGCTGCCAATGCCAAAAAACTGCGTCAGTTGATTTCACCGATGCAAGCAACACCCAGCCGTCGGCTTGAATCCAAAAAGGTGATGGAAGATGTCTCCAATACTACCCATTTGTCGATTATGGATGCAGAGGGCAATCGCGTGGCGGCGACCATGACCGTGAATTATATTTTTGGTTCCAGTGTGATGGCTGAAGGCACGGGCGTGCTGTTGAATGATGAAATGGATGATTTTGCCAGCCAGCCTGGGGCATCGAATGTTTTCGGTATTGTTGGCAGTCAGGCCAATATCATTGAGCCCGGTAAACGGCCATTATCCAGTATGTGCCCTACGTTTCTGGAAATGCCGGGGCGTGTGGCCGTTATAGGGACACCGGGTGGCAGCCGTATTCCCACCATGGTTTTGTTAGCCAGTCTGGTTTTTTATAATTCCGAGGGAGCAATCAGTATGGTTTCCCGTATGCGTTTCCATCACCAATACCTGCCCGACGTGTTGCAGTTTGAACCGGAAACCTTTTCGCCGCAATTGCAGTCGCAATTAAAAAGCATGGGCTATGTGTTGATGCCTTTACTGCAGTACTATGGTGACATGCAGGGTGTTACCTGGGACAGGCAGAACAATGTACTCACCGCCGCATCCGATCCGAGGCACATTGGCCTCGCCGCCACCGTGACCGCCACGCAACGCCAGGAGAGCTACGGCGTATCGCATTAGGGTTTATCCTGTGTTTCCCCAACCAGCTTTTCCATGGATTGATGGACACGTTGGATCAGTTCCTCTTTCTGGTCCGTGGTATAAGCACTCGCATCAATGGGTTCACCGATATGAATTTCAGCCGTTTGATTGATGTTAAATTGCAGGGTTCTTGCTGGCAGTATGTTATACGCGCCGCGAATACCAATGGGAATGATGGTGGCTTTGGCTTCGATGGCGGTGACAAAGGCGCCTTTTTTAAAGGGGGCAAGCTTACCATCCTTTGAGCGGGTGCCTTCGGGCGCTATCCACATGATGATGCCACTTTCCAGCAGCTGGCGCATGGCTTCGAGATCTTTAATCGCCTGAGTGCGGTTTTTTCTGTCGATGAAGGGAAATTCCGCTGCCGTCATGCCTTTCCCCATGATAGGAATTTTAGACAGTTCCTTTTTAGCCAGCATGCGTATGGAATGATTGGGAAAGGCTTTAAAGCTGATGGGAATATCATAAAGGCTGCTGTGGTTACACATGATAATGTAAGCCTTACCTGGTTCTGGAACCACGCCGTGTGGATTGATGATTTTGCATTGGACGCCCACGAGATTAAGCAAGCGGTTAACCCAGCGATGAATCGTGGCGTCTACCCAGGCCCGGCTGGTTTTACCGAACAGGCGCATGAGAACGGAGCGGCTACATGCATTCACCGTATAAAGTGCTGACAGCAACATAATCCAGAACGTGCGGAGTTTACTGATTTTCATTGGAACTCGTTTCAATCATTGGGTGGGGAATCATACTGTAAGAGCAGGAGCTTGCCCATACTCTTACACTTTATCCCAGCGCACATTGCAGTTTTTCTTAACAGCCGCAGTCAGGAGCTGGACTAAAGGATAGGCACGATTGGCAAGACTCACCTGATCGTCATCGTCTTCCTGATTTAACGGCTGGTTTTTGGTTTCCCTGTCGATGGCTTCTTTCAAGTGGCCAAGGGCTTTAGGTATTTCATCAGCGACCAGGGCGCCCGGAATGATGCCGCTGTGCCCCATCATCTTTAATAATCGCTGCGCGATATCCCCTAACATGGTGATATTTTCATAAGCGTCGCTTTTAAATTTAACTAACATACAGCTGTCCTTCTCTGGATGATACAGGGTAAGAATTATATACCGATTTTACACTGGGAAACGAGAGGCGAAAGGCATTCACTCCGCTGCCGGTACAGGCTGGCATTGAGGGCAGAAGGCTGAACTTCTTCCGCCAATGATTTTGACCTCAATGGCACAACGGCAGTGAACGCAGGGTTGATTCTTACGGCCATAGACTTGAAGCTTCTGGGTAAAATAGCCGGGCTTGCCGTCTTTATCATAAAAATCGCGAAGTGTGGTGCCTCCGGCTTCAATGGCGCGCCGCAATACAGCCTGGATATGCACACTCAGGCAGTTGAATTGTTCGCGGCTTACGCATCCTGCGGGTGTGAAGGGGTGAAGGCCGGCCAGAAACAGACTTTCAGTGGCGTAAATATTGCCCACTCCCACCACAATCCGATTGTCCATGATGAAGGATTTGATGGTTTGGGTTTTACGTTTTGCCTTTTCAAATAAATAGTCGCCATCGAACGCGTCACTTAAAGGTTCTGGTCCCAGGTGACGCAACAGGGGATGATCGTCCGGATCATCGGCAAGGTATAACCACAAGCCAAAACGGCGGGGATCGTTGTACCGAAGAAGCCCGCCATCGGTTAACAGCAAGTCGATATGATCATGCTTTTTGGGCGGGGGTGCGTTGTTTTTAAGCAGACGCAGATGCCCGGTCATGCCCAAATGAATAAGAAGATACCCCTCTTCGAGGTGAATGAGAATGTATTTGGCGCGCCGGCTCACCTCAATAATTTTCTTGCCGATGCAGCATGCGGCCAATTGGGGCGGTACCGGCTTGCGCAGGCGTGAGTCCCTGATCATCAGCCCGGCGATTTCCTGTGCCAATAGAAACGGTTTAATGCCTTCCTTGGTGGTTTCGACTTCAGGTAATTCTGGCATCAGTCTTGGTCTTTATGCTCTATGATCCGGCCTTGCGGCGCATCCTGTTTAACCTTGGGCGGCGGGAATAATGCATTTTTAATCAGGGTGGCTACCCAGAGTAAGCCGCCGATAAACAATCCCCACACCAGGACATAGGAAAACATGATAAACAGACCAATTAACAAGGAAACGGCCACGCCGATGACCAAAAAAGGGACAATGCTTTCTACGATTCGTTTGATATTGTCATTCATTATGGAATCCTGTTCTCGATGTACTTCAATTTATTTCCTGTTTTAATTAAAATTATCGTTCACAAGTCGACCTGATGCAATGCGGTTTGTGCAATTTGTGGTATGATCATAAGAGTGAGGTGTAATTGTATACCTTCGCACACGCCTTGGCTTAATAGAGGATTCGATCTCATGTCGAAGCTGAGCGGATAGTTTAATCAGCTGTTAAGTCTCTGGCAAATAATTCTTTTTTGGGGAGTTACCGAATGATTTATGGGGTTTTGAACCTTTCATTTTGGGGATATGTCATCGCGACCATCGTGTTAACGCAAATCACGATTGCCGGGGTTACCATCTATCTGCATCGCTATCAAACACACAGAGCATTGACCCTTCATCCTGTCGTCAGTCACTTCTTTCGTTTTTGGCTCTGGTTGACTACCGGGATGGTGACGGCCCAATGGGTAGCCATTCACCGCAAACACCACGCCACGACGGATGTCGAAGGCGACCCTCACAGTCCCAAAGTTCTTGGGATTAAAAAGGTATTCTGGCAGGGCGCCGAATTGTACCGCGCAGCCTCCAAAGACCAGGAGATGATAAAAAAATATTCCCATGGGACACCCACTGACTGGGTGGAGCGCAATGTTTACAGTCGTTTCAGTTCCAAGGGTATTCTCATTATGCTGTTGGCCGACTTGATTCTGTTCGGCATTCCCGGCATTACCATCTGGGCTATTCAGATGATGTGGATTCCACTGCACGCGGCAGGCGTTGTCAATGGAATTGGCCATTACTGGGGGTATCGTAATTTTGAATGCCCGGATGCTGCGACCAACATTTTCCCCTGGGGATTCTGGATTGGTGGTGAAGAATTGCATAATAATCACCACACGTTCGCTTCTTCTGCCAAATTTTCTGTAAAGTGGTGGGAATTTGATATTGGCTGGTTTTATATTCGTTGCCTGTCCTTGCTGAAATTGGCCAAGGTTAAAAAACTGCCCCCCAAACTGGCGATGGAAGAAGGCAAGCTGCACGTGGATTTGGAGACAGTAAAAGCGGTCGTCAGCAATCGGTTTCAGGTAATGTCCTACTATTACAAGCGGGTTGTCCGCCCTATTCTCAAGATGGAAAAGCGTATCCATACGGAGAACAATAGCGATAAAAAACTGTTCCAGCGCGCTGGACGTCTCCTGCGGCTTCAAGACAGTTTGTTATCGCCACGTGCAAACACAAAACTGCAGGCGTTACTGGCGAGCTGTGAGCAATTGCGCCTGGTTTATACTTACCGGCAATCGCTGCAGAACATCTGGCTTAAGACGGCAAGTTCGCAGCGTGAGCTGGTCGATGCCTTGCAGCAATGGTGCAAGCAGGCAGAGGAATCGGGTCTTGAAGTATTAAAGCAATTTGCCCAGCAAATGAAAGGCTTTGTACCCAAACCCGTCAAAATCTGATTCCAAAAGGGAGGCGAAGCCTCCCTTTTTTCTATTTAAGCCCGACCTGTATGGGTTCTCTGGCTATACTTTCAATAAGACATCAAATTATGGTAACTCATGATTGACTTTCCTCGGGTTTTGCTTTGAAGTAATGAATTACCAGTCACAAAATTGAAAGGAGTTGTTTATGGAAAAAATGACAGCCGTTGTAACTGGAGGTACAGGAGGCATTGGCACTGCGATTTGCCAAAAATTAGCTTCTGAGTACCAGGTGATCGCTTGCTACTTCAAGGATGGAAAGCATGAAGAAGCCAAAGCCTGGCAAGAGCAGCAACGCAAAGCCGGTTTTAATGTCGATATTGTTTATGCGGACATGGCAAGCTTTGCTGATTGCGAAAAGCTGGTTTCCCTGGTGAACGAGCGTTACGGCCACATCGATGTTCTGGTGAATAATGCCGGGATTACTGCCGATTGCAGTCTTAGAAAAATGACTCCTCAGCAGTGGCAGCAGGTACTCGATGCCAATCTGACCAGTGTCTTTAATATTACCCGCAATGTATTGCCTGCCATGCTTGACAAGGGTTATGGCCGTATCATAACCATCTCGTCAATCAATGGCCGTAAGGGCCAGTTTGGCCAGTGTAACTATGCTGCCAGCAAGGCTGCCTTGTTTGGTTTCAGCAAGAGTCTGGCATTGGAAGTGGCCAGCAAAGGCATTACTGTCAATACCATTTCGCCAGGGTACATTGAAACACCGATGTTGGCAGGAGTAAAAGAGGACGTATTAAAAACTATTATTTCCAATATTCCTGTTGGGCGTTTAGGTCGACCTGAAGAAATTGCTGACGCCGTGGCTTTTCTGGCTGCCCGCGAATCAGGCTTTATTACCGGTGCCAATCTGGATATTAATGGCGGTCAATACATGTAATTACCTGTTTTCTCATGGTAGTAGAAAGAGAACAAAATGGAAAAAGACAAGGTTATATTGGTAACAGGGGGCACTGGCGATATTGGTACTGCCATTGCCATTGAGTTAAGCAAACGGTATGGTCAAATCATTGCGTTGGATGTGGTTTCGGAGGTGCAGGCTACTGAATGGCTGAACCATCTGAAGCAAGAAGGCCATGAACAAATCGCTTTCCGCCACATGGATGTGACCCGCTTTGACGAATGCCAGCAAACTGTTGCCGATATTCTTGTCGAATATGGACGTATCGACGTGTTGATTAATAACGCAGGAATTACCCGTGATGCCGTATTCCATAAAATGACCAAACAACAATGGGATGAGGTCCTGCGTGTAAATCTCGATGGCATGTTTAACGTGACTCGTCCGGTGGTTGAGGTCATGCGTAACCAGGAAAGTGGCCGCATTGTCAATGTGTCGTCCGTGAATGCGCAGAAAGGCCAATTTTCTCAGGCCAATTATGCCGCTTCCAAGGCCGGTATTTATGGTTTTACCAAGAGCCTGGCCCAGGAGTTGATGAGTAAAAACATTACGGTAAACAGCATTTCTCCTGGTTATGTCAATACCCGTCTTATGAAGGGGATTCGGCCTGATATTCTGGATTCAATCATTAATTTAATTCCGGCAAAACGCCTGGCAGAACCGCAGGAAATAGCCTGGGCTGTTGAGTTTTTAATTGATGAGCGAAGCCGCTACATTACCGGCGCCAATTTAAGTATTAACGGCGGCCTGCACATGTATTAAGTGGACAGGCTGTTTTAGAGGATTAAATGACTAGACTTATTAAGAAATACAAAAACAGGCGATTATACGATACTGAGAAAAGCCAATACATCACCGTTGAAGAGTTACAGCGTTATATCATCGATGGAATTGCCTTCCGAGTGGAGGATTCTGTCACCAACAACGACATTACCAATACCACCTTACTGCAGATTTTTGTGGAAATGGAAAGTGGCGCCAGCCAGTTTTTATCGGCCGACATGTTAAAACAGCTCATTATTCTGGCCAATCACCCGATGAGTCAGTCTTTTAAAAAAATGCTGGAACAACTGTTTGTGACCATGGAAAAATCCCTGAAGGGTAATCCCTATTTAAGTGATTATAAAAACACCAGTGATCGTTGGTCGCAACACATGCAGCAACTCCTCACGCAGTGGCAGGGATTTTTTAAATAATTATGCTGCACTGCAAAAAAAATCGTTAAATACCTTGACAGGCATAGCAATAAAGAACTATTCTAATATTGTGCACTGCAACATATTGGGGAGAAATGAAATGGTAAACCAAGCTTATTTTGAAAAATGGAGCGAAATCGCCAAGAAGGTTCAAGAACCTGTTCAAGCCATCGCTGAGTTAAATGTCAAGACCTTGCAAAACCTGTCTTACATTAAGCCCGATGAGTTGGCAAACTTGAAAAAGCCGGAAGAGTTGTTTGACAAGCAAATGAATGTTGCGCTGGAAAACGGTCACAAGGCATTGGACTACATGCAAAAATCGTTTCAAATCATTGAAAAGGCCATGTTAAATTTCGCTAAAGATGTTAAAAAAACAGAACAAGCGGTTAAATAATTCTGCACCGTCTGTTCTAAACAGCCGCTTAAGCGGCTGTTTTTCTATTGGCTCATGCCATCGCTTGGGCTTTGCACCATTACCTGACCTGATACTAGCCCTGACTGATAATCAACACTCCAATGAAAATGAGGGTGCCGCCAATCAAAACGGAGGAATTGGCATGATTTTCACGAAACAGCAACCAGGTAAAGAAAATAGTGAACAGGGGATAAATTAATTCAATGATGCCTGCGGCAGTGGCATTTTTGGCCCGCACAGACAGTGCAATCAGGTAACTTGCCACGCTAACCACGACAATCTGAGTCAGCGTAAGAATCAGTAAATCAGGCTGATTGCTCAACGTATGCCAATCTTTTTTAAAAGAGGTCAGACCGGCAAGCAGGGAGAAGACCACCGCGCCAAGGAGCATCTCCAGCGCCAGCAGAGTAAAAATGGACAAGCTGTGCAGGAGTTTTTCCGCGAGAGAATAATTTAAACCCCAGAGCAGGGCTGCCAATAAAGCAAATACTATCCACATTGTTAGTCCGCTTTATGAAGAGTGTCTCCCCATCGTCTCACAAGATCCAGATCAAAATCAAAAAGATCGAGAATACGCCCCACCGTGTGATTGACCACATCATCCAGGGTGGTGGGCTTTGTATAGAAGGCAGGGACGGGCGGAGCAATAATGGCTCCCATTTCGGTTACGCTCACCATGTTACGCAGATGCCCCAAATGCAGTGGTGTTTCTCTCGCCATGAGCACCAGTTTGCGTCGCTCTTTCAAGATCACATCGGCTGCCCGGGTTAATAAATTACTGGTACACCCGCTGGCAATGTCAGCCAGCGTGCGCATGGAGCAAGGGGCGATGATCATGCCTAAGGTTTTATAGGAGCCACTGGCGAGGCAGGCGGCAACGTCATTGATGTTGTAATAATGGCTGGCTAGCTGTTCAATATCCGCGGCTGTGCAGGTGGTTTCATAATGGCGAGTTTGTTGCGCCGCTTTCGTCACAATCAGATGGGTTTCCACGGACAGTTGCCGTAAAATTTCAAGCAAACGAATGCCATAGATAATGCCTGAAGCGCCGCTGATGCCGATGATGATTCGTTCTTTCTTAGCCATGAAGTTGCTTTTGTCGACGAGGTAAGACCATAAAAATACCACAAAAAGTGTTATTTTTCTCCATTTTCGCTGCCAAGACGGCAGGAAGCGAGACATTCTTCCAGTGCAGTAACGCCAAGCTCATGCATTTTTTCAATGTTGCGCAGCGGAATTCGTGAGGTGTCGCCATAATAGGCAATGGCCTGTTCAACCTGGTCTTCACGCAACAGATGCAGCATGGGATAAGGGGAGCGGTTGGTGTAATTGGCGGCATCGTTAAAATCAACGTGGTCGAAACAATAATCAGGATGAAAACTGGCCAGTTGATAAACCCCTTCATAGCCGCTGTCATTTAAGAGTTGCTCGGCTAAATCCAGGAAATCCAGGTAGTCGAAAAAGGATTGGAACTGCCTGGGGAAAATGAGCAGGGTGGTGGCAATGGCAGAGTCCCTATCCAATAAAGACACCTCCTCCATTAATTGCAACAAGGCCTGTTCTGTATTCTGGCTATCTGCAACCGCAAGGCGAAGCGTCTGGCGATCCACTTCCCGTTTGGCAAAAGGGCAAATCCCGTATTCGATTATAAAATGCCGGACCCAATGCCGGGTTTGGGCAATGACCTCTTCAGAATGATTCATCATGATTAAAAAGCAGAAAGGATAACCAATTTTGACACTTGCTATAATTAAAAGGCAATCTCGCCATGGAAAAAAATTATGAATAAATACCTACTACCGTTGTTGGCTTTGGTGCTGGTGTCTGAAAGTCAGGCATTGCAGCCGCTGAGTTTCAAGTCCCCTTACAATGATCAGATGCTGCCGTCGCCCTTTCCCGTTTATGTCATTGAAAATCAGGGCGTGGTCAATCATGCCTATCCTGGGGCAAAAAAAGTGTTGTTGCCCACCGACAACAGTTACAGCGGCAAGTCAGGCTGCTACGTGGCCTGCTATTCGCATCGTTCTGGAATTTACGCCGTCTCACCGGACATCAGCGTCATGGGGCAGGTGCGTGTACCTGGGGAATACATTGGCCGCATTTGCCAGCCTAAAGCCTATGAATGGCAGGATATCAGTCAAATAGCCGCCTTTAACCAACTCTGTGCCCAGAAAATCAAAAGCTGCGCCGCCGGCGACTGCTGGGCCGGCGGCGATACAGGCGGTTGGTTTGGGATTCAATAACCGTTAACCGGTGGATGCCGCAGGACTGGTGGTTACTTCACTTTTATACGTTTTAAACACGTACGTTCCCGGGGCATTGACGATGCCAGGGTAGGGCAGCTCAGCCAACACCGGCGCCTGGATCATTTTTCCTGACTCTTTTTTAAGCCAGGACATCCATTCGGGCCACCAGGAGCCGGCAAGATGCGTCGCCTCATTGAACCATTCATCCGCTGTTTGGTGAGTATTGTAATTGCGGTAATACCCGTACTTTTCCACATTGGGCGGATTGACAATCCCGGCAATGTGGCCTGAGCCGCCCAGAAGGAAACGCTTTTTGCCTTTCATCAACTCAAAGCCCTTGTAAGTGGTTTTCCAGGGGGCAATGTGATCTTTCAGTGTGGAAACAAAGAATGTGGGAATAGTAATCTGGGTGACGTCAATCGGGACGTGATTGAGCAACACTTTACCGGGCTTAACCAGGTAATTATGCAAATACATCCAGCGCAAATAAGTCGAATGCATTTTCGCCGGCATGTTGGTGGCATCGGCATTCCAGTAGAGGATGTCAAAGGGAACCGGATTTTTCCCCTGCAGGTAATTTTTAATGAAAAAACTCCAGACCAAATCATTGGCCCGCAGGGAATTAAACGTACTGGCCATAAACCGCCCATCCAGATAACCTTTCAGTTGCATTTGCTCTTCAAGACGCGCAATTTGATGCTCATCAATAAAGACCGAAATATCGCCGGGATCGCTGAAATCAATCATCGCGGCGAGAAAGGTTGCGCTATGAACCGGCATGGTTTTGCTGGCATTGTAATAGGCCAGAAGGCAGGCCAATAAGGTGCCGCCGATACAAAAGCCCAGGGTGTTGACTTTCTTGACATTCAATTGCTTGCGAATGATGTTAATGGCGGTCATCGGGCCTTCATCAAGGTAATTGTACAGACCCTTATTGGCATAACTGGCATCCGGATTGACCCATGAAATCATGAACACGGTAATCCCCTGTTCCACTACCCATTTAACAAAGGAATTGTGCGGGCTTAGATCAAGGATGTAGTATTTATTGATCCAGGGCGGAATCATCAGCAGTGGAATGGAATTGACCTTTTCCGTTTGCGGCGAATATTGGATGAGCTCCATCATGTCATTGCGGAAAATGACTTTGCCGGCTGTGGTTGCCAGATTTTCCCCAATTTTAAACGCATCGGTGTCCGTCATTTTGATAATGAGCCGGGTGGAGCCGGATTCCATATCCGTGAGCAGATTTTGTAATCCTTTCAATAAATTTTTGCCATGGCTTTGAATGGTTTCGGCCATCAGTTGGGGGTTGGTATGCAGGTAATTCGCAGGCGACAGGGCATCGAGGTATTGGCGGGTAAAAAACTGAATGCGTTTAGCCAGCTGCTTGTCGCCGTAATCGATTTGTTCAAGCAGGCAGTTCATGTGTTCGCTGGCTAAAAGGTAATGCTGGCTTAACAAATTAAAAAAAGGATTATTGACCCATTCCTCGCTGCTGAAGCGTTTATCATCTATCGGCATGGCTTTGCCTTCAAGCCAGTGACTGAACTGGTCCTGCGCCAGACTCATGGCGTCTTTCCAGTAGGCGACCTGCATTTGCCAGACCTGCTCTGGATTTTTAAGCAATGTCAGCATCAGCGAAATGAAATCATTGGTTACATCGGAATACTGCTTGATTAAATCCAGTACCTGCGTGGGCTGCGTCTGAAACTCCGTCATCAGCTTAAGACTTTTTTCAGCCACGACCTGCATGATATGGCTAAGTTCCGCGTCGTGAGTCATCCTTACTCCTGCTATCCTTTTGCTGTTCTATTCTCACGCTTTTTAGGCTAGATTAGCAAGTAGGGAATTTACCTAGAGGCCAAGACGTGAAAACAAATGCTAAAACACGAAAAATAAGCTGGTATACCTTATTAGTCACGACCGTGGTGGTTTTAGCCGTTCTGTATTATTTTTGGGAATATTACCTGTTCAATTATTATCTCGGCGGTTTCACCCACGAAGGCTATCTCGTGCAACGCTCCCAGACCGGGTTGCATTTCTTCCTGTCCGTATGGCCATTGTGGGCTTTTCCTTTGGCCGTGGGTATTGGCTTAACCCTGCTCTGGCATGAAGCCACCTTAAATCAGGCCAGACGGCGCATTGAACAACTCGAAGAGGAGCGCGCTCTGCAACCGCTTCCCCGGCATGAAGACGACATAGAAAAAAAGCGTGTGGGCACGCCTCACGAGACAGCGCCAATGCAAAAGATCCTCCCTGACGTGACCAAGGAGTACGAAGAATTAAAAACCGCGCATGAAACCCTGCAGCAGGATTATCAGGCGAGTCTTGATTTCATTGAGAAACTGCTGTTGCGGTTAAATAACTCGCAATAAATCCCAATCTTAAGCTTGCCCTAAGGATTTTCCTCTATACTGGTATGAGTTTTTAAGCGTATAGGTTGAATCACCATGGGTTACAATGTTTATGAAGTCAATGGGTACCTGAATGAGGCTATCCGGAAGCTTGGCGGAAAGCCACAGCTTCATAAAGGCAAAAGTTGGGACGCCGAAAAAAAAGACATGAATGAAAAAGGCAAGGACTATCTCACTGCAAAACGACAAGACTTGCCCCCTTTGCGATTAAGACCCCTTTTTGTAGAGTATCTAATTGCTATCAGTAATGCGCAGCAGTATGTTTTTGAAAAGAAAAAACACCAAAGTATGCGTCAAGGTGTTTTAAATATTATTATAGAGGCGATGCTGCAGGAGGCTGACAATTTTCCTGAACTAGCCGATCTGACGAAACCGGAAGTGGTGCTCAGTCAGACTAAAGGCGCTCTGGAATCTTCAGAGCAAACCGAAAAGCGGGCTGCACCTCCGGAACAAAATCCTGAACGGATCTCTGAAGAACGATCTAAAGAGGTAAATGGCTTTTTTGAAAGTAATGCTGAAGCAGAGGTCGATCCTAAGGTTGCAGAATTTGGGATGAGCAAAGAGCTGGAGGACTTGAAGAGCTACCAATTATTCCTGATTAACGACCCCCGCACCCATGCCTGTCGCGTAGAAAAAGCAGAGACATTAAACCGTCTTATTCAGCAACTTGAATCACAAAAAACAATAGAGGGTATTAAGGGCGTTCTTACGGAATTTTATGATGGAGAAGGAATGGTCGACAAAGAAACCAAAAAGGACTCTGCTTATGAGATATTGAATAAAGGGCAAGGCCTTACCACGCGTTTTTTGGGTTTCTTCAACACCAATTCTCATACCACGACGTTGAAACTCATTGATAGTCTGGCAAAAACTGTGGGTGTCGGGCATAAAAATGACCATTTTAAATTAAGCTAACCTTTCTGTCCCCGTCGTTAGGATGGGGACATTGCCTCCTCGTCTTCTCAAATCCATTTTTTTTGCGTTATAA
Organism: Legionella sp. MW5194; assembly: GCF_016864235.1. Lineage (NCBI taxonomy): Bacteria > Pseudomonadati > Pseudomonadota > Gammaproteobacteria > Legionellales > Legionellaceae > Legionella > Legionella sp. MW5194. The sequence continues at coordinate 433,847 of NZ_CP045732.1, forward strand.
TTTCGCTCTTTCGTTTAAGCTAAGTCCTGATGCACCTCAAACAGTTAAAACTGGCGGGTTTTAAGTCTTTTGTTGATCCCACGACAGTTCCTTTTCCAAGTCAACTGGTCGCAGTCGTAGGTCCCAATGGCTGCGGTAAATCCAATATCATTGATGCGGTCCGTTGGGTGATGGGTGAGAGTTCGGCTAAAAATCTGCGCGGTGAATCCATGACGGATGTCATTTTTAATGGATCTTCCAATCGCAAGGCACTGGGTCAGGCTTCCGTCGAGTTGTTGTTTGATAACAGTTTAGGCCGTTTAACCGGCCAATACGCAAGCTATCAGGAACTGGCCGTCAAGCGGGTCGTTACCCGCGATGGCGAATCCCTTTATTACCTCAATGGCACCCGTTGCCGGCGGCGCGACATCACTGACATTTTTTTAGGCACAGGCGCTGGCGCCCGGGGTTATTCGATTATCGGCCAGGGCACGATTTCCCGCCTTGTCGAGGCACGGCCTGATGAATTACGGGCTTACCTTGAAGAAGCAGCCGGCGTTTCCAAATACAAAGAACGCCGCCGCGAAACCCTGACCCGCATCCAGCATACGCATGACAACCTTGCCCGGGTCGCCGATATTCGCGACGAGCTCGATAAGCAACTGCAACGTCTGGAGCGCCAGGCGAAAGCGGCGGAACGCTATCAACAACTTAAACAGCAAGAGCGCCGGCTTAAAGCTGACATTCTGGTCCTGAAGTGGCAGGCGCTTTGCGAAGAACAGCAGCGCATGGAGCACACCATTCAGCAGCACCGTGTCACCTACGAAGCGCAGCAGGCTCAATCGACCGACATTTATCAACAAAGCGTGACCCTGCGCGAAAAACGGCATGAGGAGGACGAGCGATTGCAGCATGTCCAGAACCGTTATTATCAACTGGGAACCGACATTGCCCGGCTGGAAGAAAATCTTCAGCAGCATCAGCGCGACAGGCAGCGCCTGATGGATACGCGTAACCAGTTGCAGGATGATTGGCAGTCCTTATCCGCGCAACAGACGCAGGATGAAGAAGCCCTGCGGCACAGTCAGGAAATTCGCGAACAATGCCTGACCAATGTCCTGTTGCTGCAGGATGAACTGGCCGCCAAAGACGCGCAGTTAACGCGTTGCCAGCAACAGCAAAATGATTGGCAGGCGCAGGCCGATGCGGTTCAACAGGCCCTCAATAGCGCGCGCCATGAACAGCAGATGACGGCACTTAATCTGCAACATCTGGCGCAGCGCCGTCAGGACACCCAAACCCGACTCGACAGCCTGATGAGGGAAGATACCAGCCAGGACACCACGGGTTTAAGGGAGGAGCTGGAGCGCTTAAAGGACGAAGTGGAGACGCTTCGTCTGCAAGTTCAGGAGCAGGCACGGGATTACGAGGCACAATCTTTACAGGCGCAAGGCATGGCTCAGGAATTAAAAACCAGTGAGCAGGCCATCCGTAAAGCACAGGATGAGGGGTACTCCCTGCACGCGCGGCATGCAGCCTTGTCGGCCATGATTCAAGCCTCCCTGGGGCGTCATGAGGACAACACCCTCGATGAGGACTGGAAAGATCAACCGCGTCTGGCCGAAGTGCTGCAGGTCGATAAAGACTGGCAGGCCGCCTGTGAAATGGTGCTGGGGGATAGGCTCCAGGCCATAGTCATGGAGGACCTGACAGCGCTCTATACTCGACTGAAAACCGACCCATTGCCGGGTGATCGCTGGTTTGTGACCCCGCAATCCCTTCCGGCATCGCCCCGCAAGCAACCGCGTTTGTCGGATAAAATCCAGGGTTTTACTGCCTGCGGAACCCTCGACTTCACTCAAATCCTGGCTGCGGCCAATTGGGATGAAGCCATTGCCTGGCTGCCTGCGATTACTGCTGAAGAATCCATTCTGACGCCGGAGGGTCACTGGTTGGGTCAGGGTTGGTTAAAAGCAGCGCCGCTTGCACGAGGCGACACTCAGGGTCTTTTAGTGAAACAGCAGGAATTGGCTGAACTGACCGACCAGCTTGATCAGTCGCGGCTGCGGTTAAGCCGCCTGATGACGCAACGCGATGAACAACAGGAGCAACTGGCGGCTCTGCAGGAACAGACAGCCAATCGCCAGCAAACCCTCCTCGAAACCAGGGAGAACTTGCGTCGGGTAGAAACACAGAGCCAACACAAGGAACAGGCGCTGCGGCAGACTGAGCAAAAAAGGATGCAGCTTAGTGAAGAAAAAGAAGACTTGCTGCTCAAACTGCAAACCTTGGCTGAAGAGCATCATGACTTGACAGCCCGCTTGCAGGAGCAGGCGCGAATTGTCGAAGAACAGGCGCATCGCTACCAGCAGTTACAGGATGGCAAAACGGCCTGGCTTTCCGAACTGCCATTAAGCAAGGCCGCTGTTGACACAGTCCGTACCCTCCTGCATCAGGCGGAATTAAATGCCGAACGTGAAAAATTGAAAGTGAGTCAGTTGCAGGACGCGTTGAAACGAAACGAAGATCGCCTGCAGGTTCTTCATGATCGCCTGGAAGAAGTACAAAGCCAGTTACTGAATTTGCAGGATCCGAATGCTACCCTTAAGCCCCTGCTTGAGGAAAAACTGCTTCAGCATCATGAACTGGACGCGTTGCTTGCACATCACCGTGAACAGCTTAATCAGCTTAACCAGCAGATTGAGGGACTTACCGAACAATTAAAAGGCCTGGACAAACAAAGCCGCGACCTGCAAAACGTCATCCAGCAGGCGCAAATTGAGGAGCAAACGCTCAAAGTACGCGCGGCAGGATTGCTAGATTCTTTAACGGAACTTGGGGTAAGGCTTCAGGATGTATTGACAGGACTTGCGCCTCAGGCTTCGCTGAGTTTGCACGAAGAGGCCCTGGTTGAGGTGGTTAATAAAATCCAGCGACTGGGCGCGATTAACCTGGCTGCTATTGACGAATACGAGACCGAGTCGCAGCGTAAAAAACATTTGGACGACCAATACGACGATTTGCAGGAAGCGCTGGCGACTCTGCAAACCGCGATTGAAAAAATGGACAGGGAAACCCGGCAACGGTTTCAAAGCACTTTTGATGAAGTGAATCAACGGTTCCAGGTGTTGTTTCCTCGCCTATTTGGCGGTGGACGTGCCCTGCTTGAGCTGACTTGTGATAATCTGTTGGAAGCTGGTATTGTGGTAATGGCACAACCGCCGGGTAAACGGAACAGTACGATCCATTTATTGTCCGGTGGAGAGAAAGCGATGACGGCTGTGGCGTTGGTTTTTGCCATTTTTCAACTCAATCCGTCTCCTTTCTGTATGTTAGACGAAGTGGATGCGCCTTTGGATGACGTGAATGTCGGACGATTTTGTACTTTAGTGAAAGAAATGTCACAATTCGTACAATTCCTGTTTATTACCCATAACAAGGTAACCATGGAACTGGCGGATCATTTAATTGGAGTAACCATGCGTGAACCCGGTGTGTCGCGCGTTGTTGCAGTTGATGTTGAACAAGCCTTGTCAATGAGCGAGACTTGATAAATACCAAGAGCTAAGTCAAGCGCTCTTTACTTACGAGGAGTAAACCATGCAGGCAAACTGGAGTCTGATACTCAATGTGCTATTACTCATTGGTGTAGTGGTTGCTATTGGCCGCCTGATGAAAGCCAGAAGGCAGAGTTTAAACCACACGGCCTATCAACCCTCACTGGGTCAGGCCGAACCGAAGCATTACGATGATATAATTGCCATTCGTAAAGTCAACCTTCAACCGAAGGAAGAGGTAGACGAACTGCCTGAATTCACTATAAAAACCCAGTCAACGGAGGGTCCATCCATTGCCCTCGATGAACAGGACACCGCCGGTACGGCTGAAACCCGTGTGGATATCCGGCCAATCGAGGCCCGCAGCGAGAGCCGGCCTGCGCTGGATTCACGCTCCATGGAAGCAAGACCTGTTATTAAAAATGATCCTGGTCAATCGATCATGATGTTTTTGCTGGCAAAAGAAAACCGCCAGCTGGCCGGCTATGAACTGCTGCAAACCGTATTGGCGGCTGGTCTTCGTTTTGGCGAAGGGCATTTGTTTCACCGCCATCAGCAGGCCAATGGCCAGGGGCCTGTGTTATGCAGTCTGGCCGCCGCTACCGCGAGCGGGGTGTTTGATTTACAGAATATTGGCGCATTCAGTGTGCGCGGCCTGTGCCTGTTCATGCACACCTCCGGTAATTCGACCATTGATGCTGAACGCTTCGCCATCATGCTTGAAACGGCCAAACAATTAAGCGACGGCCTTGATACACATCTGCTGGACGATATGCGGCGTCCTTTAAATGACGAAAGCCTGGCCCGTTACCGTCGTGTATTGAATATTCCCAGTGAACACGAACTCTCGGCCCTGGCTTGATTGCCGTCCTCAATTCATGCAATTGACGCTCAAGGTCAAACCGGCCAGCCGCGTCAATGCCTTGTTTGTAACGAACAACCAGCATCTTTTACTTGAACTCAAAGCCAGTCCAGAAGAGGGTAAGGCCAATAAGGCACTGGTGGTGTACCTCGCCCGATTACTGGGTTTGACCCAAAAACAGGTGGTGATCAGCAGCGGCCATCATGCGCGGGATAAAAAAATTCGCCTGTTGGTCGAAGAGGCTCAGCAAAACCAGGTCATCCAGCGTCTGGATAAAGTACTCATTATGTCCTGATTTTATATATTTTGAACAATTTGCGCAGAGGTTGAGAGCTACTCTGGTGAGTTGACACAATAACCATTACACTAAGCATTTTAACCCCTTGCAATCATTATGAACTTAAAAACAATTGCCGAGCTTTTAGGTTGCGCTCCTGCGCCAGACATGGAAATCCATGGCATTGCCATCGACAGCCGCCTGGTAAAACCGGGTGAATTATTTATTGCCCTGCGAGGTGACCGTTTTGACGGTCATGATTTCATTGCCGAGGCGGTGGCCAAGGGCGCGGCAGCGATTGTTTGCGAGCAGGCCTGCCCTGGGATTGCTGTGCCGCAATGGGTTGTTCCCTCAAGCCTTGAAGCCCTGGCTAAACTGGCCGCCAGCCATCGCCGCCGCATGGATTGCCGGGTGATTGCGTTGACCGGCAGCAACGGCAAAACCACGGTAAAGGAAATGATTGCAGCCATTCTCCCCCCGCCTTCGCTCGCAACCCGCGGCAATCGCAATAACCACATTGGTGCGCCCTTAACGGCCCTTGAACTTAAGCCGGAACACCGTTATGCCGTGTTTGAGCTTGGCGCGAATCACCCGATGGAAATTGCTCATACTGTGGCGATTGTGCAACCGCAGGTGGCGCTTATCAATAACATTGCTCCCGCCCATATTGAAGGGTTTGGCTCCATTGACGGCGTTGCCAGGGCTAAAGGCGAGATCTATGAGGGCTTGCCTTGCGATGGTACGGCCGTGGTGAATGACGATGACGAGTATGCCCATTTCTGGGATGGTCTCTTAGACGGTAAAAACGTGTTGCGCTTCTCTCTGAACAAGCCGGTTGATGCCTATGCCCGGGATACCCTGTTTGATGAACGGGGTTGTGCCCGGTTTACGCTGGTATTGCCCTGCGGTGAAGCTCAAATCCAGTTACAGGTTCCCGGCGAACACACCATTCGCAATGCCCTGGCGGCGGCGTTGTGCTGCTTTGCCGCCGGTATAGGATTGCCGGACATTGCCCGTGGCTTAAACCAGTTTCAAGGGGTGGCGGGACGCATGACCTACCTGCACGGCCATAATGATGCCCTTGTCATTGATGACACCTACAATGCCAACCTGCGTTCGGTTCTGACGGCCGTTGATGTCCTGTCCAAACGGCAGGGCCGCCGTATTCTGGTGTTGGGCGACATGGGGGAGCTGGGTGCATGGACACAGCAGCATCATGAGGAAATCGGGCGGGTGGCGCAAAGCAAAGGCATTGATTTGCTTATGACCTGCGGTAAGCACAGTGAGTTCAGCAGTAAAGCCTTCGGGAAGCCGGCTTGCCATTATCAGACGCAGGACGATCTGGCCCGGGATTTGCTGTCGCATCTGAATAAAGACACCACGGTGCTGGTAAAGGGGTCACGGTCGGCGGCGATGGAGAAAATTGTGCATAGACTGGTGGGTTGATGAATCCAGTTATGCTATGCTTGGCAACTTTTTGCACGGCCTGATACCGGCTGCAATCGAATCAATCTGACAAAGAGGAACAGACAACATGCTTTACTGGTTAACGCAGTTATTTCAAGGACAATATCATGCGTTCAGGGTTTTTCAATACATTACGTTTCGCTCCATTCTCGCGGCATTAACCGCGTTGCTGGTGGGATTGTTCTGCGGTCCCATGATGATTAAATGGCTGAGAAATTTGCAGATCGGCCAAATGGTCCGCAACGATGGCCCGCAAACGCATTTATCCAAAGCCGGGACGCCCACCATGGGCGGGCTGCTGATTTTAGTGGCCATTACCTCCAGTTGCCTGTTGTGGGGCGATTTGCGGCAACCGGCGCTTTGGCTGGTGCTCTTGGTCACGTTAGGATTCGGCGCCATTGGCTGGGTTGATGATTACCGCAAGGTGGTGCGTAAAAACAGTCGCGGATTACCCGCGCGCTGGAAGTATTTCTGGCAATCCGTGGTCGCCATTCTCGCAGTCACTTTCCTTTATTTTAATGCCAGCATCCCAGTGCAGACACAATTGTCTATTCCTTTTTTTAAAAACTGGCTCATTACCTTGGGCCCTTTATTCCCGGTTCTGGCGTATTTCGTGGTCGTCGGCAGCAGTAACGCGGTGAATTTGACCGACGGCCTCGATGGTCTGGCCATCATGCCGATTGTTATGGTTGCCGGTGCGCTGGGGATTTTTGCCTACGCCAGCAGCAATGCGTTGTACGCTCATTACCTGGCTATTCCCTACATTCCCAACACCGGTGAGTTGACGATTTTCTGTTCGGCTATCGTCGGCGCAGGATTGGGCTTTTTGTGGTATAACACTTACCCTGCCCAGGTTTTCATGGGCGATGTCGGGTCACTCGCTTTAGGTGCCGCCCTGGGGATTGTCGCTATCGTGGTCAGGCAGGAACTGGTGCTTTTAATCATGGGTGGCCTCTTTGTGATTGAAACCCTGTCGGTTATCCTGCAAGTGGGCTATTTCAAGTACACCGGCGGTAAACGCCTGTTTCGTATGGCACCCTTGCACCATCATTTTGAATTAAAAGGCTGGTCTGAGCCTAAAGTGATTGTGCGGTTCTGGATTATGACGGTTATTTTTGTCCTTTGTGGTTTGGCAACCTTAAAATTACGATAGGCGAATCATGAATCAACCATGTTATCTCGTTGCAGGTCTCGGTAAAACTGGACAGTCCATTGCCCGCTATCTTAAGCGGCGTAATGAGCCGTTCATCGCCTTTGATACGCGAAATCAAGTCGAAGGCCTGGCCGATTTTCACTCGGAGTTTCCTGGCGTTGACGTGTTTTTAGGGCAATTGCCATCGACCGTTTACCCTCATCTTAAAGCCGTTATTACCAGTCCTGGTGTGTCACTTGAAGAACCGTTCCTGACGCAGGCTTATGAACGCGGTATCCCTGTGTACGGCGACATTGAATGCTTGGTGCGAGAAATCACAGCGCCGGTGATTGCCATAACCGGAACCAACGGCAAATCCACCGTCACCATGCTGGTCGGCGAGATGGCTAAAGCCGCAGGCCGACATGCGGCGGTGGCCGGGAATATTGGCACGCCTGTTCTCGATCTGCTGGACAAGGGCATGGACTATGATCTATGGGTGCTTGAATTGTCGAGCTTTCAACTGAATTTAACCCATTCTCTGGCGGCACGGGCGGCCACGATTTTAAATGTCACGCCGGATCATCTCGACAGACACCACACCATGGCGGCTTATATCGAGTCCAAACAGCGTATTTACAAGCAGGCTGAGTTACTGATTTACAATCGTGAGGACAAGGCGACGGTGCCTGAAACAGGCGATGCCCAACGAATAAGTTTCGGGTTGGATAAGCCAGAGACGGGGCACTGGGGAATTGTCTATGACGGTAAAGACGCTTTTTTGGCCTATGGCGAAGAACGATGGCTTGCCGTGGACGAGTTACGCATTAAAGGCACCCACAATTGGCAGAATGCCCTGGCTGCCTGTGCCTTGGCCCGTGCCGCAGGCATTGATCGCGACGCCATGATCACCGTATTAAAAACCTTTGCCGGTTTACCGCACCGTTGCCAATGGGTAAGAACCTTGCAGGGGGTGGACTGGATTAATGATTCCAAGGGAACCAACATTGGGGCTACCCAATCAGCCATTACCGGCATTGGCGGCGCCATGCAGGGTAAAATCGTGCTGATTGCCGGCGGTTTGGGTAAGGGGGCGGACTTTACCGAGTTACGTCAGCCCGTCAGCCACTACGTACGCTCGATGGTGTTGATTGGAACCGATGCCGACAAGATTGAGAAGGCGGTGGGTGATTTATTACCTGTCTCCCGGGCTGCCTCTTTGGACGAAGCGATTAATCAGGCCAAACATCAGGCGCAGGCGGGGGATGTGGTGCTGTTATCGCCAGCCTGTGCCAGCATGGACATGTTTCGTGATTTTAATCATCGCGGCGAACTGTTTGCCAACCTGGTAGGGAAATTGTGAGCGCCATGCAACCCCGTCATTACACGCAACGTGGAAAACCAACCCACAAACCCTTAGCCCTTTATGACAAATGGATGATGGGGGCGGTGCTGGGCCTGCTGATCATTGGTCTGATGATGGTGGCTTCCAGTTCCGTCATGATCTCAACCAAGTATTATCATCAACCCTTTCATTTTCTCATTCGTCAATGCTGCTATCTGGCGGCTGGCTTTCTGGTGGCGCTGGTGGTGATGCGCATTGACAGTCAAATCTGGGAAAAACTGAGTATGCCACTGCTGCTGGCCTGCCTGGTGATGCTGATGCTGGTTTTAATCCCCGGTATTGGACGCTCCGTCAACGGCAGTCGTCGCTGGCTGGCCTTAGGGCCGATTGGCATTCAGGTGTCTGAGTTGGCGAAAATGACCATGATTTTTTACGTGGCCGGCTATCTCGTTCGTCAACAAAAACAGATAGGCGCCAGTATTTTGGGTTTTATCAAGCCCATGATCATTCTGGGCATGGTTTCGGTTCTGTTGTTACTGGAGCCTGATTTCGGTGCCACTGTGGTCATCGCCGGTACCATCATGGCCATGCTCTTTTTAGCCGGGGTGAAGCTGCGTTATTACATTGGTTTGGTTATCCTGGTTGGCTGCTGCCTTGCCATGCTCGCGGTGTCATCACCTTACCGGGTTGCACGATTAACCGCGTTTCTCGATCCCTGGGCGGATCAATTTAACAGCGGTTATCAGTTGACCCAATCGCTGATTGCGTTTGGCCGTGGCGGCTGGCTGGGGACTGGTCTTGGCGATAGTGTTCAAAAATTATTTTATTTGCCGGAAGCGCACACGGATTTTCTATTTGCTGTGCTGGCTGAAGAATTAGGGTTGCTGGGCGTCCTGTTCGTATTAATTTTGTATAGTATACTGGTGCTTAGGGGACTGATGATTGGCTATACCGCCTTTTGTCAGGATCGGCTCTTCGCCGCATTTACCGCCTACGGCCTGACATTCTGGTTGGGGTTGCAGGCAACAATTAACATGGGGGTCAATTCAGGTTTGCTGCCAACAAAGGGATTAACCTTGCCGCTGTTAAGCTATGGCGGTGCGAGTATGGTGGTTAATTGTGTGGTTATCGCATTGTTATTGCGGATTGATCATGAAAATCGTTGGCAATCTTTGGGATTGAGAAAGCCGACTTCATAACAAGGGGAACGTGGTGGACAGCTCAGGACAATTTCTTTCGCCAAGGATGGGGCGTGTAGAACAGATTCATTTCGTCGGGATTGGCGGTGCTGGCATGTGCGGCATTGCTGAGGTGCTTCACAATGAAGGGTATCGCATTACCGGATCGGATATCAGCGAAAACAAAGTGGTTGCCCGTTTGCAATCCCTGGGCATTGCGGTGGCCATTGGCCATCGTGTGGAAAATATCCAGGGAGCCGATGTCGTTGTTCGATCCACTGCCGTCAGTTCCGATAATCCGGAAATCATTGCGGCCAAAGAACAGTTAATCCCCGTTATTCCACGCGCAGCCATGTTGGCTGAATTAATGCGTTTCCGACACGGCATTGCCATCGCGGGGACGCACGGCAAAACCACCACCACCAGCTTGGTCAGCAGTCTTCTGGCGGAAGGCGGCCTGGATCCGAGTTATGTTATTGGCGGAAAATTAAACAGCTCTGGCAGCAATGCACAATTAGGGCATTCCGCTTATTTTGTGGCGGAAGCCGATGAAAGCGATGCCTCGTTCCTGTTCTTAAAGCCGATGATGGCGGTCGTTACCAACATTGACGCTGACCACATGAGCACGTATGAAGATAACTTTGACAAACTGCGTAACACGTTTGTGGAATTTCTCCATCACCTGCCTTTCTACGGCCTTGCTGTGTTATGCCTGGAAGACGAAGAGGTTCGCCGTATCCTGCCGTTGATTCAGCGCCCGACCATGACCTATGGTTTTCGTGAGGAAGCCCATTATCGCGCCGTCAATTGGACTCAAACGGGTTTAAACAGTGAATTTACAGTGTTAAGACCGAGGGGATTAAAGCCTCTGGACATTAAATTCCAGTGGCCAGGACGGCATAACGTGCTGAATGCCCTGGCAGCCATTGCCATTGCGTCTGAGCTCAATGTCAACGATGACGCCATTGTCTGCGGTCTGGCTAAATTCCAGGGCGTGGGACGACGTTTCCAGATTTTAGGCGAACGCCAGTTTGAACACGCCAGCGCGACAGTGGTTGATGATTATGGCCATCACCCGCAGGAGATTCGAACAACGCTCGATGCTTTTCGCCGCGTGTGGCCCGACAAGCGTCTGGTTCATATTTTTCAGCCGCACCGTTACAGCCGTACCAAAGATTTGTTTGATCAGTTCGTGGATGTATTGAGTATCGCTGAAGAATTATTGCTGCTGGATATTTATTCTGCCGGCGAAGAGCCCATTCCCGGGATCAGTAGCGAAGCCTTGTTAAAGAAAATTCGCACCATCCGTCCCAATGCCCGACTGGTGAATGATCAGAATCTGGTAAAAACCCTGGATGAATTGATTGCCAATGGCGATGTTATCCTCATGCAGGGGGCTGGCAGTATCGGTCAGATGGCGCAAAATTTAATGCAAACTGTGCGAGAACCAGCGTGAAAACAATCAACGGGTTAACGGGTCAGGGTGTTGCTTTTCAGGGGCAATTGCTCAGCAATGAGCCATTGGCAGACTATACCACCTGGCGGGTGGGCGGGCTTGCCCGTCAACTCTACAAGCCGGCCGGCATCGATGATCTGGCCCTGTTTTTAAAGCACCTGCCGAGCAATGAACCCTTACTGTGGTTGGGACTTGGGAGTAACTCCCTCATTCGCGACAGTGGGTTTGCCGGAACAGTGATCCTCACTCAGGGCTGCCTTAAAGAAGTCAGTCTGGTTGGCGATCGCCTCGTGCGTGTTGAGGCTGGCGTTTCCTGCGCCACCATGGCCCGTTTCTGCGCCAGGAATCAGTTAGCCGGCGGCGAATTCTGGGCCGGCATTCCCGGTACTATGGGCGGCGCTTTGCGTATGAATGCGGGCTGCTTCGGCGGTGAAACCTGGCAATCGGTGGTTGAAGTCGAAACCATGACCCGGCATGGCGAGAGACGGGTGCGCAAACCGTCGGAGTTCGCCATTGCCTATCGCCATGTTGCGGGACTTGAGGATGAATGGTTTATTGCGGCCACCTGCCGACTTTCACCCGGCGAAAAAGACAAATCACTGCAGATGATTAAAGAGTTACTGGCTCGCCGTGCTGAAACGCAGCCGACGAATGAATACAATTGCGGCTCCGTATTCCGCAATCCTGCTGGCAATTTTGCCGCTCGGCTCATTGAAGAATGCGGGTTGAAAGGAAAACAACTGGGGGGTGCTGTGGTATCCACCAAGCACGCGAACTTTATTATCAATCACGAAGGCAATGCGTCGGCGCAGGATATCGAATCATTGATTGAACTGGTGCAACATACCGTTCATCAGCAGACTGCCATTGAACTGATTCGTGAAGTACACATTATTGGAGACTAATCATGTCTGAACTGGTCAACCTGGCCTTACTTTATGGAGGCAAATCGGGGGAGCATGAAGTTTCCCTTGTTTCCGCTGCCTCCGTTTTAGCCCAACTCGATGCTCGAAAGTATCGTATTATTCCTATCGGTATGGATAAAGAAGGGCGCTGTTACCTCAATGATTATCAGGAACTGCTGGCACATAAAAACAGCTTACCGGTAAAAACCGCTTCCTCCAGGGCCTTACCCAGCCTCTTGATTGATGGTCGTTTGGCTGTGGATGCGGACGTGGTATTCCCTGTTGTTCACGGCCCCCTGCATGAAGACGGTTGTTTACAGGGATTGCTGGAATTGGCCGGTGTCGCCTATGTGGGATCCGACGTTCTGTCGTCAGCCATCGGCATGGACAAGGACATGGCGCGTCGCCTGGCCTGCGATACGCGTATCCGTTCCGCCCGCTACCGCCTTTTATCCTGGCACAGCAATGCAGCCGAGCGTCGTCAATTCTGCCAGAATGTGGTGTCGGATTTTGGCTGGCCGTTGTTTGTCAAACCCTGTTCGTTAGGATCCAGTGTGGGTATTCACAAAGCGAAGACGATGACTGAACTCGCTCATGCTGTCGAAGATGCTTTACGCTACGATGAGACCATTTTGGTCGAAGAGTTTATTCAAGGGCGCGAAATTGAATTGTCCGTCCTTGAAAACACCAATCCTTCCGCTTCGCCGCGGGTCAGTATTGCGGGTGAAATTTGTGTTCATCATGCGGATGGTTTTTATTCCTACGCCGCAAAATACATCGAAAGCGCCGCCACGGATCTTCATGTTCCTGCGCAATTGGATAAAGCGCTGCTGCACGAATTACAAGCCATTGCCGGTGAGATATTTACCCGCTTAAAATGCAAGGGTATGGCGCGTGTGGATTTTTTTGTCAATGACAAAACGGGTGATATTTATTTTAATGAAATCAATACCCTGCCCGGTTTTACGCCCATCAGCATGTATCCCAAATTATGGCAGGCCAGTGGGCTTGGTTACCCTGAGTTGCTTGAGGAATTGATTTCCCTTGCCAGGATACATCATCGTTGCAGGGAGCAACTGGTAACCAATTACCAATAATTGAGGTCAATGGATGGACGGAAGCGGTAAGGGGCAGTTAGGTTATGCTGGCGTACTGACGCTGTTGGTCGCCTGCGCGCTTTTTTTAGGGGCGCGGCTTGTTTATGTCTTCATCGCTGACCCTGGGCGTTTTCCGGTCAATACCATTAAAATTGCAGCAACCTATCAGCATGTTTCCCATCAGCAACTGGAAGAAATACTATCCAGATACCTGGACGCTAGCTTTTTTTCCCTGTCCGTTAATCAATTGCATGCCGAATTAAGCGCCCTGGAGTGGGCAGCGCAAGTGGAAATAGAGCGAATTTGGCCGGACACCTTAAAAATTACGCTCGTGGAAAAGGAACCGGTGGCGACCTGGAATGACGCCATGCTAACCAAGGATGGCGAGACATTTAACGGGGGACAGGTGGATGATTCTACACTGCCTCATTTACGAGGTCCTGCGAATCAACAACAGGAAGTCTTACAAGTTTACAAAAAAATGAGTAAGATATTATCAATCTATGGCTTGCACGCCGCCTCGCTGGAATGGCGCGACAACCATGCTTGGGACCTCACTCTGGCAAATGGTGTACAGTTACGCCTGGGAAAACGAGATCTAGAAATGCGAATTACACGATTCTGTAAAGCATATCCTGCTGTTTTTGCAGATAAACCGGAGCAGTTGGCAAGTGTTGATTTACGGTATCCGCGCGGCATGGCGGTGCAATGGAAAAAATAAGCGGGAAGATAATGGCAAAAAAATCAGAAAAAAACATCATCACCGGTTTGGATATTGGCACCTCAAAAGTTGTTGCCTTAGTGGGCGAAATCACGGCTGACGGAACCATCGAAGTCATTGGCATAGGGCGCCACCCTTCACGCGGCCTCAAACGAGGCGTGGTGGTGGACATTGAGGCCACGGTCAATTCCATTCAGCGCGCCGTCCAGGAAGCAGAATTAATGGCGGGTTGTGAAGTCCGCACGGTGTTTGCCGGAATCGCCGGCAGCCATATCCGCAGCCTCAATTCGCATGGCATTGTCGCCATCCGCGATCAGGAAGTGTCGCAGGCGGATGTCGAGCGGGTGATTGATGCGGCCAAGGCCGTTGCCATCCCCGCGGATCAGAAAATTCTCCACATCCTGCCCCAGGAATTCATTATTGATAATCAGGGGAGCATTCGTGAGCCCGCCGGCATGGCCGGTGTTCGGCTTGAGGCACGGGTTCACATTGTGACGGGTGCCGTCAGTGCCGCGCAAAACATCGCCAAATGCGTGCGCCGTTGCGGGCTTGAAGTCAGCGACATTATCCTTGAACAGTTAGCCTCCAGTCATGCCGTCCTAACGGATGACGAAAAGGAATTGGGCGTTTGCCTGATTGATATCGGCGGCGGGACAACTGACATTGTTGTTTTTGCCGAAGGGGCCATCCAGTACACGGCGGTCATCCCTATCGCTGGCGACCAGGTCACCAATGACATTGCCATGGCGTTGCGCACACCGACTAAAGCGGCAGAAGCCATCAAGGTTAAACATGCCTGTGCCATGCCCGAACTGGCCAGTGCCAATGAAATGATCGAAGTCACCAGCATGAATGATAATCGCCCTGGGCGTAAAATTTCAGCCAAGGCTTTGTCTGACGTTGTGTCCGCCCGTTACGAGGAATTATTTACCTTAGTCAGAAATGAATTGCGCCGCAGCGGGTTTGAGCAGCGCCTGGCGGCTGGCATGGTCATGACCGGTGGCGGCTCAAGTGTCATGGGGGCTATCGAGTTGGCAGAAATGTGTTTTGAAATGCCGGTACGTCATGGGTGTGCTCACCATGTGTCCGGGTTGGCAGAAGCGACAGTAAACCCTTCTTTAGCCACAGGAGTTGGTTTATTATTGCACGGATACCAACAGCAGTATGAAGGCGGTTATGCAGTTCCGGCATTGAATGTCAGCGGTAAAGGGCTCTGGTCTCGCATGAGAGAATGGTTTCAAGGTAATTTTTAATTACCCACAGAATAATAAGAATTGAAGAGGGGAGAGGCAGTAATGTTTGAACTAATGGAAAGCCAAGATAACAGTGCCGTCATTAAGGTTGTGGGTGTTGGCGGCGGCGGCGGTAACGCGCTGGAGCATATGGTCGCTGAAAATATTGACGGAGTCGAGTTCATTTGCGCGAACACCGATGCGCAGGCATTGAAAAATTCCAATGCTAAAATTCACATTCAGCTTGGTGATAATCTGACCAAAGGCCTCGGTGCCGGTGCCAATCCACGCATTGGCCGCGAAGCGGCAGAAGAAGACCGCGAGCGTATCCGTGAAGTCCTGGAAGGCGCAGACATGGTCTTTATTACGGCCGGTATGGGCGGTGGTACCGGTACGGGAGCGGCGCCTGTGTTTGCGGAAGTCGCCAAAGAATTAAACATCTTAACCGTGGCTGTGGTAACCAAACCGTTTTCGTTTGAAGGGAAACAGCGTGCCTTGGCGGCTGAGGAAGGCATTCGCCGGCTGGCTGAACATGTCGATTCATTAATTACCATCCCTAACAATAAACTGCTCAGTGTGCTTGGCAAAAACATCAGTTTGCTCAATGCCTTTAAAGCGGCCAATAACGTCTTGTTGGGGGCGGTAAAAGGGATTTCCGATCTGATTACCCGGCCTGGTCTGATTAACGTCGACTTCGCTGACGTTCGCACTGTGATGTCGGAGATGGGCATGGCGATGATGGGTACAGGCAGTGCCACAGGCGAACAGCGCGCCCGACAGGCCGCCGAAGCGGCAATTGCCTCCCCGTTGCTTGAGGATGTGAACTTCTCCGGGGCAAAAGGCATTCTGGTGAACATTACTGCGGGCCTTGACATGTCCATCGGCGAATTTGAAGAAGTGGGCGATGTGGTGAAAGAATTCATTTCCGATGATGCGACCGTGGTGGTCGGTACTGTGATTGATCCTGACATGACAGACGAAATGAGAGTGACGGTGATTGTAACAGGCCTTGGCGATTCACGTCCGCGCGGTCAACAGCAATCGGCCTCAAGCCAACAACCGGCCAAATCCCGTTTTGCAGAGTCTACCCGCAGTGACGGATCCCTGGATTATCACCAACTGGATCGTCCGGCGGTGATTCGCAAGCAGGCTTCAGCCCCTGCAACCACCACGTCAACCAAGGCCGTATCGGAGTCTGTACCGGATGTTGATTACCTTGATATACCAGCGTTTCTTCGTCGACAAGAAGAGCATGTTGATTAAATAATGGACGGCCTTCGGGCCGTTTTTTGTGGAAAAGCATGAAAAAATTAGACTAATCAATCAATTGCTGTTATGATTTGGTCGTTTATTGCGCGTCAACAAAAAGGGTATCGAGAAAAGGTGATCATTGCATGATAAAACAAAGAACTCCTAAGAAAGTAATTCAAGCAACAGGTGTAGGCTTGCATTCAGGCGAAAAAGTTCTTCTTACTCTGCGCCCGGCACCCATCAATACCGGTATTGTTTTCAGACGCACTGATTTAAACCCACCCGTTGAAATCCCTGCTTCCTACGACAACGTGGGCGACACCATGCTCTGCACCTCGCTGCACCGTAACGGCGTGAAGGTTGCAACTGTTGAACACCTGCTCTCAGCTCTGGCTGGATTGGGCATTGATAATGCCTATGTGGATGTCAATGCACCGGAAATCCCCATCATGGATGGCAGCGCGGCGCCCTTTGTCTTTTTAATTCAATCCGCAGGAATCCGTGAACAAAGCGCCGCCAAGCGTTTTATCCGTATATTGAAACCCATTCGCGTGGAAGACAAGGACAAGTACGTGCAATTTTTGCCGTACAATGGCTATAAAATCTCATTTACTATCGATTTTGATCATCCGGCATTTAACGGCCGACCGCAAAAAGCGAGCTTCGATTTTTCCGATACGTCCTATGTCAAAGAAGTATGCCGCGCCAGAACCTTTGGCTTCTTGTCCGATTATGAAAAATTGCGTGAAAATGATTTGGCAAAAGGCGGGAGTATGGACAATGCCATCGTGGTTGATGATTACCGCGTGCTCAATGATGACGGCTTGCGCTTCGAGGGTGAATTCGTCGCTCACAAGGTTCTTGATGCCATTGGCGACTTGTATTTATTGGGATGCGGCCTGATTGGCGCGTTCGAGGGCTACAAATCCGGGCATGAATTAAACAATCGCCTGCTAAGGGAGTTGATGGTTCGCCAGGATGCCTGGGAATACACCTATTTTGATGCTGAAAATTACCAACCTGCGGTTGTTCCTGATTTCTTCCCTGTTGAAGCCTAATTCCATCCTTGCTTGTGCAGGGCTCTCAATACGCTGCTAGCCTTTATCGTCCTGCGCCAGTTTGTAAAGTGCGTCCTTAAGCGGCGGATAAGGGCAGGTTTCTCCTGCTTGTTGAATGGCCGCACGCGACTTGTCAGACAGTGGACGGCATTTTTTGGGGATAGATGAACTTAATTTCACTTCCGGCTCGATGATTTTAATCTGGATGGAGAGGAGCTGATAAAACCCCGCCTCTTTGCGCAATCGATCGCGCAACACCGGAAGCTCGTAGCGTAGCGGTGTAGCAAAGGCTGGGGCAGTGAGTGCCAATACCAGACAGCCGCGATTAAAA
The DNA here is from genome assembly GCF_016864235.1 of Legionella sp. MW5194. Taxonomy (NCBI): domain Bacteria; kingdom Pseudomonadati; phylum Pseudomonadota; class Gammaproteobacteria; order Legionellales; family Legionellaceae; genus Legionella; species Legionella sp. MW5194. The sequence continues at coordinate 451,695 of NZ_CP045732.1, forward strand.
CTACCCACACTGCAATGCTCATGAAGCGAAGGACTTAAATACATTTTCAGCTTTTCGTTTAATTCATTGAGTTTTATGCTCTGTTCGCAGAGAGCCGCCAGTTGTTTATTCAGGCACTGATTAACGGGACGCATACAGGCAGGTAGCCGGGCTTAAATGAACCGATTTGCAAGCATAGCAAATTTATTGCATCTCCTCTATGATAGGGCAATAAGAATAATGAGGATACCAATGAAGGAAAAAGCCGATACGAATGTTGTCTATGAAGCAGGACTCCATTTAGTCCTTTTTTTCTGGCCTGTGATGCTGGCATTGGCGGGCATGCTTCTCGGTATCGAGTTTGAACAATTAAAAGTGTTGTCTTTGTTCGTTGTCCTTTTCGCCTTGGCCTGGATAGGGATTACCTGGGTGACTTATCATTTTTCTTCCCTGACCATTAAAAAAAAGCAGGTGATCTTGCGCACCGGTGTGCTGGTGCGCCAGACGGTAGATATTCCGCTGACTAAAATTGAAACCATAGACATTCGCCAGTCCATCCTGGGCAGTCTTTTACGCTACGGATCGCTCGTTATTACCGGAACAGGCGGAACACGCTATTTAATCAATTACCTGGATAAACCATTAACCTGTCGACGTTACATCGAACAATTAATGAATGAGCAATAACCGCTTTCCTTCCCGTGTTTAAACTGACATGCCAACAGCTGCCGTAAGCCATTGGGCCACCCCCTTTCTCCTTGAGCCTCTGGTGTTGGTAATCCCATTAAGTCAGGGGCTTCAGCATCACAACGAGTTACTGCGTTTACAGGACGGCAGCCTGTGGGTGGCCAAATTGTTTGCGTCATCAACCTGGTTAGGTCCCACCCATCCCGAGCAGCTTGAGTTCACAGAGGAATTGGCAGCGGTTGTAGCCACCCGTCTGGCGCTGACACAGCGTGCACTACGCCCGCATCCCGCAGGTTTTCTTATTCCGGTGGGCAATCAGGTCGGTGTGCTTAAGCCCTATTGCCCCGGCAAAATCCATGAGCAGTCATCACCCCATCGAGCAGCCTGTTCAGGCAGAGCGCTGGCTGCCCTTCATCAACTGGGATTTAAGCATCCTAAGGCGCAACCCTTTCCGGCCATCGAGGTTGATGACGCCTCCACCTTGAGTTGGGTTTGTGCACTGATTGACGAATGCAATCAGCAACGTAATCACCGTGACCATGAATGGGTCGTTAGCCATCGTGACCTTCACAGTCACAACCTGGTGTGGCAGGACAACAAACACCTGTGTCTGCTGGATTGGGAAAGTGCGGGTTTAATTCACCCGCTGGTGGAATTGCTGGGCCTTGCATTGAATTGTGCCGGCGTGGTAGAACATCGCTTCGAGGCGTCGTTATACACGGCAGTATTGACAGGCTATTATGAGCACGTATCGCACCGGCATAAAGCCGATGATACCCTGTGGCACCAGATTTTTCATAGCTGGCTTCTCTGGTATGCCTATTGTCTGAAGCAGGGCAAACACCAGGAGGCCGAGGCGATCCTTGCCACAGTCAATCATTTACAGAAATTACTTCCCTCTCTGAAAGCAATCTACACCACGATAAGCGAGACGTAAAATGAAACGAATTGATTTTCGAAGCGATACGGTCACCCAACCGACGGCCGGCATGATGAAAGCGATGATGGGCGCTGAGTCAGGCGACGACGTGTTTGGCGAAGATCCGACCGTTAAAATGCTTGAATCCATCCTTGCTGAGCGTGCCGCGATGGAGGCTGCTGTGTTTGCGCCCTCAGGTACCCAGACTAACCTGATGGCCATCATGGCGCATTGTGAGCGCGGCGATGAATACATAGTCGGTCAGACAGCACATACCTACGTGTGGGAGGGTGGAGGAGCTGCCGTATTGGGTAGTGTGCAGCCACAACCCCTTGATTTTGAGACGGATGGCACCCTGTCGTTGTCCAAGGTAGCCTTGGTCATCAAGCCAGTGGAAGATCACCATCCTCGCAGCCGGCTATTGTGCCTGGAAAATACCTTGTCCGGGAAAGCCTTGCCGCTGGATTACCTGAAAACCATTCCTTCTTTTTGCCGCGAACATGGCTTGAGCGCGCATTTAGACGGGGCTCGCGTGTTTAATGCGGTGGTGCATTCAGGGGTGGAACTGCACGAAATAAGCCGTCACTTCGATTCCATTTCCATTTGCCTGTCCAAAGGATTAGGGGCACCCGTAGGCTCCGTGTTATGCGGTTCCCGTGAGTTGATTGGTAAAGCACGGCGTTGGCGCAAAGTGCTGGGCGGTGGCATGCGACAGGCCGGATTGCTGGCGGCGGCCGGGATTTATGCGCTTGAGCATCACGTGGCGCGATTACAGGAGGATCATGATCACGCCCTGCTGCTGGCTGAGCAATTGGCAGGAATTGAGTCGATTCAGGTCGAGAGCGTCGCAACCAATGTCCTTTTCGTCAAAGCCGCTAAAAACTACCCGCAACTTCAGGCTCATCTGCAGAGCCAGGGCATCGTTTGGCCAAAAAATCCTAATAAAAGCGGCCAGTTACGTTTAGTCACCCATTTGGACATTGACCGTGACGGCATCGAACGCACTATTCAGGAAGTGAAAAAGTTCTATACTCAATCTAGGAGTTGAACGTCATGGCGAGGCGATATGAAACGATTGATGCTGTTGACTGGCCTGTTAATGGCGTTAAGCCCAATGGCGGCAGAGGCCATGCGTTGCCAGCAATCCCTGGTGTATGAAGGAGACACCAAATTTGCGGTACTTAAAAAATGCGGTGAGCCCTTGGCCAAAGAAATCCGTGACGATCGGCAATTGCTGTTGGATGCCTGGGGTAACCCGGTGGGTGAAAGCATCCGGCAAATTGAGGTTTGGACATACCAGAATTCCCCTAACGAGTTTGTCTACGAACTGACCTTTGAAAACGGCCGGGTGAAAAGCATAGATGCCAGCCGTCATTAGCCCGTTAACCCATACGCAATGGCGATTCTGAACGGGCATCCTCTGCCATCTGCCTGATGTGTTCATCCGTGCTTTGCTGCATGAGCTCAAGCGCGCATTGACCCTGTTTGTTTTTTAGGGTGATTTCTGCGTCGAAGTCAATGAACATGGCAATGACCTTGTGCCGGTTGGGTAGGTTGGTTGCCTGAATCAGCGCCATCAAGGGGGTATTGCCGTCCGCAGAGAGAGGGTCTACCTGAGCGCCATGGGCAAGCAGGAGAGCCAAGGGTGCAAGACAGCGGCTGTGGATTAGGTAATGCAAAAACGGTTGGCCGTTAATGTGAAGGCTATTCAGGATTTCCGGGCTGCATTGACGAAGAAGGAGTTGATACAATTGTTCATCGTAAGACAGAGCCAGTTTCACCAACAGCTGTTGCAGGATTTGACGATCAGACGCACTCGATAAGTCAAACTGATACTGACTGATAAGCAAGCGGTAACATTCCCGTTGCTCAGGAATCCCCCAGGGCGAATCGCCAAGCAGTTTAAAAACGGTTTTATCGTCTGCCGTGACCTGGCGCACATCCGCCCCTGCACTGATTAATTTTCGCAAGGCTGGGGCATTGGCCTGCGCGGCCGCATGATGAATGGCTGCCATGCCCGTGACATCAAGGCGGTGGAGGTTGCCGTTTAAGCGGGCAATCACCATGTCCATGCAACGGGAATGGCTGAGAAAAGCGACTTTCAACGGGGTGTTCGCATGGCCGCAGGTCATGAACAGCGAGGCGCCATGATTAAATAACGTCTGTATGATGGCTTCATGGCCGGTTTGTAGGGCTTCAATGAGGGGCAGGGTGCCGGAAACGCTCTGATTAACATCCATTTTTGTCTGTGACAGCAGGCGTTGGATTAAGGGCAGGTCTTCCTTTTGAATTGCCTCCAGTAACAAAGCGATTAACTGCCTGGCCTTTGGATGGGCAAGGGCAGCTTGAAGAATGTCGTTTTCGTTAGTTCGATAGGCTTGACGAATAAAACCGCTTAACTCATCAAGAGGAGTGTCCGGTGAGGTTAAAAACAAACCCAGCGCGTCATGAAAATGGCTGTCCAAGGCCATTTTTATGGCTGAACGGCCTGAACGATCCCGGGCGTGAATGTCACAAAAGCCATCGCTGAGCAGTCTTTTGATGGCGGGTAAGCTGCGTGTCATGACGGCCATGTGCAAGGGGGTAAACTGATTGGCAGAGTGCTGCTGAAACCGCAGCGCCTCTGCCTGGCTTTTGGGAAATTCCGTTTCATCAAAAACAAAAAACGTCGACAATTGAAGTTCATAACTGTCTTTCTGAAAACAAAAAGCGGTGATGAAATAATTCGCCCCATCACCTGCGCCTTTAAACCAGTCGATTAATTTTCGGCTGACTGCCAGGGCGTGCGTATTTCCATGCAATTTAAAGGTATAATTGCTGTCGTAATAAGCCAGCCAATGGGGCTTTTTATTATAAGCGGACGTGGTATGCCGGTCACCGATGAATTCAAAGTGAATGCCGGCAGGTATGCGAGTCAGGTAGGACAGAATTTCCAGAAGTTCCGCCTCGCCTCGCGCATAATTAACCGGTTTTCCCTGTTCATCGCGGTTGTGTTCAGGTTCCACATAGAGGGGAAGATACTGGCTGTTTTCCTGTGTAACTCCCTTAATGAGATCAAATTGGTTCTGGCGATCCGTTTGCCGCAACGAATCAATTGTTCGTAGTTGGCTGTGTTGGAACCAGAAAAGATCATTCGTCCATTGTTCAAACAACTCATCCAGGTTTTTATACCAGGCAGCCTGGGGCAGGGTCGGATCCAGCGGCTTGAATAAATCGTCCTCGCGGCCATTCCAGCGACTCATCATGCTTAAGGTGGCAAAATAATAATCCTCGCGATCCGCATAAAGGGAATGGAGAAAGGAAAACCCGTGGCAGTGGCCGTCGTGATCAAAATAACGGGTATCACGGTAGTTGAGCTTCAGACGGTAAAGCATGTTATCCAATACCGCTGCCTGATGGATAGGGACCGGGGGATGGCCGTAAGCCGCGTTTTGTTTAATCGACATTAAATCCTGTCCTTCTGCCAGCAAGGGCAGCCATTCATCCTTCTGATGCAAAACGGCAAGATCATAGGGGGTAAACCCATACATGTTCCTGTGATGACGCAGATCCGCAAAGCCCGGTAGCCTAAGCAGGTCGCTTAAAAAAGGACAGCCGCTTTTCACGGCAAGATGAAGAAGGTTATCCCCGATTAAGTTCTCGTGCAGACAGGTTGCGCCAAGCGTCAGTAATCGCTCAGTGGTGCCCTTGTCGTGGCGGGTGATGGCATAACTTAAGGCGGTGTTTTTTAAGATGTCCTGTTGATTAATGGCGACATTCCTGCTTAATAAATAATCAATAACAGGGCCATGGCCGTTTTTTACTGCCTCAATCAATGCCGTGGTTCCTCCCGGTGCACTGATTGCCTGAGCCTCTTCAAGCAGGTATTTCACAGTGTGCAATTGGCCATTGGCTGCCGCAATGGCCAGTAAGGGATTAACGACGGCGGGGGGTAGGGCGTGTTGCTTTATGATGGACTTCAGGAAAAGCGTATCGCCGATTTCAGCAGCACGTGTTAATGAAGCAGGGCGGGTGTCGTCTTTATGTCTGAAAAATTGCCCCTTGCAGCGGGGTATAAGATAGTTTCTGGTCGTAGGGAACGCGGCTTTTAACCACTGCTCAATCGCTTCTTTAAACCAGGCGGTTTGTTCCGGATTTCTCTGGCATTGGCTTAAATGGACATCGCTGCAATCCGCATTCTCCATGAACAGCTTCTGTGCTGCGGCCAAGTGACCGTTTTCCAGAGCCAGATGCATGGCTTGCTGGGAGAGGTTGTTTTTTCTATCGATGTCGATGTTGTTTTTAAGGCATTCCCTTAGTTTATCCATGTCTCCCAGTGCGGCGGCATAATGCAATAACGAATTACCGTGAACATCGGTAAAATTGAAATCGGTTTTGTAGAGGGAATAAGGCGGATAGGGGTGGGCTGCTTCAAAGGCCCGCCGTTTAAGGATCAGGGCTTTTAATTGATTAAATCGCTGCAAATCACGGGCATGGGTTGGCGAAAGGTCTGTTGGCATGAGGGTAACTTTAAGCATAAGGTGCAAAAAATGATGGATTATAGCCCATTTTGTTTACTAAGGGATAAAAAGCCGGTTCATATAAGTGATTGATCCCCCTCGAAATTCTTCTATCATCTGGTAAACTGATTAAACGAATGCTGAATAAAGGATTATTATGCGTACGTTATTCATTGTGCTGTGTCTGGCATCCAGCCTGGGTTTTGCTGACAAGGAAATTGCGATTACCATCGATGATTTGCCGCTGGTGGCATCACGAATGGATACTCCAGGCAATCAACAGCGCGCCACGGAGCGTTTTAATAAAATTGTTCAAGCCCTTGTGGACAATAAAGTGCCCGCCACCGGGTTTGTGATTGCCGGCGCCATTGAAAAAGGGCAATGGGCTTTTCTTGAGCAATTTCGTCAGGCCGGTTTTGAGTTGGGTAATCACACCTATTCGCACCGCAGCTTAAATCAGATTGGCGCGGACCGTTACATTGCTGACATCGAAAAAGCCGATAAAATCCTTAACCCGCTCATGACCAAGCCGAAGTATTTCCGCTACCCCTATCTGGCCGAAGGGGCTAACCAAACGCGAGAAAAGGTGCATCAATACCTGGCTGAACAGCATTATGTCATCGCGCCAGTGACCATTGACAGCGATGATTTTCGCTTTAATGAAATGGTTTATCGTGTGCCCTATCGTTCAAGGGAGGCCTACATTCAAAAACTCAAACCCCGTTACTTAGCCTACATCTGGAACCGCACGCTGCGCGCAGAAAAGAAGGCCAAAAACAAAAATGCCAGGCAAATTCTGTTGTTGCATGCCAATGTACTGAACAGTTATGTGCTGGGCGATATCATTGCCATGTACCGGAAAAACGGTTATCAATTCATTACGTTGACGCAGGCTTTAGAAAACCCTGCGCCGGAACTTGATTTCTCATTCGAGAATGCGATTAGAAAAAACAAAGGGAGCCACTTCCCTTATTAAACCTTATTCTTCTGCGTCCGCACTGTAGCCGCAGCCTTCGCGGGGGCAAAGGATTTGTTTGCCTGAGCGCTTGGTTTCCTTGACCGTCAACAGGGGCCAGGCGCATTTGGGGCAGGGTGTTGCCACTGGCTCATTCCACAAGGCATAGTCGCATTTGGGGTAGTTGCCGCAGGAATAGAAAATTTTGCCTTTGCGCGACTTCCGTTTCAAAAGGGTGGCCTCATGGCATTTGGGGCATTCCACACCGGTGTCGGCCGGTTTTTCCAGCGGTTCAATGAATTTACAATCGGGATAATTACTGCAACCAATGAAGCGGCCGTAGCGTCCGGTTTTAATGTGCAAAGCCCCCTGACATTCGGGGCAGCTTCGACCCTCCACCACATCCGGCTCGGCTTTTTCCCCTTCCGCATGACCTAAATCCTGGGTGTAGTCGCACTCCGGATACCCGGTACAACCAATGAAACGTCCGCGTTTCCCCAGGCGAATGGCTAAGGGTTTGCTGCATTTGGGGCATTGTTCATCCAGGGTCTCGGTGGTCACGTCCTTGCGTTGCACCTGTTCATCGGTTTGATGAATCTGGTGAATAAACGGCTTCCAGAATTCTTCCAGCACGGGCACCCATTCACGTTCACCACGCGACACGGCATCCAGCGTGTCTTCCAGTTCGGCGGTGAATTTGTAATCCACGTAGCGGGTAAAATGGCCCGTGAGAAAACGGTTAACGATACGTCCCACGTCCGTGGGAACAAAGCGTTTTTTATCGACAATCACATATTCCCGTTGCTGCAGGGTATGAATAATGGTGGCATAAGTCGATGGACGGCCAATGTCGTATTCTTCTAGGGCTTTAACCAGCGAGGCTTCCGAATAACGAGGCGGCGGTTCGGTAAAGTGCTGATTAGCCAGGATATCCTGAAGCATCACTTTTTCACCGAGTTTAAGATTGGGCAATAAAATGCCATGTTGCTCGTCTTCCGCCAGATCATCCTGTCCTTCTTCATACACGGTAAGAAAGCCGGGAAAGGTGATGGTAGCACCATTGGCGCGGAAGATGTTGCCCTGACCGCAGGTGAAATCAATCGCGACCGTATCCAAAATGGCATCGGCCATCTGGCAGGCGACGGTACGTTTCCAGATCAGGCTGTAGAGCTTGAATTGATCGGCGGTCAGTGATTCCTGCACCATTTCGGGCGTGCGTTTAATGGACGTGGGGCGAATGGCTTCATGCGCTTCCTGGGCATTTTTGGATTTGGTTTTATAAAGACGGGGGCTTCCGGGGTAATTGTCATTGCCGTAGCGGTTAATGATAAATTCACGGATGTCGTCCAACGCTTCGTTGGACAGATTGACCGAGTCGGTACGCATATACGAAATAAGACCGACCGTTCCTGAACCAATATCAATTCCCTCGTATAATTGTTGGGCGATCATCATGGTTTTACGCGCCGTAAAGCCCAGTTTGCGGGCCGCTTCCTGTTGCAGGGTGGAGGTAATGAAGGGGGCGGCGGGTTTGCGCTTGCGTTGTTTCTTTTCGATGTTATCAACAACCAGAACCCCTTGGGCCTGCTGTAATAAGGTGTCACGCAGACGGTGAGCTTCATCCCCCTGGGTGATGCTGAACTGGTGCAGTTTTTCACTCTGATAGTGCGTCAGCCGGGCTTCAAACGCGGCCTTTTCATGTTGGCAATGGGCAATGATGCGCCAGTATTCCTGGGCGATGAACCGTTCGATTTCTTCTTCGCGCTCCACAATCAGACGCAAAGCCGGACTTTGCACACGGCCTGCAGAAAGGCCACGCCGGATTTTTTTCCACAACAGCGGCGACAGATTAAAACCCACCAGATAGTCAAGCGCACGGCGTGCCTGTTGCGCATTCACCAAATCCATGGAAATGGAGCGGGGATTATTAATCGCTTCCTGAATGGCTGATTTGGTAATCTCATTGAAAAAAATACGGTGAACTTCTTTGTTTTTTAACAGATTGCGTTCTTTCATTAATTCGTAAACATGCCAGGAAATGGCCTCGCCTTCGCGGTCAGGGTCCGTTGCCAGAAGGAGAGAGTCTGAATGTTTAAGCGCTTTGGCGATGGATTCGATGTGCCGCGCGTTTTTTTCAATGGGGGTGTAGGTCATGGTGAAATGGTTATCGGGATTGACTGATCCCTTGCGCGGTGGCAAATCCCTGACGTGGCCATAGGAAGCCAGGACATCGTAGTCTTTACCCAGGTATTTTTGAATGGTTTTAGCCTTCGCGGGAGACTCCACGATAACCAAATGTTTGTTCATAGAAAGTTGGCCTTAACGTTTGTGTTATCAATGTAAGGGTAGTTCATCTTCTTTTTGATAGAGCACAAGATCAAGAAAAGCAAGTTGTGCAGAATCAAGATGCTCTGCCAAAGCATTGCGAATGGTCCATTTCGTCTCCTGCAACGTGACAAAGCGGGATTCGGAAAAAAGCAGTTGATTAATGATTTGCTCCATGGTTTCAGTCGCGATAACGCCCCAAAGCATCATGCGCACGATAAACTGGTGACTGGCTTTGGTCAGTTTCATTTGTTCATCAACGGTAAACACCCGTGTGGCATTCAGGTTAGCTGCCCTGACCACGAGCGTACTTTTCTCAGGGTTGGTCGAATCAAGACCATTTTCCCCGTCTGGCTGGCCTGTCTCTGCGTTTTGTTGAGATTTGCTTTCCTTTAACTGAGATAAACTTTTCTCAAAGAAATTCATCAACATCTCAAACAAGCTATCTTTCATATGCACACCTCATGTAACCGCCGGGTACTGATTTGACAATGCCCTCTAATTCCAATATGGCCAGGTCAGAGACAACGTCCTCAACGTTTAAGCCGCTGCGGTCGACGATCTGATCGACCGTCGTCGTCTCAAAGCCAATGCACTTTACTAGGTTTTTATTGTTGGTTGCAAGGGATGACCTGGATTGATTTGCTTTTTTATCCGGAATGGTCAATTTTAACTCTTCCAGGATGTCCTCCGTCGAGGTAACCAACTTGGCGCCCTGCTGCAGAAGAAAATGACACCCTCTGGATTGCGGGTTATGGATTGAGCCAGGTACAGCCATCACCTCCCGATTTTGCTCCAGTGCCAGGCGCGCAGTGATCAACGAACCGCTGCGAAGTGCCGCTTCTACAACCAAGGTGGCCAAGGATAAGCCACTTATTATACGATTTCTGCGTGGAAAATGTCCAGCACTGGATGGACTATTTAACGGAAATTCACTGAGTAACAAGCCGTTTTTACTTAATTTATCAGCCAGTTGCTGATGTTGGCGCGGATAGACGCGATCAATGCCTGTTCCCATGACGGCAATGGTTTTTCCTCCCGCAGCCACACAACCGGTATGCGCCCGGGCGTCGATGCCGAGCGCCAGCCCGCTGACAACGGTTATTTGCCGGCTAGCCAATTCAAAGGCAAAGTGTTCTGCGGTCTCACTGCCGCTGACGGAAGGCTTTCGGGTTCCGACCATGGCAATGCAAGGCTGCTGGAGTGCGGCTAAGTCCCCCATCGCGTAGAGAACCACCGGCGGATCATGGATTTCGCGAAGCAGGGCCGGGTAGGCGTCATCCTCCCAGGTCAACACATGGTGGTAGGGCGAAGACTGCTGCCAGGCGGTATCTGCGTCGATGGTCTTGTGCTCAAACCGCTCAATGGCCCGCGCCATTTTATCCGGTAACCCGGCGTCAAGCAGGGCCGCATAAGGTGTGTTGAAAAGATCCGTCAATACCGGCCATTGCCGCAGTAATTTCATGACGGTGCGGGGGCCGATGGCAGGGATGCGGTTTAAGGCGAGGAGGTAAGGCTTGTTGATCATGGATTGGTAACTTTATCCAGCAAATGAACGGCTCGGGTTGAACGCACCACCAAGGCAAAACTGGTTTTGCTAAAGACTCTGAAAATCATCATTTCTCCCACCCGTTCGCGCGGCAGAAGGATTTCCTCCTGACGATTGAGCGGATCGCGGATTAAGCGCTGCTCGGAGTAAATCGCCAGCACATCGCCTGACTCAAGCCCCGCGTCATCCCCACGGTCGATGACGGCCACCAGCCCCACAGCGCCCTGAGTGGAGCCACTGGGCAAGCCGCCGGGTAAATCGATGATGGAGCCCCGAATGGGATAGCTCGGCGTTTTAGGTAAAAAATTCAGTTTGAATTCCGGGAAATCATTGAGCATGACCCGATCTCTTATTTTGACGCCCTCGGTAATTTCCGTTAAAAGGATAGTGGCGGGTTCACCGCCGCGCACCAATTCGCCATAGCCAACTAATGTCGCTTTATAACCCAACGGCCGGTGGGTCACTGGCTCAAGGTAAGGGCACTCGGGTCGATACACGGCATAGGAAATCGTCGCACCTCTTGGCATTTTACGTGAAGGATGCAGCTTTTTTACATAGACTTCATCTCCCTGGCCACCCAGCATGTGTTCGCCAGTAAAGGCCACGATGTAGGGTGCCTGGGCCAGCAGATTCTTGTCCATGACCAGCGACGCGTTCAGGAAGGGTTTAATGTCCATCAGCGAAATGGGAGGGATCGCTGCGTCACTGGGCATGGGCCGCATATGCGGCGATAATTTAATCGTGCCGTTGGACAGGACTTTCAGGTAGGGGTGACGGTGGTAAAAATTGAGTTCCAGAACGGCACCGGGGTAAAGCCGGTTCGGGTTTTTAATGGTGGGATTGGCATGCCACAGGGCTTTCCATTCCCAGGGACGGTTTAAATATTTGGTGGCAATTGACCACAGTGTATCGCCGGGCTGAACAACGTAGCGTCTGGGGTAATCGGAGCGGAGGGAAGTCACGTGCGGTGCTGAAGTGAAGGCCTGCAGGTCAAATGAGAGAAAAAAGCATAAAAGAATCAGCAAGTATCGCATTGATCAGTCCTTGGTCCAATTGTTGGCATCTTGCAGCTACACAGGGTATTAGCGATAATACCACGCAATTCACCTTTTAAAACAGATGTCTTATGGCTATTCGCAAGATTATTTACCTGCCTGATGCAGTGTTGCGCCAGGTCGCCAAACCGGTTGAACAGTTCGACGACGCATTGCAAACGCTTATCGATGACATGTTTGAAACCATGTACAGTGTCAATGGGGTTGGCCTTGCCGCTCCGCAAATCGGCGTGAGCCTCCGTTTGTCGGTTATTGATGTGATTGGCGACAAAAAACAGCAGCTCGTCCTCATCAATCCCGAAATAATCGCTTCCGAGGGGCAAAAGGAATACCAGGAGGGCTGCCTGTCTGTGCCTGGAGTTTACGACACGGTGGTGCGCGCCGACAAGGTCACCATTCGGGCACTGGACAGAACCGGCAAGTCGTATGAAATGACCGCTGACGGTTTGCTCGGCGAGTGTTTCCAGCACGAGATTGACCATTTAAACGGTAAACTCTATGTGGATTTGTTGTCACCGCTCAAACGCAGCATGGCAAGGCGCAAGCTTGAAAAATTCAAGCGTCAGATGGCGCGCAAATAATGACGCCGCTGTCGATTGTTTTTGCGGGCACACCTGAATTTGGTTTGCCCTGTCTCGAGGCGCTGGCTGGATCGGTGCACCGTCTCACCGCCGTTTACACCCAACCGGACAGACCCGCGGGACGCGGCCGCCACCTGCAGCCTTCCGCTGTCAAGCGCTGGGCTGTCGATCACGGCTTGCCCGTTTATCAACCGCTCAATTTTAAAACCCCCGAGGCAGTAGAACAGCTGGCCGCTTTAAAACCAGACTTGATGGTCGTGATCGCTTACGGCCTCATCCTGCCGAGGAGCGTGTTAACCATCCCCCGTTTGGGCTGCATCAATGTGCATGCGTCGCTGTTGCCCCGCTGGCGAGGGGCTTCGCCCATTCAACAAGCCATCCTGCATGGAGACAAGCAATCCGGCGTGACCATCATGCAGATGGACGTTGGCCTGGATACCGGTGACAGTCTGGTTGAAACTGCCTGCGAACTGACGGAAAGGGAAACGGCCGCCAGTCTGCACGATAAACTGGCGCAACTGGCGCCAAAAGCCCTGCTTGAAGCCGTCGATGCGTTGGCGGAAGGACGCGCCAAACCGGTTGGGCAAAACCATGCGCTTGCCACCTACGCGTCGAAAATTGACAAAGACGATGCCCGCATTGACTGGCATCAGACGGCTGACGTCATTGACAGGCAAATTCGTGCCTACAATCCCTGGCCTGTGGCGTTTACCCGAATGGGCGAGGAAAACCTGCGGATTTATGAGGCCCGTAGTGAGCCCGGTCTTCACGGTAAAGCCCCGGGCACGGTATTAAGCATCGACAAGCATGGCCTGCGGGTAGCAACGGGCGACGGGGTGCTGTGCATTGAAATGCTGCAATTTCCCGGCGGCAAAGCCATGCGTGTTGCCGATTGGCTGAATGCCGGCCGCGCCGGACAATTGATTCATCAGGTCCTTCAATGAGTAAAAATGATCGTCTGCAGGCCTTGGACGCCCTGATGGCTGTGTTTAAGGAAAACACCCCCCTGTCTTACAGCCTGTCCAATGCCTCTCCGCTGGCCAAAGAAATTGCCTATGGCGTCTGTCGCCATTATTTTCGATTACAGTGCCTGGGCGATAGCCTGCTGAAGAAACGTCCCAAACCCCTGGAGGTCTGGGTTGTGGTGCTGATGGGGCTTTATCAGTTGCTGTATCTGAACAAACCCATTTATGCCACTGTCAAGGAAACCGTGGCATTGCTAACTCTGGTGAAACAAGCCTGGGCCAAGGGGTTAGTCAATGCGGTCCTTCGCAATTTCTGCCGCGAAAAGGACGACTTATTGGCAAAGGTACAGACCCGGCCCGAGTACCTGTCGGGTCACCCCGACTGGTTGGTGACGCGGTTGCAACAGGACTGGCCGCACCACTGGCAAGCGATTGTGAAGGCCAATGATCAGCATCCGCCCATGAGTCTGCGCGTGAATCAGCGTCGCTTATCCCGCGAAGACTACTTAAAGCGACTGGAGGATAATGGCATTGCCGCGCGGGCGCACACGCAGGCCGCCCAAGGCATCGAGCTGGAGCAAGCCTGTGATGTTTGGGATTTACCCGGTTTTGCCGAGGGGGATGTCTCTGTGCAGGACGAGTCGGCGCAACTGGCTGTGACCCTGCTTGATTTACAGCCCGGACTGCGCGTGCTTGACGCCTGCTGTGCGCCCGGTGGCAAGACTTGCCATATTCTGGAAACTGAACCGCGGCTTAACGCCTGTGTCGCGCTGGATGTGGATGAAAAGCGGTTGACGCGCGTGAACGAGAATCTGTCCCGTCTGCACCTGAAAGCGACTGTGCTCCAGGGCAACGGCCTGGACCCCTCGACGTGGTGGGATGGCAAGTGCTTTGATCGCATTTTACTGGATGCCCCCTGTTCCGCCCTCGGCGTTATCCGCCGCCACCCGGACATCAAGCTTTTGCGGAGCGAAAAAGACATCCGTGAGGTGGCCGCTCTGCAAAAAGCCTTGCTGCAAGCGCTTTGGCCCCTGCTGGCACCCCAAGGGGTGCTGGTTTATGCCACCTGCTCCATTCTTCCGCTTGAAAATGAACAGCAGATTGCAGCCTTTGCAGCACAGCACTCAGACTGTGACGTCTTAACAGGTGAGCAACCCTGGGGACTTTTTACCGGTCATGGCTGGCAAATCATGCCTGGGGACGGAAACCGGGATGGTTTTTTCTACAGTGTGTTACGCAAAGGATAAACGAAATGCTGATTAACTGGCCGCTGATTATCATCCTCACCGGGTTGTCCTTACCGGGCATTGTCATCGCCATTCCCCGACTGATTCACCTGCTGTTGCCAAAAAACAGCGAAGAGTTAAGGAAAAAAATCAGTCGCTTTGCCATGTTGCAGACCCTGATGATGGTCATGCTGATGAGTTTTGCCGGTACGGTTTTATCGCTGAAGACCGGGTTAAACGAACCGATCCTGCAGGGTTTGCTGCACAATCAACCGGTGTTGGGCTTGCTGCAGGAGATGCTATTGCCGGTATTTCTAAGTGTTCTTGGTGGGCTGTTGGTCTTCTTTTTCCTCTATTACGGCGTCGTTGTCAGCATTCTCGATGACAAAAGCCTAACGGTTTTATACACCCTGCGTGCGGCTTTGCGGCTTGACGGGTGCATTCTGTATGGCGGCGTCGTGGAAGAAGTCATTGGCCGTTTTGGGCTGATGAATGTCATTGCCTATTTCGGCGCCCTGTTTACCGGGCGAATTTCGGCAGGCGTCATTGGCTTTGCCATGTTAAGCAGCGGTTTGCTGCTCAGTCTGGGGCATTTACCTGCCTACATCGCGGCGGGGTGCGTAGCCAGCCGTCGTTTTGCCTATGCCATGGTGTTGTTAAATCTCTGGCAGACCGCTTTATTTGGCTGGTTGTTCTGGCAATACGGGCTTCTCGCGGCCATCGCCGGTCATGTTCTTTTTCATATTGGCTGGTACCTTTATGATCCTGCTCCAAAACCGGTTGTTCCTGACAGGGCAGCCTAAGTATTTTGATTTGCCAAACGGGCCGCACTTGTGAAACAATTTTTCGCACTTGCCTTACAGTCCGATTTGGTTAATGCAAACACCTGCCCAGTACCAGTTATTGCCTTTAGACTCCCTGCAGCCGGGGCGCTATCAACCGCGAATCCATTTTGAGGAGACGGCGCTTTTGGAGTTGGCCCAATCCATTACTGCCCAGGGCCTGATTGAGCCGCTGGTGGTCAGAGCCATTGCGGCGGGATGCTATGAAATCATTGCCGGTGAACGCCGCTGGCGCGCGGCGAAACTGGCCGGATTAAGCGACATTCCCTGCCTGATTGGCCAATATACCGATCAACAGGCCGCGGCGTTAACGCTGGTTGAAAACATTCAGCGCCAGGAGCTGAATTTGATTGAAGAAGCGACAGGCTATCGTCGTCTCTGTGATGAATTTCATTTCCAGCAGGATGAAATTGCCGTGCTGGTGGGCAAATCGCGAAGCCACATTGCCAATATTCTGCGCTTATTGACGCTGACTCAATCCGTGCAGGATAAAATCGGCAGGGGTGCGTTATCCCTGGGGCATGCGCGCAACCTGGTGGGCATGACCCCTTTTGAGCAGATGCGCTGGGCTGATGAAATCATTGAGCAGCAATGGTCTGTGCGCCAACTGGAAGAAAAAGTGCGCCCGGCGAAAGCCGCCCCGGCCCCATTACCCGATCGGCGACGCGACCGGGATATTGAGCGTCTGCAGAGTCAGCTGGCGGAACAAGTCGGCGCGCCTGTTCAAATTGTAAGCGATGACGGCAGCGGGGGATGGCTGCAGATAAAATTTTTTGATAATGATACCCTGGCAGGGCTTCTTGAGCGCATGGGCTTGCGTTATGATTAGCACTTTTGCACTGACGTGTCGGTGTCTTGGGCTAATTCGAGTGTCAGACAGATGTTATTTCAATCACCTACTTTAAGGAAGCGAAATTGATGAAAAGGACCTTATCAGGTTTGATTGTGGGCGCGTTGTTTACAACCAGCCTGCATGCCAGTTTTCAAAGCGGCGCGGACAAAATTATCAATCAGGTCGACCCCGCCATGAATATCGGTGTCGAGGTGGTGGACTTAACCAGCGGCACAACGATTTATCGTCGCAATCAGGCTCGTTCGTTTATTCCCGCCAGCAACATGAAACTGTTTTCGGATGCCGCGGCGCTGATGGTTTTAGGACCGGATTACCGGTTTAAAAATCAACTCAGTGCGGGGATTGGCACCCTGCAGAATGGCGTATTGAACGGCACGCTGTACCTGCATTTACCCGGTGACCCGTCCTTCAGCCGCGAGCGCTTGGCCAGCCTGTTGGCTTCCTTAAAAAACTGGCACATCGACCGGATTGTCGGCAATGTGGTCATTGACAGCAGCCATGCCAATGTGAACCCTTACCCGCCAGGCTGGATGGTGCAGGATCTGGTTTACAGTTATGGTGCGCCACTGGCGCCCGTGGTGATTGATGCCAACCGCATGATCGTGACGGTCAATCCCGGCGATAAACCCGGGGTGCCGGCCATTGTGGAAGTGGAAGGCGACAAGGGTGGTATTGTCATTAATAATCAGGTCACCACCAAAGACAAGGCCTCCCGCTGCGGTGTGGATTTTTCCATGAACAAGCAAAATCAGCTGACGGTACGCGGCTGCGTCGGCGTCGGCCAATGGGCAGTACAGCAGAAGATGGCCATCCAGAACCCGCTGATTTACGCCCAGGGGTTGATCCAGCAGCAACTGAATCAACTCAACATCGTGCATGAAGGCCATGTCACCCTCGGCAAGGCGCCTGCCGGCTCCTTGTTGTTGGCCACTGACACGTCCAAGCCCATTGCCCAGCTCATGGCCGATACCTTAAAACCCTCCGACAACCTCTATGCCGACAGCCTGTTCCTGCATGCCGCCGCGAAATTACAGGGCACGCCGGTTAATTGGGCCGATGCGCAAGGCATCATTAAAAAATTCCTGCAGCAACAAACCGGTATCCCGTTGCAGAATGCCATTCTGACTGACGGTTCCGGCTTGTCGCGACACGATTTGTTAACACCGAATCAAACGGTAAGCCTGCTTAAATTTTTATACGAGCGTTTCCCGCTTTCGTACGAATACATTGCCGCCTTGCCAATCTCGGGGCGTGATGGCACCTTGCAGCGTCGCTTTAAGCGGCCTGATCAACAGGATCTGGTGCGCGCCAAAACAGGCACCATGACGGGCGTCATCAGTTTGTCCGGCTACCTTTACACCGCCAATGCGCACACCTTGGCCTTTGCAATCTACATTAACCGTCTGCCGGGAACCAAGCCTTCCGTGTCCGGGCGTTACCGCTATGTCGTCGATGCCCTGTGCACGTATTTCCTGCAGCAAAAGCCAAGCAATAATTCCTGGGCGAAAGTCTTTTCCAGGCACCCGCGAATCAAGTATCAGCAAAATCCAACCCAGACTGAGCTGCAGCGCAGCCGTCAGGCAAAATGGCGCCGTCTGGAAACCGTGGTTAAGCAGGCTCTGCGAGGGCAGGCGGTGACCATCCTGTACCGCGGCAATGAACTGGTCCTGAAGGATAATCAACCCGATGCCAATCGAGTCATGAATGCTCTGCAGGGCCTTCGCAAAAAATACCCCTTTGCCGTGGCGCTGGCGTCTAAAAACAAGCCCGGTTTAACCGGTAAGCCGCTGGTGATGTGGATAGACGAAGCGCCGCTCACCGCTCAACGGGTTTGGACTATCCGTGAAGCCACCAGTTAAAGACTCGAAAGCGCCTGGTTAACAGGCGCTTGACCAAGGCTTACCATGATCCGCTTTATGTTGTTTATTCTTGTGTTGCTGGCCTCGTTTTCCGGCCAGGCAGCCATTCGCTTTTTAACCATCTCCGATATTCATTACGGCGCCCGCAATACGGATGGCGACGGCCATGATACCAGCCCCTCCCTTCTGAAGCTGGCAATGAAAAAATACGCACAATTGTCGCGACAGGCTGATTTTATTATCACGCTGGGCGACCTTCCCACCCATTTATTAGGGCCGGTGCCGGCTAAGGCAGACTATGAGCAGGCCGTATTCCATGCCTTGTATGAGGCTGATAAGGGTAAGCGGCCCCTGTTTTATGTTCCCGGAAACAATGACGCCCTGAAAGGCAATTACCAGCCTTTTAATGCAGCAGGAAAAACGCCCCTCGATTTGGCGGCTGATTGGCAGGGAGCCTGCGTTTATTGTGACGGCCTGATGCTCAATGACAGCGGCATGGATCGTGATGGCTATTATGCCAGTTATGTCATTCCCGGTGATAAGTCCATTATTCTCATTGCATTAAACTCAACCCTGTTCAGTCGCACCCCTTTTTTGCTGCCGTCCTACCCGCATCAACAGGAGGCGGCGAACAGGCAATTGCGGTGGTTGAAAAAACAGTTATCCACACACAACGCCAGGCAAGTGCTGATTGCCATGCATGTCCCGCCAGGCAACAATCTTAAGGGTGAGCCGATGTGGCATAACGCATACCAACAGGCGTTTCTCCGTCTGCTGGAGGAGGCTCAGTCCCGGTATGGTCAAATAACCCTGCTGACATCCCATACCCACATGGATGAAATCCGGCAAATCCGATTGTCCAACGCCATGGTGTATGCCTATTCCACGCCCTCCATCAGCCGCGATCACCACAATTACTCGGGAATGAAGCTGTTTAAGCTTGACGAACACGGTATCCTTGCCGATTTTACGACGTTCTATACCCGTTCTTTTACAACCTGGAAAAATGATTGTTATGCGGCGCTCAAAGGGCCGGATGCGATTTTTCCCCAGTGCGCTTCGTCCACGCTGGCTTCCTGCCTGAACTCCTTAAATCCCGCGACGGTCTGCCATCGTCTGGACGAAGGTCATTATTACGGTGTAAAAAGTGAGAGAGTCCCCGCCAATGTCTGCCTGCGTTTCTATCAGGTTAATCCGTTAAACGCAGGATAAGCCGGTGGTTTTCCTCATCGCTGCCTTGTCAAAATCCAATTTTTGCTATAATTCAAAGTGTTCCTATAAAAATTAGCCGACATTATGCTTTCAACAGCACGAATAAAATCAACCACGCTGTCGAATGAGGGATGGTTTAACAGGAAAAGCCTGTTAAATCTCATGAATGAAGTGCTTTTGCTCCTGGCTCTCATCGCCCGCCATGAAAGCAAGGCCACGCAGGCCCTGGTTGAGCAATGGCTGCAAAACGTCTTACGTACTGTCTCCCTGTGTTTTGACAGGGGTTCCCCTGAAATGATGGGATGTCTAGCCAAATTTATTCG
The DNA here is from genome assembly GCF_016864235.1 of Legionella sp. MW5194. Taxonomy (NCBI): domain Bacteria; kingdom Pseudomonadati; phylum Pseudomonadota; class Gammaproteobacteria; order Legionellales; family Legionellaceae; genus Legionella; species Legionella sp. MW5194. The sequence goes on from NZ_CP045732.1 coordinate 471,524, forward strand.
CAGCGGCAAGGAGGGTTGGATTGTTTTTGAGGAGCAGGACTGGGCCGTTTTATATGGTATGCTGGTGCCTTCCGGCAAGGGGACCACGGCCGAGCTTAAGTCGCGATGCCTGAATGAACTTCAGCATTTTATTGCAGCAGCCAGCCTGAATAAAAAAAGTCCCAAACCGAATGACATCATGGCGGCCGGCATTCATCAGTTACTTTTTCAGGAGCAGTTGACTGCTTACCTTAATTCCTTTCACGCCTCACCAAAAAAAGCAGAGGAGATGCCCAGGTTAACCAAGGCGGTTACTGTGTTGATCATTTATTTTTTGAAGGCCGTGGGCATGGCACTGACGCCGCTTGCTGTGTTAAGAAAAGACAATAAATATTATTCCCATTTGAAAAGCGGCAAACAAATTCAAACGGTGACTACCCGCCTTCGCGATGCCGCCGTGGGCGTGGCTGATGCCTGCCATCAAGCGGTGTTTCTGCGCAAGAACCAGACGGACATTGAGCGCCAGGCGTTGATGGTGGTTAACGCTGCATCGCAGTTAGCGATTGAATTTACTCTGAAATCCTCGGAGCGTTCGTTGAAATTGGTAAAAGAACGTCTGGCGGCAAAGAAAAAAGCCCTGGGTGAGGCATCGGAAAAAGCCAGCAGCCTGCAAAAAGAAATAAAAAAGCTGCGCAGTGAAAACCAACAACTCAAGCAGCAACTTAAAATTGAAGCCAATTTGCTCGAAGCGTTAAGGCAGGAATTTGTGACACGCAACAAAGAAGCCCTTCATTTGAGGGAAGAAATTCAGCAGGTTAAAGCCGAAACCTCCGGGGTTAAAAATGAACTGCTGCGTCTGCAAAGCCTCATGGAGCAGGAACAAAGCCGGCAAAAGGCGCAGGTAAAAAATTTTGACAAGGATTTGGCCCGTTACAGTAAAACCCTCTCCAAGCGGCTTAAACCCTAGGCTTTTCTTTTGTACGCAGTGACAGTTTGAAATGCGCAAACGGCTGGGTGATTTGTCCCAAGGCATCCGCATAGCCAATGCCAATTGCGGATACCTTGAATTGCAGGGGTTTCAATTGCCGGTAGTCTTTAATTAAAGCGTTCATTTCCTCCTGAAAAGCCGCCGCTTCGCTGGTATTTTTAAACGGTTTGGCCATCAGGGTGATGTGAGGCGTGTATTCAAAAAACACATTCGGGCTGCCGTAAAGGCTAAAAGCCTGACGTTTAACGGCGTTATTCATTGCCCAATCAGGGATGGGCGTGTTGGTGTCCCGCAGCGAGTTCAATTGCAGCACAGTTTCATCGCTCATCTGCTGCAGGTAAGAGTTACCGCCCTGCGTTGCGTGCGGTAAATCAATACCGAGCATGACGTAATTTCCTTTCGTGACATAGAGCGAGGTGGTTTTGAGTTCCACGGCGTGCCAGAATTTAGCCAGGAAGGCCACTCGTTTAACCAGTTGCGGGATGTTTTTATCGGGGTAATCGGCAAGGTAAAGCGTGACATGCAGCGGGTAAGCATGCAAAAAAGGTTCTATCTGGTATTTCTTAAAAACCCCCTTGCTTTTTAAAAACTGATTAAACTGCTCAATGGATTGATAAACAGCGAGATTATCCAACTCGACATAGACATTGACGCTGCGGCCAAAGGCGTGCGGGATCAGAAGGATCAGTGTCAGGCCGATCAGGCGTTGTAACAGGGAATGAGCATAGTGTGTTTTCATCATAAAAACCCGGCTAATGGACGGTAAAATCAAAATAGGTCTGAGGGTAGGGTTCTTTTCCCAAGGTGAAATGCCACCATTCCTTACCATAGGGTTTAAATCCCTGATCCATCATCAATTGCCTGAGCAGCAGGCGGTTTTGTCTCTGCACGGCTGTTAATTCAGGATAAAAAACATGTGCGCTTCGGTCTAAGCAATCGAAACGGGTGCCGGTGTTGATGGAGTCATCGTCAACATGCTGATTGGTTTTACTGTAACAGGTACCATTGACGCGTGCCGGGTAGTCGCCACGCTGGCTCAGTTTCACCAGAGTTAAATCGACCGTGCTGCCGCGGCTGTGGCCTGAGGCAAGTGAAATATAACCTTTGGCAAACAGGGTGTTCTTTTCTTCGCGTGGGTAATAAAACCTTTTGGTGGCGGTGTTGCTTGATTGACTCCATTGGTAAAAGGCTTTCACGGCGCGGCGGGGGCGGTAACAGTCATAGACTTTTAATGTATACCCTTTTCCTAACGCGGCTTTTTCGACTAAGGCAAGTTGCCTTGCGGCTTCCCGGGTCAGAATACACCGTCCTGTTTGATAGCCGGGAACACGCTTGCCAGTAAAATTGTTGGCACTGGCATAGCGCAGGTCTTCAATGATTTCGGGTGCCACCTGGTGCAGATAGATAAAACCTGCCGGCAGGGCAGTGGCTGCGGCAGTCCATAACAAGGTGAGCAGGGTAATAAACAAAGGGCGCATGGCGTCCTGCCAGTGATTACGGGAAGACTAACTATAATCAATCTTTTCAAACGTTGGCAAGCCATGGAAGGGCGAATAAATCGAGCCAGAACGCCTCATTTCTCTTGCAATATTTTTCCAAATTGTCTATTTTATGACATTTTTTTGATTGGCGGTAGTGATTATGAAAAAGACATCAACTGAAAAGGCGAGCACGGGATTTATCGATCTTATTCTTAAAAAAATCAGAAAAAAGAGAAAGAATTCCTGCAGGACAGGCTTCAGGAGTCCCCCGAAGACCTGATTCCATCCATTGAAGACTTTCAAACGAAAAATGCCATTGCGGAAACTGAAAAAACGCTGGGTGAGCGGGATGAAATCCTTGAAGAGAATGAGAGCATCCTGTTTCATACCGACAGTGAGATTACAACAGCTGCTGAATTTCCCAATCCCACCTTTTCTCTGTCAGAGCAGACAATGAAAAAGTTTGGAAGAAGCGAAACTACAATTCCTCGAGCCACGAGCGAGATGATGGTCAAGAGTGAAAAAAGGACGTTGGTCTACACGGCTTCATTCACGCAAAAAAAATTAAGGGAACTGAAAAGCCTGGAGCAGTTGTATCTACCAAAAGACCTTCCCCGCAAGAGCAGTGAACCGCCCGCGTCGTTTTCCCAACTCACCCGGGCTGAGACGGTGGACAGCACCGTAACGCCTTATTTTATTGATTCGCTGACTCGAAAAAATTCGCAAATGGAGCTGGTTACGGTCGATCCCTCGGCACCAAGTTACCTGCTATCGCGTCAGGCTTCTGTTGATGAAGCAGGCTTTAAGGCGTCCATGAGCCATGATTGTGGTGTACCGCCTTCGCGTAAGCCGCCTGAAGAGCCTGGCATCGAGGCAGTGCAACAGCCTCAGCTTATACCGGACGTTCCCATCAGCCAGTTAATCATAAAAAAGATGCCTGCTCCTGGTAATGATTTTAAAAATAATTTCTCACTGAATAGCTATACCTGTTGGCATGACAACACGAGCTTTGTTCGTGAAAATGTCAAGCTATATAAACAGAAATCCAGCCTTGAATCCGTTCAGGAACTCCGCAAACTGCTTGAGCATCTGCTGGATAACAGCCTCTATAAAAATCTTAAAGTGATTGAAAAAAGCAGAATCAACCTTGATGAAGGCAGACATCGTTCGCTGAACTGGTTGCTTCTTTTAACCGAGATTAGCGGGATAATCCAATTTTTTGATTCGGCAACGGGGGAAAAGTTTGCTGAGCCTTTACCCATAATCAATATGCATCAGTGGTTGCCAACCCAGGGATTGGTTCACGTCTTGCGCCGGATTAACGCTAATATTCACGAGATTGAAATTTACAAGATGATCAACTCTTTTTTTGCACTATTTGTTGATGAAGAGTCCATGAAAGACGTCAGGGTACTTTTTTTAGAACAGGTTATTGGCGATTTAAAACAAGTTGAAAAGGAGTTTTCAGGAGCTTTCCTGGACAGGGAGCAATTTGCGCACATTAAATATCTAACCATTGATGCCTTTAAAGAAAACTCACCGCATGGCGAAGGCTATTTGTCTCATGCTTACCCTTTTGAATTTGCGGATATACTCAACTGGCTGCACGTTCTTGAGTTGCCTAAGCTTGAAAGTGTCATTATCGATGATTTTATTGATAATCAATCTAAATCCAATTTTGATGTGCTGGTGGGCTTTTTGCAGAAAAACAGCAGCAGCTTAAAGACTGTCATTTTGGGCAAATGCTTTTCGGAGGACGACAGGGAGATTCTGAAAAATAAATTGCCCACAGTGAAAATTGCGCATCAGTCGGAGACGGCGTCCAAAAAACAGTTGGGTTTTTTCAAGAAAGAACCAAAGCCGACGCTTAGCCCTGCAGCCAGCGTACTGAAGTTTTCCTGATGGATTAACTGACGGTTTTATTCGTCACCCGGCTTTTAAGATAAGGGATAAACAAGCGTAAGGCCTGCTGGAACCAGGGCGTGAACTGCTCTGGTTCGTCATGGACCCATTGCTTAAGATCAGTGAGCGAAATCCATTGCACGGCTTGCGCCTCGTCCTGATTAAAGGGGATGAGGTCGCTCTCGTAAGTGCCGGCCAGCACGTAATCGAGCTCGTTTTCAAACAAACCATTGTTAAACACCGCCACATAATGAAACTTGCCCACCGTATGAAGCGTGGCTTTAATCCCCATCTCTTCATGAAGACGGCGTTCAGCGGCTGCCAAAACGCTTTCGTCTGGCGTCGGGTGCGAACAGCAGGTATTGGTCCATAAACCGCCAGAATGGTATTTGCTCTGTTGACGTTGCTGTAAAAGAATTTCAAAGCGGTCTTGCCGTCTGCGGTAAATAAACACGGAAAAAGCACGGTGCAGCATGGCGTATTGATGCGCCGACAGCTTGTCGATGGTTCCCAGTACTTCGTCATCTGGTGTAATCAGCACCACATGAGGATTAGTCATTCATTCGTCCCCGTTCACCCGATGGGTATTAAGAGTATAGACTGTGCGCCAGGCTTTTTTGAATAAAAATTAATCAAATTGATGGCGCTATGCTATAGTTAATTAGGTTAATTGATTAGAAGCGGCATTTATGGATTTTCATACCTCTGTTCCGGCCAAATGCATACTGGCTGGTGAGCATGTGATTGTTCATCGTGGTTTTGCCTTTGTCACCCCGTTTAGCAATTACACGCTCACCCTGGGTTACACCAAGGACTCTGTCCGTACCATTCAAACCATTTCCACGGAGGGAGAAAACTCGCTTTCCATCATGCTGTGGCCCGTCGTCAGCAACGCACTGATGCTCGCAGAGAAAAACCCGGCGGAACTGACTGGTTTTTTTACTATCCACTCCTCCATTCCCATCGGTGCAGGCCTTGGATTTTCCGCCGCCCTCTGCGTGGCCGTCGCCCGCTGGTGCCTGTATTACGGTTTAATCAGTCAGGCGGAACTCTTTGAATTTGCCATTGAGCTTGAAAACGAGTTTCATATCAAAAGCAGTGGTCTGGATATCGCCGGCGTTATGTCCAGCGGAGTGATTAAGTATACAGCCAACCATGAAATACAACCCATTGAACCGCGTTGGAGACCCCACCTTTATGTGTCGTCTTCCGGTGAAAAAAGCATCACTGATAGCTGCGTTAAGACGGTGAATACACTGCGAAAAACCAATCCTGAACTGGCCAACCGCATTGATGATCGCATGCTTGATTCCTCCCGGGAAATCCAGATGGCTTTGGAAAGCGAAGCAACGGAAGGGTTTCTTTTGTTGGAAAGCGCCTTAAACAAAGGCAATCAATGCTTTTATGACTGGGGGCTGGTTTCTGACAAACTTCATCAGCATGTTCAGGAATTAAAAAAACACGCCAAAGCCTGCAAAATCGTCGGCGCAGGGTATGGCGGTCATGTGATAAGCCTCTGGGATAAGGAGCCGGATGGTCATTTGCCCTTTAAATTGCATCGCCTCTTGTAATTTTTGATAAAAAATCAATAACACTCCACACGCGTTGTGGTCACATCCACCGGGGCGTCTTTGACAATGGTGATGGTTTGATGAGGCGGGACCACCAGGACCTGCTGGTATTGCACAAATTCGGTATTGGTGTAATTACAGCCAGTCAGTAAAACGAAGGGTATTAAAGCCATCCATTTCATGTTGTTATTCCTTCTTCGTCATTTAGCTCAAATTGTAGTTTGATTGTTTATTATTTGCCAATCATCCCCGCCGTTCTTCGTTTGCGTAGCCTTCGGGCTTTTTATCATTAAGATAATAAAGGAAAGCCAGTAATTGTGCGACGGCGAGATAAAGGGATGGGGGAATCTCATCGTTTAATTTGACTTTGGATAACATGGCTGTCAACTCTGGGTCTTTTTCAAGCGGGATGCCGTTTTCCTGGGCGACTTTGATGATTTGTTCGGCAATGAATCCCTCGCCCTTGGCCACCACCCGCGGGGCTGATTCACCATCGTATTGCAGGGCTACGGCCTGTGGCGGTGTCTTGTTCATACTTTCAAGTCCAGTAAAGAAAAGCGGCTGCCGTCGATTTTGTTGTCTTCAAGCCCAAGGTGTAAGCCAAAGGCACCTAAATTCAACCCCAGATCGCTGACCAATTGCGTCAATTCATCATGATGGTCCTGTAACAGATCCAGCGTGGCCGGTTTGTCAGCGTTAATGTGGATATCAATGGTATTCTGATGGAGAGTCACAGTGCCCTGTAAATCGCCGAGGTCGTTTAAGCTTAAGGCAAATGAAATACTGTAGCGCGACGGCATCAGGTTGCTCTGATGTTCTTCATTAATCAGCAGAGGGATGGCTTCCTGGCCATCGGGCGTTCTTATCGGTAAATCCAGCATCAGGCTGTAAGGTTGCTCCGGCGTCTTCATCAAGTGAGCGTATTGACTGGTATTGATGCGGGCAAGTGCATGCTCCGTGTGTTCGCTCAGCACAGACAGCAGTTTTTCTACCGGCATGTCCGCCATGGATTGCAGGGATTTAGGCTCCAGGCGATGATGGGGTTGCGGCACCGCACCGGGCAACGGCAGGGAATCATTCTCCGCCATTTCATACCCGGTGACGGCCATGGGTTTGGCAGGTGGGGTAATTCCCTGTTGTGCCAGGGTGTTTAACAGGCGCAGGTATTGTGCTTTCAAGTCACTGGCAAGGACTGTCGGCGGTACGGTCGTCGGCGTAGCGGCTGCGGTCAGCAGATTCGCTTCCAGAAACAGGCCGCTTTGATTGACCGCCTGCATGATCTGTTTAGGCAATTGTGAAATGGTTGGAAGACTTGAAAGGATGTGGTTTATCTGGTCTTTGACATTGGCCGGAAGCTTCGGATGTTCCACCAGCGCGTTGAGTGTGGCCAACAGAGCAGTGGCCGGGGCCTGGCGTGGCAAGTTGTGGGCCAGGGCCGTTTGAATGGGAGAGGGGGGCGCCTTATCGCTTAACACCTGCAGAATGGTTTCTTCCCCGATTTGCAGCACCTTCACATCCAGCACTTCTCCCGGAGCAAAATGGTGTGCGGTTTTGGCATTGATATTCTGACCGTTGATCTGAATGGTGACCTGATCATCTTTCAAGGCTCCGACGACAACGCTTTTAAGGATTTGGCCGACGTACAGGTCCACGGCCGGTTTTGCAAGTTTGAGTTCCTGCACCGGGTTTAAGCGTACGCTTTGCACCGCACCAACATCAAAGGCCATGATGGCATCCTTTATCTGCGCTCACCACCAATTTTTCTTGTCTTTTCCAAAGTCATTTCACTATACTGATGCCTTTGTTATCGGCTGGAAAATCCTTTTCTTGATGGTTGTCCATGAAAAGGCGTCGTGGCTCACCAAAGCTTGGGTAACATAGGGATACTAACAAAACAGGGTGTGGAAGATGTTAGATAGAGCGAGTGTTGTCGACGAACAATTTATAAAGCGCGTTCAAAAGGGTGACTTTCCTGCTCCCCGAAGCGTATTGACTCCCTCTCAGGCCGGCATGGATAAAAAAACAAGCATTGAGATTTTCGATTCGCAGATGAAATCGCGCCTGCTTGATTTAATTGCCCGCCAGCTTAAAGAAAAGGGTTTGTCCTTTTATACCATTGGCAGCAGTGGCCATGAAGGCAATGCCGTCTTTGGCGAGGTCTTTTCACCGTCGGATATGGCGTTTCTGCACTACCGAAGCGGTGGTTTTTACTTGCAGCGATCCAAGCAGGTGGCGGGGTGCGATGGGGTGAGGGACATTCTCCTGTCGTTGGTGGCCGCCGCAGACGATCCGATTTCAGGCGGCCGTCATAAAGTGTTTGGCAGTGTGGCTTTGAATATCCCGCCGCAAACCTCGACGATTGCATCGCACCTGCCCAAGGCACTGGGCGCGGCCTTGTCCATCACCCGGGCCAAAGAACTGGGCATTACGGCAAATCTATCGCCGGACAGCGTCATCCTCTGTTCGTTTGGCGATGCTTCAACCAATCATGCGTCGAGTCAAACCACGTTAAATGCCTGTTCCTGGATAGCCAGTCAGAATTACCCTCTCCCCATTGTGTTCATTTGCGAAGACAATGGCATCGGCATTTCCGTTCCGACCCCTGAAAGCTGGATCGAGTCCTCGGTGAAACAGCGTCCCGGTATTCATTACCTGCATTGCGATGGTCTGAACATGGCCGATGTTTACCTGAAAGCGCGTCAGGCAGAAGCCATCGCCCGTCATAAAAAACAACCGGTTTTTCTGCACATGCGCTGTGTGCGGCTGCTTGGGCATGCCGGTTCCGACATCGAATCGCAATACCACAGCCAGAGTAAGATTGAACTCAATGAAAGCCATGACCCGCTGCTGCACTCCGCCCGCATTTTGTACGATGGCGGCTGGATGTCGCAAAAAGCCTTGATTGATTTGTACCGTGATAACCGGGCTTTAATCGAAGCGAAGGCCACCGAGGCCATACGCCTGCCGCGCATGACCAGTGCCCGACAGATCATGACGTCGATCACGCCCAAAGCGCAGGCGAAAGCCGATTTCCCCTTGCCGGATGAAACCCGGCGCATGGCGGTCTATGGTGCCGCGGCCAATCAGTTGAAATTAAAGCGCAACCTTTGCCAACAAATTAATTTCGCATTAACTGACTTGATGATGCAATACCCCAATATGCTGGTTTTTGGCGAGGATGTGGGTAAAAAAGGCGGCGTTTACCGGGTCACCGCTGATTTACAGGCCCGCTTTGGCCAACGCCGCGTTTTTGACAGCCTGTTGGATGAAACCACCATCCTGGGTACCGCCATTGGCCTCGCGCACAATGGCTTTATTCCAGTGCCTGAAATTCAGTTTTTAGCTTATTTGCACAATGCCGAAGACCAGTTACGGGGTGAAGCGGCGACGTTGTCGTTTTTTTCAAGCGGCCAATACCAGAATCCCATGGTTATCCGCATTGCTTCCCTAGCCTACCAGAAAGGCTTTGGCGGGCATTTCCATAATGATAACTCCATTGCGGTGCTGCGTGATTTACCCGGCGTCATCGTCGCCTGCCCTTCCAATGGGCCGGACGCGGCGAAAATGTTACGTACGGCCATGCGCCTGGCTTACAAGGAAGGTCGCATTGTGGTGTTCCTTGAGCCCATTGCCCTATACATGACCAAGGATTTGCATGAAAACGGCGACAACGGCTGGCTATTTGATTATCCCTCACCTGAACAAACCATAGAACCCGGGGAAGTCGGCGTTTATGGGCAGGGGGATACCGTCATCCTGACTTATGCCAATGGTTACTATTTATCCCGGCAGGCCGCTAAACTATTAGAAGAGCAGTACAACATTAAAACCAAAATCGTCGATTTGCGCTGGTTAAGTCCCTTGCCGGCAGCCGCCATTATTAAAGAGGTGGCTAAAGCCAAACGGGTGCTTATTGTTGATGAAGGCCGACGCAGCGCGTCGGTCAGTGAAGGGTTAATGACACTGTTGATGGAAGAAGCCCCCTCCCGTTTGAAAATCAAGCGCATCACCGGGGAAGACTGCTTTATTCCGTTAGGTACCGCCTGGCAGTATTTATTGCCCAGCCGGGATTCAATTATTGCGGCCGTTTTGGCATTGCATTCAGTAAAAAGGGAGAAAGAAGGTGGACGACTTGTTATTTCTTGACGAACAATTGCACGACGACGAACGCATGATTCGTGACAGTGTCGCGCGCTTTGTCAACAACGATGTGATTCCCTTAATGGCTGAATCGTTCGAGCACGGGCAATTCCCCCGTCAATTGATTAAAAAATCAGCGGATTTGGGCCTGTTGGGCTTAACCCTGCCGGTGCAATATGGTGGTGCGGAAGCTTCTTATGTGGCCTATGGCCTCGTTTGTCAGGAATTGGAAAAGGGCGACAGTGGTTTGCGCAGTTTTGTCTCGGTACAAAGTTCACTGTGCATGTACCCCATCTTCCGTTATGGCAATGAAGAGCAAAAAATGCGCTTTTTACCGGCCATGGCGGCAGGTGAAGTCATCGGCTGTTTTGGCCTGACGGAACCCGATTCAGGCTCTGATCCTGCCAGCATGCGCACTCAGGCTAAGAAAGTGGACGGCGGTTGGCGTTTAAATGGCAGTAAAATGTGGATTACCAATGCGCCGATTGCTGACATTGCCATCGTCTGGGCAAAAACCGAAGGCGGCATTCGTGGTTTTATCGTTGAAAAAGGCAGTAAAGGCTTCAGCGCCCCGGAAATTAAACACAAGATGTCGTTAAGGGCTTCCATCACCGGAGAACTGGTGTTTGAAGACGTTTTTGTTCCCGATGAAAACCTGTTGCCGGGGACAGAAAAGGGCTTGGGCGCGGCGTTAAGCTGCCTCAGCCAGGCCCGTTACGGCATTGCCTGGGGAGCGATAGGAGCGGCCATGGCCTGTTTCAATGAAACCCGCGACTACCTGTTGGAGCGTAAGCAATTTGACCGCCCATTGGCTTCGTTTCAGTTAATTCAAAAAGATTTAGCCGCGATGTACACGGAAATCATCAAGGCCCAGTGCCTAAACCTGCAGATTGGCCGCTTAAAAGATCAACAGCGTGAAACGCCGGTTATGATTTCACTCGCCAAAGGCAATGCCTGCCGCGAGGCGCTGAAAATAGCCCGCCAATGCCGTAATTTATTAGGCGGCAACGGCATTAGCCTTGAATACAGCGTCATTCGTCACATGCTGAATCTGGAATCCGTGTTTACCTACGAAGGAACGGATAATGTGCACACGCTGGTATTAGGCCGTCACATTACCGGCATCAATGCCTTCGGTTAATTCCCCTTGTCCCGCATAAACCGCCTTTGCTTTTACGGCAAGGCGGTTGGTTACGGCGATCCCTTAAGCCTCTGCTGTCCTCCCTAAACTCAGGCAATTCACCCCGCTTTGACTATACTTTTACATATATTCTGGCTTGGATAGAAAGCACCGGCTTAGGATTGACCATGAAGGGATGCAGAATGACTCACCGCATAAACCCAGGCAATTTGAAACCCCGTCGTACACGATTAGTTCACGCAATGAAACGGCTGCGTGTTCACCTTATTGGTGTAGGGAGTTAATGATGGAAATCGAGGTGTTATTGGCCGGTGATGATAAAAAGGAATTATTACGCATTAGAAAGCTGTTGAGTACCATCAAAAAAAGCCGTTTTCGGGTGCATGTGGTTCTTAATCCTGACGAGGCGCTGGCCGAAACCCTGGGTGGCCATATGGATGTCTGCCTGGTTGATTTTGTGGCCGAGCCCCTGGAAGGGTTTACTCTGGTCAGGCAGGCTATCGGTAAAGGCAGTGAGGTGCCTTTTATTGTTTTAGCTTCCGAAGAGGACAGTGCAGAAGCCACTGATGTAGGAGCCAGTGATTGCCTTAATAAGCAGGAGCTGAACGGGCAGTTGCTCGATCGGGTTATCCGCTATACGATTGAGCGCAAAAAAAGTGAAGATCAGTTAACCAAAGTCAACCAGCAACTGCAGTATCTCGCCAATTATGACCTGTTAACGGGCCTTGCCAATCGCAATCAGTTCAACAACCAGCTCCCTTTCATCATTGAGCGGTGCATGCGGCAAAAATTATCCTTAGCCGTGCTGTTTCTTGATCTGGATGAGTTTAAGCAGATTAATGACGCCTGGGGACATAGTTATGGCGATTTGTTATTGAGGCAGGTGGCTAAGCGGCTGAGAAAAAACCTGCGTAAAGTCGACAATATTTATCGCTTGGGCGGTGATGAATTCATTGTGGTGGTTGATGGCCATATTAATGAAGATCAGGTGGCGCATCTTGCTGATAAAATCATTGCCATTCTGTCGGAGCCTTTCATCCTAAATGAGTAAAAATGCCAGATGTCGACCAGCATAGGCATCAGCTTTGCCAACTTTGATTCCATGCGTCCATCCGAGCAATTAAGTAAAGAAGCCGACATCGCCATGTACAATGCCAAAAAGAATGGCCGTAACACGTATCAATTTTACCGTGCGGAATACGTCGATGACGTCCTGCGTTACACTCATCTCACCCTCGATTTGTACGAAGCCCTGTCCAATAATCAGTTTAGGCTGCAGTACCAGCCTTTAATCAGCCTGGATGGTGATGTCATGATGGGTGTTGAAGCGCTCCTGCGTTGGTATCATCCGCAATGGGGCAATATTCCACCCAAGGTGTTCATTCCGCTGGCAGAGAAAAATGGCTTGATTAATCCCATTAGCGAATGGGTGATGCGTGAGGCCTGCCTGCAAAGCCGACAGTGGCAGGAACAAGGCTATTCCCCACTGCACATGGCAATCAACATTGCCATCAGCCAATTGCAGCACCCTCATTTTGTTGATACCACGAAAAGTATCATTCAGGAAACACAGGTCGATCCATCCCGACTGGAACTGGAAATTTCGGAATCATCGATCACCACCAATTTCCATGAATGCGCGCAAAAGATGAGTGAATTAAAGGAGATAGGGGTGCACTTTGTGATCGATGATTTTGGCACCGGGTATTCCAATCTCGGTTATTTAAAACATTTTCCCTTCGACAAACTTAAAATTGACAAATTGTTTATTGATGAAATTACCTCCAATAACAATGAACAATACATTGTCGAGGCCATCATTAATCTGGCTAAACAAATGAACCTGGAGGTTCTTGCCGAAGGGGTGGAAACCCGGGAACAGTTAAACTACCTGCGCAAACATCACAGTGATCAGGTTCAGGGCTTTTATTACAGCGAACCGCTGGATGTTGATGTATGTACCCGGTTACTGGCCAAGGGTAACAAATGGAACCCTTTAATAAAGAAAAACAGCCACAAAGTCTATAATAAATTGAGGTAGCGGAGAAAATGAATGAGTAATCTTGAAAAGGAAACCGTGGATACCCTGGTTAAACCGGAACCGGATTTTGGCGACGAACTCTCACTGGAAGACTCTTGCAATGAATTAAACCAGAACCAGTTTATCAGCGGTGACGAAGTGGATTTGTTGGGCGATGGCGTCCCGGGCTATGAAACCACCGGTGAAAGTGATCCGCTCGATCAGATAGGCAATGATATCCTGGTCAATAGTCCCAAATCGTAGTCAGGACCTGTACCCGTCAAATCCTGTTAAATAATTGTTGCCAATCCCTTGAAAAACTGACAGCAACCCCTATGTTTAATATCACCCCTTCTTAAACTTTCAGGAGAAAATGATGAACATACGTAGTTATTATCCCTTGCAAAAAGATTTAAGTAATATTTTTGACCATTTCTTTCGCGACAATGGTGCAGACTCTTCCTTTGTGGACACAGGCACCTGGGCTCCGGCCGTTGATATCAAAGAAGAAAAGGAAAAATTCCTGGTGGTGGCTGATCTCCCTGGCGTTAATAAGGACGACATCCATATTGCCCTCGAAAATAACGTCCTGACCATCAGCGGCGAAAGAAAATTTGAAAGCAAGGAAGAAAAGAATGGTTATTCCCGGGTAGAGCGCGTGCAGGGCCAGTTTTACCGCCGATTCAGTCTGCCGCAAACGGCCGATGAGTCACAAATCAGTGCCACCTACAAGCACGGCGTTCTCGAAATTTCCATTCCTAAAAAGCCCATGGCTGTACAAAAGAAAATTGAAGTCAAAACTGAGGAATAAATGCTCGATAACCCGGAGATGGCTTGAAGGCCTATCCGGGTTACGCGTGATGCTTATTTCTGAAACCCCTCATTTCCTATCATTGAATTAACAGAGGCTTTTGTTCCTCCCTGGTTTCCTTTTTGTCATAAACAAAGTGGGTTTTAGTGAATAAATCCTGTAATTGCTTGCAACACGCTTTGTTGTGCAGGGAAAACGCTTCATCCGCCATCAGTGTATAAAGCATTTGTACCCCCTGATGACGCCCTTTACCAAAAAAATGAGACTTTGACCAATGGCTGTCTTTGCGCGATGCGGCGATTTCGCGCATTTTCAGGCTGAGCATCGATATCTTTTCCGTTTCAGGCCATGCCTTTTTTTGCAGTTTTTTAATTTCCGCCATGATCTCTTTCACCCCGGTGCTGTTGGTTCCCGTGCAGTGCTGCTGCAACAGGCTTTCCCAGGTTTCAAGGCGCGGCACGGCTTCGTCATGGAGGTGCATCACGGCGGGGGAACTGTCGACTCCAGTCTGTAATTGATCTTTTAACTGCTGATTTTGTGCCGCCAGGTCTTTATTGTTCTGTTTCAGGATGGCTATCGTTTTTTCTGACTGGAGCTGGGCTTGCTGAAAGGTTTTTAATTGATTTAGCAGGTTTTTTATCCAGGCAATGAACGGCATTTTTTGCGGGTTGTTTTGAGGTGTCATCAACGATTGGGCGTTTGCGAGCTCAACGGCTTTGTCGATCAGGCCTTTGTTTTCCTGGGCGAGCTTGTCGCATTTCGCCTTTAAGTCTTCCAGGGGTTGTTTCAGCGGCTGATTAGGTGCTTTATGCAGCAGTTTTTCAATTTCAGCCTGTTGCTCTTTGATTTGCTTACGCAAGTTTTCCTGTTCAGCCAGGGCGGCCTCGTATTGTTGTTTAAACTGTTGCACTTTCAGTTTTTCGTAACTGGCCTGCCAGTGTTCGCCATAAGCGCGAATGTAATCCTCAAGCGTGGCGTTTGTTCCAAGCGGCTCTTTCAAGAGGGCACGGATAAATACGCCGAGTTCCTCGTGCCTTTGCTGCAAATGCTGGTATTTTTCCGAGAGCGCCTGGTAATGAGCCTGGGTTTCCAGACGGACATTTTCCACGGCAAGGCAGGACTGAAAAATCTGTAAATCCTTATCCATCTGCGCCGTTTGTGCCTGCAGCCTCGAGCTGATTGGCTTTTTAAATGGGGCGACCGATTTGGGAATCATATTTAAAAGGGCATCCCGTGCGCCTTTTAAGCCCTTTTGCATGCTGCTCCACTGTAAATCGGTCCCGGAAGTGGTTTTTTTATGGGTTTCCGCTTCTTCAAAAAGAACAATATAGGGCGTGGTTAGAAAATCAATCACCTTAATGGCGGATGCCAGAAAATCATCAAACTGTTTATTTTTGGCAACCAAGGGTTCAAGGTCAGCGAATAAAATGGTACGAAGGAAAGCACAATGAGCATCGCTTGCACTTCTTTCTTCCGTGCAAAAGCTGTTTAGATAGACTGCGGCGCTGGCTTCCTGCCGGTAGGGGGCGAGCAAGGCATTTAATGCGTTATTATCGGCCACAGTCCAGGACATCAGCCCTTCTTTTTTAAGGTGGCGAAAATAGGCACCGGAAAGGGCCAGGGCGTTCGAGTTTTCACTGCTGATGTATTGCAGAATTTTAGTGGAAACCTGCGAAAAAAGCTGGGTGTATTCTGATTTTTTATCTTTCAGTGCTTTGGGTTTGCTAATTTCAATTATAAATTCGCTGATATTGATTAAAAAAGCAGACAACTCACTGGGGGATGAGGCCCAGGAACGGCGTTGGAGCGGAGTTAATTGAATTGGCATAAGGATCCCTCGGTTACCTGTCAATTTAATGGACTCCATCATACCCGAGTTTGTTAATGCTTAAAAAGGCTAACGTCAAAAAATAGCGCCGTTGACTATACTCAATTAATCCAAACACAAGGAGGTAAAAATGAATCAACCGCAGAAAGGGGAGTTTTGCTGGAATGAACTGGCTGTTGCTGACAAAGAGGCGGCTAAATCGTTTTATGGCCAGTTGTTGGGCTGGACATTCACTGATCATGACATGGGTGAGTTCACCTACACGATGATAAAAAACCGTGATCAGGAGTTTGGCGGCCTTTGGCAAATCCCTAATGACCGGCAAAAGGAAATTCCGCCGCACTGGATGGGGTATATTCTGGTGGATGACCTGGAAAAGACCTTGGCTAAGGCGGAAAAACTGGGTGCACAGGTCATCATGCCCATTACCCAGGCAGGTGAGATGGGTCGTTTTATTATCCTTAAGGATCCTGCCGGCGCCAACATTGCATTCTGGCAATCAGGCACGCAATAAAGTGAATAACAATGCCCGCCTGACCCGCGGGCGTTTAACAACGAAAGGCTTGTTATTTCTCACCAGTCACGGTATTATTGCCATCCAGTTCGGGGCGTAGCGCAGCCTGGTAGCGTACTAGCATGGGGTGCTAGTGGTCGAAGGTTCAAATCCTTCCGTCCCGACCATCAAATCCCCTTAAAAATTAGGGGTCTTTCCCAATTACGGGGGCACTCAATCATCAGCATAGTACTCTAACCCTTGTTCTATAATTTTCAAAGTTTTTAGGGTCTTTCCCAATTACGGGGGCACTCAATCATCAGCATAGTACTCTAACCCTTGTTCTATAATTTTCAAAGTTTTTAAAACCATAAGCACGACGTTGAATCAGTTTCATCTTCCGATGAAAGCCTTCAGTGATACCATTTGATTTACTAAATCGCCACATACAAACAACTTCTTCTTTCCAGTTATCGAGCGTTTTACCTAGAGCTGCTAGAGGTTTAAGGGGCTTTGCTTCAGTTCGTCGAGCATTTCCAAAAAGCGAGGGATTAACTGACGTGCTCGGTTCTTGGTAAGCATTTTTTGGGTCTTTCCCAATTACGGGGGCACTCAATCATCAGCATAGTACTCTAACCCTTGTTCTATAATTTTCAAAGTTTTTAAAACCATAAGCACGACGTTGAATCAGTTTCATCTTCCGATGAAAGCCTTCAGTGATACCATTTGATTTACTAAATCGCCACATACAAACAACTTCTTCTTTCCAGTTGTCATTCAGCACCCTAATGGGACCACTTTGTCATCACCTAAAGGGACCACCCCATTAGCACTTAATGGGACCACCTAGTCATCACATAAAGGGACCGGGCTGTCAGCAGCTAAAGGGACCACCCCACCTATCAAACTTTGGTTAAAAATGAACATAATTTTTCTCTGTTTATTCATAAATGGGGAAATGGATGTCAAACCGGAGATTTGAGATGCACGAATATATCATTATTATTAGCCAATTGCGTCAAGGCGCTACGCTCAGAGGGCTGTCCCGTGACAAACTTGCCGATAGAAAAACGCTTAGGAGGGTGCGTGACATTGCGATAGAGCAAGGCTGGTTAGAAAAGGATAAGTCAATCCCCACAGAACAGGAACTGGCGTTATTTTTGAAAAGAGCAGTGCCAATAGCTTTTTGAGCATACAGCCATACCGGGTGAAGATTGAAGAATGGACCAGACAGGGCGTTCAGGCCAGCACTATCTATGCTCATTTACAACGAGAACATGGTTTTAAAAGTAGTTATAGCGTTGTTCAACGCTATATCAAGTCTTACAAGGAAAAACAACGAGCGGTCACCACGATATTAGAGTTTAAACCGGGCGAATCAGCACAGGTTGACTTTGGGCAAGGACCTAAAATTACTGATGGCAAAGGAGAGGAACAGAAGACCTGGATCTTTGTGATGGTGCTCTCCTGGAGCCGTCATATGTATGCAGAAATGGTCTTACATCAGGATGTTGAGACATGGCTTGCCTGCCATCGGCGTGCCTTTGAATGGTTTAATGGTGTTCCAGAAAAAATAATTATAGATAACGCGAAGTGTGCGATTACGAAAGCTTGTTACCACAACCCTTGCGTTCAAAAGGCATATGGGGTGCGCATCAGGCTATGGTTTTATTATTTCCCCATGTCCTCCGTATGATCCCCAGAAAAAAGGCCGAGTTGAATCCGGGGTTAAGTACGTTAAAAACCGCTTTGTTCCACTGCGCCAGTTTAGAAGCTTAAACGATGCGAACGAGCAGTTAAAGATCTGGTTAATACAAGAGGCTGGCGCGCGCAACCACGGCACTACTCATGAAAAGCCTTTGGTTCTATTTGAAATTGAACAACCTCTTCTTAAAAAACTGCCTAACCATCCGCCCGAGTTTGCGGCGTGGGAAAAGGTCAAGCTTCATGGTGATTGCCATGTGCAATACAAGAAATGCCGATATTCAGGTCCATATCGCCTCGCACGGCAAGAGCTTTGGCTTAGAGCAACGGATACAACTATCCGACTGTATTTCAATCATCAACTGGTAGCACTCCATCCGAAACTCGAAATACCAGGCACCAAACATACAATACCAGAACACCTTCCACCGAATGCTTTGGCTTACTCGATGCGAGATGCCCAGTGGTGCCTAAAGCAAGCACATGAAGTTGGAAGCCAATGCGTGATTGCTATTGAGGGACTATTAAATGATTCAGTCGTAGATTATCTTCGGGCTGCACAAAGCATTCTCGGTCTTAGGAAAAAATATGGCGATGACCGTCTGGAGGCTGCTTGCCATAGAGCGCTTGTTTTTCAAAGCGTGCATTATAAAACAATCAAGACGATGCTAGAGGTTGGGGCTGAAAAGCAAGCCTTACCGCATGAGGAAGAACCGACAACATTGGCCAAACCCTATTCGGTAGGGGGAAAGTTCTGCCGGAATACGTCCCACTTATTACACTAATACAAACAACAGGAGACAAATGATGATAAACCCGATGCCCGAGCTATCTTCGCAGTTAAAACAACTACGGTTATCGCATGTTGCTGAGAACATCCCGCTGCGTAACCGTGAGTCTATAGAAAAGAAGCTAAGCTACCCTGAGTTTCTGGGATTACTGCTTCAAGATGAGTTATTAGGAAGGGAAAACAAAAATTAAGAACACGAATGAAGCGTGCACGTATCCGTGGTGACAAGACGATAGAATCATTCGATTTTGACTTTAACCTTAAAATCAATCGCGCTCAAATACAGGAGTTAATCTCGTGTTCATTTATTGCAGAAAAAGTTCCCATTCTCATCGTAGGACCTTGTGGAACAGGGAAATCTCATATTGCTCAAGCCATAGCTCATTGTGCGATACAAAGAGGAATCGATACACTCTGGCTTTCGCAAAATCAACTCTTTAATGAGTTGCAAGCAGCTAGAGCATCAGGTCGATTTGATAAAAGTTCTCAGAACTGGTGAAAATGCCACTACTAATCATCGATGATTTTGGACTAAGACCATTACGCAACCCCCAGGATGAGGATTTTCACGACCTAATCTCGGAAAGATATGAGCGTGCATCAACGATCATTACATCCAATCTGGACTTTAGCGAATGGGGTTCTGCTTTCCCTAATCGATTACTTGCTGCAGCCACTATCGATAGATTAAGACATAATTCATATCGGGTTACATTAGATGGTCCCAGTTACAGAGGAGAGCGAGAAACAAAAAAGCGAAAATAACATGTATAATTAACTAAAAGTGGACAAGTTTGATAGGTACCGTTTTGACATTTTAGGCGGTCCCATTAGCTGCTGATCGACGGTCCCTTTAGCATGCTGAATGACACCAGTTATCGAGCGTTTTACCTAGAGCTGCTAGAGGTTTAAAGGGGCTTTGCTTCAGTTCGTCGAGCATTTCCAAAAAGCGAGGGATTAACTGACGTGCTCGGTTCTTGGTAAGCATTTTTTTCATGAGTATATTGTGTAACTGTTGTTGGAATTGATAGACGGCTTCAATAGCTGGATTGTCTGCCAGGAAAGCATCGCGCTTGGCTTTTTTTAAGGGTGTTAATCGTTCAGGCTTGGTTCTTAAGAGCGCCATGATGCCGCGATTGCTTTTGACGTTGCTTGCAAGTTCCCTATAAGTCATCATGCATTGGTGTTGCATTAAGCGAATGACATGGAATCGGTCAGCGACTATTTTGGCGTTGGGGAAATGCTTTTTACGATGGAACGATAGGTAGTGCTTAAATCGATGCAGACGACTCTAACCCGCTCTTTACCCGGTAAAGCAGCGAGGTAAGCGGCCAGGTCGGTTTCACTTCGCCCTTTGACGATATCAAATACTTTATTCTTTCTTAAGTTACAGAGTGTTGTAACGAATCCTTGTTTTCGGTTAAAGAAATGTTCATCAATTCCTAAAACGGATGGGCAGTATGCATTGGTCCGCTCCTTATCTTGTTCTTTATAGTGGCGTTGATACCATCGTTCAATGGTTGCCTTACCCTTCTTAAATAGACTGGCTAACTCGCTTTGAGAAATCCCCGAGGTATGTTTATGAAAAACAGCGGCTTGTAGACGCCAAGTGGAACGTTGATACTTATTAATACCAGGAAATTGCTGGTTGCCATAACGATGACAACGATTGCAATAAAGCTTATAGGCTTTGAATTGTAAGAGACTGCGTCTGTGACCTACTAGTTCGTGATGAACAGTACGAATGTAGGAATCTTTCTTGCGCACTTCTTTACTTTGACAATGGCCACATCTTGGTAATCGGTTGTAAGAAAGTTCCAATATCAAAGGTTGATAACCCCGTACTTTTTTTATGGAAAAGCCAGGTAAATTTAAGATAAGATCATGTTTCGGCACTTTAATCTCCATTTCGATCGCTAAATCAATGGGTTAGTTTAAACTAACTTGATTAAAGTGCCCCCTTAAATGAGAAAGAGCCAAAATTAGTAATTTGTAGCTTTGTAGTAAATCTTCTTAAAATAAAAAAATCTGCTAGGTGTACTTTTATTTTTGAATTATCTAGAAAACAGCATTATTGATAAGGAAGATCTGTTTCTATAATTTTGATATTTGTAGTATCAAAATTGTATTTTTTAATAATTTTTCATAGTTAACCTTTGTTTCCTTTGGAACCTTGGGGCCTAGATAAATTGTTTTCAAAAAGTATCCTCCAATGTGGAAGATAAAATTGAATTTTTTACAGTAACAGTGTTTTTCTTAACTGCTAGGTTATCGTCTAAGAAAGTAATAGTTTTATCCAAAGATTTCCCCTTCAAATGGAATCTGTCTTTAGAGAAATAAAACCCATTTTGGTATTCATTCGGGTAACTTAGCCTTCCATCTTTAAGAAGCAGTCTTACTTCTGATTCATGTTGATAGCTCTCATGCTTTGTTACTAGACAAATCGAAAAACAATATACAAATAAATGACTATACAAATGTTTTAAGACCTCTTTTTGTCTCGATTCAGAAAGCACCAAATATTTTGAACAGTTGGTGATAGAATTGATTCTATTGCAGAGCTTTTTAAAGTTAGCCTCAAAAGTTGCCTGTTTATAAATCGCAGCGCAAATAATTGGATTTTCAACTTTTTTTTCTGATACTAAAGTGAAATTGGAGTCTATTCCTAGAGCAACTCCATATCCATCGTCACCATATAGTCTCCATAAAGATAAATTATCATTTTGTTCTGAAAATGAACAAATATAAAAATCAATTTCATGATTAAGTAAAATTGCTTTTAGATTTTTAAGATAATGATCTGCATCAGGTACTTTGGTTTCATATACAAGTTTTTCAAATATTTGGTACCCATGTTTAAGTTCTAAGGTATCATTCAAATTTTCATAATGTGTAAACAAAAATTTTCTGCTTGCAATTATTTGTTCAAATTTCTCAAGTGATGTGTAGTGATATAGTAGCTTCTGAGAAGATAGATCGTAATTATGTTGAGCAAGAAATTTATTGGCTTTCTTTTGGAAGTTGTTTATCAATTCATCCATATAATCCATCTTTTTTCTCTATATGTAAGTATTACTATTACAATAGTTCCTAATTTTCGATTTTAGCAAGGTAATCCAGTTGCTTATATACGGACTTGGCCATGCACTTAATCACAACAGAGTTTAGCGAGCTCATCTAACAAGAACATAATATCCTTCGGCTTTAGGCCATTTAAATGGCCAACTTTAAAACCTAATTCATGCAGGTCTTTCATGCAGCGATTAATCATATGTTTCATATCCGCCTTACTTGCATAGGAATAACCCGGCATCTGTCTAATTAATTGGTGTACTAAAGTGCGCTGCTTAGTTTATTACCCATTGAGATAACTCCAAAGTGTGGTACGGGATTTCAGACCCATTTCATCCATAATGAGTAAGGACAAACGGTAATGGGATATTTGAGTGGATAATTGCGAGTTTAATTGTTGAGCATAAAGATAAAGCCAGCATTTCTTGCTGGTTAACCTTTTTTCACGGTTACAAAATGTAACCGGCTGCAGTAGCAACCAATTTATGCGCAGAGTTTTAATTGAAGTGGTTTGGGTTTTTTACCTTTGGCATTTACAAACGCTCTGCTTCTTTTAAAGTTCGAATAAAAATTCTTTTGATCAGCTTTAGTCTGAGTTTGTTCGATAATATAGAGTCGTAATACTTGTTCGGTGTTTTCATTCATATTGGTTATTTCATCTTCATATTTTTCCCATTTGCTGACAGCGGTATGCGATTCATGAACCACAGTTTCACCAAATTCACGTAGAGGCATGGAAAAATAGGAGCGAATGAATTTCACTTGATTACCCGTTAATCTTTCTTCTTGGATGGCCAATTTTTTTATTATTTCATCAGCAACGTAGCGGACATCAATTTTGGGATGCCATTCGTCATTGATGTTAATCATTGTTACATTTTCTAACTCAATAGGAAAACCAAGTCCTTCGTAAAGAAATGTGGGTTCAATTTTAGTTTTCATGGTGTTTCCTCCTCGCTTAAATTGATCACTGTAATAATGGGCATCAGATCATAAGTAAATGTAAGAATAATTCGTACTTTTTTCCCATCTATGTCGTTGCCTTCAATACAGTATTTCCAATCCTGCGGTTTTTCATGTATGTAGTTGGATTCATAGGAATCCTTGCTTTTGTTTCTTTTTCTCTCACAGCCAGATTTACCCTCTAAAATATTGAGCACATCAAGCTCTGAAATATTTCTTTGTTGCTGCCTTTCTTTTGCATGCTTTACAAAGATATAGTTTCTTTCTTTAATTTTCTGCTCAATCAAAGCAAAAAGCTCTTGGTCGGTTTTTTTAGAAGGTTTTTTAACCATTACTTCTATCCCATATTGCTATTATAGTTTTTGTAAACTAAGTTTACAAGATTTGATTTAAAATTTATCAATGATTGTAATTGGCATATGTTCCATTTTGGAACATGCTATGGATAGCCAGTAGATACTTATTAAAATGAATTCGCTGTGCTCATTGTTTCCTGGATTTCACGTTATTTCATCCAGGCTATATCTAAATTGTTGTGAGATAAAGCCCCCCTTGGTGTAGAACCTGGAAAATTAGCTCTTCGCTCGCATAAAAATGATACATTGATGGCCAAGGTGTATATATGGATTTCTTTATGTATTATAATCCCGCGCAAAACCAATTGAGACAGCCATGCCATCAGCCGCTATTGATTACAGAGAAAAACTCATCCAAAAAGGTATTAAACGGGATTTGATTCCTCTCGCTCTAACTAATGAACAATGCGAGGTGCTGTTTAGAAAAATAAAACATTTCAACACGTCCTGGATTAGGGAAGGATGGCAATTATTGGCGATTCTTGGTGATGAAGCAACGTATAAAAAGGTAGATCAAAAAGACAATTTTGATGTAAACATGGCGCATTATGCTGCTTTTTCTGGCGATATCCAACGATTGAATCAGGTGCTGGCGCAAAGACCAGGCCTTTTTTCTCAATTCGATAAAGAGGGAAAAGGCGCTGCACATTACGCTGCCGTGTCCGGAAACCCTGCGGCGTTGCAATGGATAAAAAACAATAAGCCTGACTTATTGGAAAAAATTGACGAAAATGGCGTGACAATTGCGCATTACGCTGCCTTGTCGGGCAGCCTTGGGGCCTTGCAATGGATTAAAGACAATAAGCCTGCCTTATTGAACACAATTGACAAAGATGGCTGGACGATTGCGCATTGTGCCGCGCGATCGGGAAACCCTGAGGTATTGCGATGGATTAAAAAAAATCACCTCGAGGCATTATCGATGGATAAGAAGGCTCGGGATGCTTTATTAGTCGCTGCCGCGCTTTCCGGCCATGGAGAGCAACTCAATCTGGCCTTGGCTCTTTGCGGTAACCCCAGCGAAATCAATTTCAAACATTTAACCGCTGAAAATTCCACCGTTCTTTCTACTCTGCGCGAGGCGCTTCAAAGCAATTACACCTTAACGAGTGTGGTATACCCCTATTTCAGTGAGCTAATGGATGAAATAGAGAAGTTACTTGAAAAGAATGAGGTGATCATTTTTCGACTGAACAAGCTGAGCGACGATTTTACTGTTTTATGTCAATGCGATAAAACAACAGGTGCACGAACCTGCCCTTTATCAAAGGACGCGCTATTAGCCCTGTTCACAACAGCTGCCCAGGCCATTTCGCCCCGCATTCCAGAGAAAGACATCAAAGCGCAGTTTTATAAAATCTATAACAACAGCATTCCTTTAAAACATGACGCTGCTTTGGCCGCGAAAGGAAAAGTCCAGGACTTTAAACTGAAATCAGAGACATTAACGGGATTTCGCACCTGGTTTATCAACACCAAAGTGGCTCAGCTCAAACGGCACGCCATGTCTGATCTTAAGGCATTAATCCTTAACGCGGATACGTTTACTGAAAACGACTTACGGCAGTGGTACCTTGAGCACCAGGAGTCAGTGAACCGACAAACCCATACCTTGACTGGGCTTTTTTTCAAAAAACGCGAAACGGATTCCCGCGCATTGGTAAGGAAAATCTGTAAGGATTTTGGCTTTGAAGAGCAACTGGTCACGGCTAAGCCTGACGATCACCATTCAGGTAAAGAGGCGATTGCAGTACTCCGTTAAATTGGCAATGAGGTAACTTTTCTATCATATCGCTCAACAGAGCCCATTTTTGGGCTGCATTTTATTGGGTATAAACAATGAAAATTTCTTTATTTCAATGGGTAACGATGGGTTTAATGTCGTTCAATGCCTGGGCGAGTGATTGCAGTCAGGTTTATACCATTGGCGCTTACGACGAAGCGTTTGAGAACCATGCTGTGGTTTCAAAACTGGGAGCAATCCCCGCTTCAGAAGTACCGCCTGCAATACCACCCTCGTTTTTAGAAAATGATGGTTCCTATGGAGGTGGGGAAGTAACCTGTTCCATTGCAGAAGCCTGCCAGTTACTCAAAACGCAACTGGCCTCAGGGGTATTGGACAAAAATTAAAATTGGCATATCTATCTCCTTCAGGCTGTTTGGGATAACGATACTTATTTATTACATCCGAATGATTATCGTCTTAAGCACCCTGTGAAAGTGGTGGCGCTCGTTAAGAAAGAATGTTAGCAGCAATGGGTAATTTGTTGAATTGATATTATTGTATCCGTCTTGTTGTATCCAACCAGCCTTGTTCTACTAATCGATTCCATGCCTTTTCGATGTGACGAGGTTTCATTAGTTGCGCTTTTCTAGTATTCCAGCTTTGAATTCCTGTAATTACCTCTTGAAGCTCACAGGCATTCTGTTGATCATTTAGCCAATGAATGGTTGCAAGTAATTCCATGCCATAAGGAGTTTCAAATCCTTCAATTAATTGACTTACAGAGTGAAGATGCTCTATCGATTGAGATTGCTTCTCAAGAAAATTATTAGCTGCCTGTACTGCATCAGGCAGCAGTTCAATGGTGGCATCTGGTTTCTGGCTGTCTCCATACCCACGAATGTAATGCCCTTCCAGGATTTCTAATACTTTATTGAGATTGTGAGCATAAGGGCCATAATGAGATGCTTTATAATTAAGGCGCAAGGGCTGACCTGCTATCTGAAGGAAGTAGGCTAATTTTTGGATTTCAAGCAGAGTGAGCCGATAATGAAGTGAAGAGTATTGCTCGATTAGTTTAATAAAAAGGGCTCTTGCTTCTGTCATATGAGGTTTGTTTGTACCAATCGGCATAGTGAATGCGTCTGGAGCACCCTTTGGTGCATATAGCATTACTTGCACTTGGGGGATGTTTGCAAAAGCTTGTTCAATTAAAGGACGAATTTCCGTCCAGGGTAAGCCGCCGTTGCCACATCCTAGCGGAGGTAATGCAATTGATTGTATGCCGCGTTGTTTTATTTCATCAATTAAGGTTTCTAATCCAATTTTAATATCTTGTATATGCGATTTTTGTTTCCAGTGACGTTTGGTAGGGAAGTTAATAATGAAATGAGGGCTAGAGGTTTCTTTCAATTCATAAATAAACATTTTTCCAGGAGCAACTTCTCCTGCTTTACATGCTTTCGCATAAGATTTGAAATTTTCTGGCCAAGCTTGTTTAAATTGTAATGCAATTCCTTTTCCCATGATACCTACTGTGTTAACAGTATTAACCAGGGCTTCTGCATTCGCTTCAAGTAAATTACCTGTTACATATTCAATCATTGTATTCTCATGGTTCTCTAGATTAATAATAGTATCTAGGTAAAATTTCTACTGGCGGATGATTTCGATAAGGATAATTTGCCATAATGGTCTCTACATTTTGTTTCATTGGGTTATTTAAAACAGCTATACTTTTTATTAATGACCAATCACAAAACGAATACACCAGGAACTCTGCTTGTTTTCGCCGTTGACGATCGCCGTCCTCCGCTGTATCAGCCCAAAATTTTTGTTTTATTATATCCCAGTCAATTTTATCCAGATGATCTATATTATCATACCAATCGGTATAGGTTGCCAACCCATGCCCATCTGAAAAAACATAACGATTTCCATTGGAGATAATAAGATCTAAAGAAGTAACCAGATAAATTAGTGGATCTTGTCCTTCTGTATATCCGGCAACTTGCCCTGTTTTTAATTGAAGCAACATTGGAGAATGAGTGCAAAAATAAAAAGGCACGTAATCATGGGCTGTGCCTTTAGCGCCACAGGGAATAGGTGTTATCTTTCGATTAGCTTGTACAGTTGCATCATGAATAGTTCGATAAATATTACCATCATCCGGTGTATTATTGGGGGAATGTAGACCACCTCGCTGCATTAGAAGACTCAGATTATTTATGTGGGTTAATTTGTACAACATTATTTTATGCGGAGCAGGCACTGTCATTCTTTATCCATTTTTTTATAAAGCCGGTATTATTTTAATCTTTAACCCGTTTTTTGCGACATTTAGTAAATACGCTTAATAATAATCATTCACCACAAAGATTTCGAATCCATACTCCCATCTATTTTCCCACACATACTGGTCCCAACCCTCCTCTTGCTATAAGCTCGAACAATTGACGAACGGGGATTCCAATGAACACAAAAAAAGGGGTAAGCATTGTTTTATTAGTTGGTAGTATGATCCATTTGTCCTTTGCATTTACACCTATCCACCCCGTTAAAGTTAAAAGCAATACGTCAGATGTTGCTGTTGGTCAATCCAGACAAACGACGTTCATCGATTTTTCAGGTACCTGGAAAGGCAAGTGCACATTCAATGATTATGAAACGGAAGAAACCGTTATCATTAAAAATACAGCCGAATACATCAAATTTGGCAATAAACTATTTATTGTGGGGGATAGTTTATATTCGGAAAGTAATACCCGCCCGCAAGTCACTTATTTCGATCATAAGCAATTGCAATGGTCTAACGATGGAAACTCACTAATCATACATGGTACAAAAGTAGTGGGTGCACGTTTAGACACACCCTTGTCTACTTATCTTTTCACTGACCGCATGTCGTTAGTGGAAGATCAGATTGTGATAAGTATAACGGTCAAAGGGTTTCAAAACATGAAACTTATCATGGAAGACAACGGCCATTGTTTGCTTGACAGGGTCTAAACCAATCACGTTTTCTTCCTCTAGTCTGGGTTACAAACCTTGGGATTTCCCTTTTTCTCTATCCTCGAAATAACCGCCCCATCCATCAAAAAACAAATAAATTGAATGGAGTAGCGAATGTGCCACAGGTTGTTTTTGAATTTTCGGGGATTGGTCATCAACTTGTTCAGACAGAAGGCGAGCCAGAAATACCATTTGATTAAAACGATGGAGAGGCTTTCCAACAGGGGGCTCTGCGTCGGAAGAGGGTAGGTTTCCATGAATGCCTGCAATTTGGTCTCATCCAGCGACACGCCTCGTTTATCATAAACCGTACACCAGGCGAGCAGCGTATCGAGGTAATCGGCCGTTTGATCAAACAGCCCTGCCGTTTCCCAGTCGACCACCCAAAAATGATTGTTTTCCCAAAGCACGTTTTTAGGCTTTAAATCATTATGACAAAGGACGGTGCCTTTTAGGGCGTTCAGGGCTTTCAGTAGCGGATCCCTGTGGGTTACGAGGTAAGTCGAGAGGGTGTTGATTTTGGGAAAAAAATAAGAGGGATGAGTACAGAATGACAGTTTATCCCACACCGAAAGGGTTATGATTTTTTCGCCAATCTGCTTGTAAACAGTCAATTTTTCCTGTGCCAGGGCCTCATTAAACTGCAAGGACGAGCGGTGCAATTGAGCGAGAAATGCAGCCACTTGCCGCACATGGCTACTCGACAGGTCCTGATTTTCGCGCACCACGGCATCAAGTTGAGGATAGAGTAAAATTAAATCGTTGGCCGTCTGAACAAGGCAATCCTCAAAAGCGAAATAGGCCGACATCACATGCCCTGTCCCGGATAACTGCGAAGCGATCTGCTCGCTAAACCGAAGTGACTCCATCAGCTTTTCAAGTTCGACCGCGTAATCCTGAACGTACTTCGCTTTATTAATCGTCTTGACTACGTAACGTGTTGAACCGCAGGTTGCCTGATAAGCGGAATTGACATCGCCGCCACCGAGCGGCTTGATGATGTTGAGTGGATGTGGCAACCCCAGAGATTGGGTTATGAAGGTCAGTTCCTCCGGTTTAAGCATAAAACACGTGGTCCTTACTGATTATTTAAAGTACTTATAGTAAGGATAGGTCGCATAATCAAGAATGGCCTTATCCCCGCTGCTGTCGCCATACGCATAAACCGTACGCGGTGCATCACCGATCAATTGAAGAACCTGTTGCAGTTTTTCTTCGCCATTGCAGCTTTTTCCTTCCAGGGCCCCGGTGGCCTGACCGTACTCATCAAAGGCAATTTTTGTTGAAACCAGGCCATTGAACGCATGACTGAGGGACCAATGCGTCATGTACAAATCGTAAGCCGCTGTTGCCAGGATGCAATAATGGCCCTGGCTTTTATGCCAGTTTAACCGTTGACACGCACTGTCCCTTATCAAGGAAGGCAGCACGGTGTCCGAGAACAGTTGACCCTGCTGAAAAAGATAATCCCGGGAGAGGTTGGTAAAAAAGGAGCGGACGATGCGGTGGTTTAACTCATCAAGCGCCATGCGATTGCAGTGATATAAAAGCAACGCGTGCAATTGGCACGCGGCTTTGGTAAAGACGGACGGGCCAAAGACAAAACGCAGAAACGGCACGGTGGTGCTTTTTCGAGTGATGGTCCCGTCAAAATCAAAAATAGCCACCGGTTGCCTGTCACCTGGCTGCTCAATCATGTCTACTCTCTTGCTGGTTAAGCGGTTGATTCTGCGGATACCTGCATTGATTATAGCGTATTCTGTGATCGAGCCTTTTATGCAACCGAATCACATGGAATCAACTTCCGTTACAAAAATGCTCTATAGTTAAACATTATGTCTTGTTTTGGTTTTAATGATGGTCAATCCGTTAGAAACCTTGTTACTTGATCGAATCCTTCGTTATGCGCAAACTCAACCCGAAAAGATAGCCTTAAAATTTCTAAAAGAGGATTATAAAAGCACCCAGACGCTGACTTACGCGCAACTTGCTGAACAGGTGGACTCTTTAACTGATGCCATACTTCAAGCCCAGCAGCAAAGAAACCTGCCTTTAACCCAACAATCGATATTGTTAATTTTTGATTCAGGCATTGAATACATCGTTTCCTTTTTAGCGGTAATACACTCTGGAAATATTGCCATCACAGCCTATCCTCCCCGCCAGGTGAGGCATTTAAATCGGCTGTTAAAAATCATTGAAAATTCCCATACGTCGCTGGTCTTAACCACAGAGCAGATTAAACAGTATTGCGAGCTCAATCAATTTGCCTTTCCTCAAAGCAGCACCTTGTTTGCTATCGAAACCCTACAGGAAAAACGGCTTAATTTTGAAGGGGAAAAACCCGTTGTCAGTCCCGATTTGACTGCTTTTTTACAATACACCTCCGGATCCACCGGCGCACCCAAAGGAGTTATTGTTACGCACAGAAATATCGTTGCCAATCTTGCCATCATGGCTGACCTGGTCGGTGAAGGAACATTAAAACGATGCGTCTCCTGGCTCCCCATTTTTCATGACATGGGGTTAATGGGGAATACCCTGCTGCCGTTGTATCTTGGTTCCACCAGTGTTTTCATGGCACCGCTGACGTTTATTAAAAATCCGCTTTTCTGGTTGACGACCATCAGTCAGGAGAAAGGCACGTACACCATGGCGCCCAATTTTGCCTACGATTTGGCGGCAGATGCGCTGGCAGCGACCGATGCATCCAGTCTTCACCTGGATTTTTCCAGTGTGCGTTGCCTGGTAAACGGCGCTGAGCCGGTTAAACCCAAAACAGTGAAGCGCTTTGAGCAATTACTTGCACCGTATGGATTGGCAAAAAACACGATGCGCACGGGTTATGGTATGGCTGAAACAACCCTCTGTATCTCGTTTGAATCCAGAAAAAAGCGCTTTATAAAAGTAGATAAACGTGCATGGGAACAGGGCATTGTTACCGAGAGCAACCACGAGTCATCACAAACAGAGCTGGTTTGTTGCGGGAGCATCACGAATTCATACCAGTTAAGGATAGTCGACCCGTCGACACGGCAGGTGCTTCCTCCAAATCAGGTGGGAGAAATCTGGGTGCAGGGGGATTCCGTGGCGAAAGGCTATTATAACGATCCCAAGCAAACCCGCGAAACCTTCCAGGCGATGACCAGCGACACCTGCGAAGGCCCCTTCCTAAGGACAGGCGATTTGGGATTTGTCACCCAGGATGGCGTACTCGTTGTTTGCGGCCGCGTCAAAGATCTACTGATCATTAATGGACGTAATATTTATCCCCAGGACATCGAAACAGCCTGTTATGAATGTGATCCCGCGTTATTAATGAACAGTGCGGCGGCTTTCGCGGTCGATAATGAACAGTCTGAAGGTTGTGTCATTGTTGCGGAAGTAACCTCTGATCTTGATGAAGCCGTTTATCAGCGCATTCTCCAGCAAATCAAAAAAGCGGTATTTGACAGTGTGGATATTGTTCCCAAGGACATTGTGCTTATCCCGCCACGAAAAATATTTAAAACGAGTAGCGGTAAAATCCAGCGCAGGGCCTGTAAAAATGCTTACCTTCAAGGCGAATTGGAGGTCATTGCCCGTTTGCATCCCGCGCAGGAAAGTCTTCAAAACAACATCACTCTGAATCCGCTTCCGCACGAGAATGAGGTGATTCATTGGTTGAAGCAATGGATTTCCCTGCAAATGAAAATTCCCCTGGAACAAATTGACAGTCACAGGGCTTTTGCTGAATATGGCTTAAGTTCGGTGGCTTTAGTCACCATGGTGGGCGAGCTTGAAACCTTCCTGAAAAAGCCTTTGGATCCATGGCTGGTCTGGGAGTTTCCTACCATTAGCCGGTTAAGTGAGCAGCTTGTGGATAAGGCAAGGCACGAGGTGGGGGAGGAAGAAACAGCATCGTATGAGCCGATTGCCCTTATCGGCATGCATTGTCTTTTCCCAGGGCAGGGCGCAAACAACTTAGATGGGGTCGCCGCGTTCTGGGAAAATCTCAAGGGCAACACGGATAACATCACCCCCATCCCGCTGGAACGGTGGGATAACCGCTTGTATTTCGACGCTGATCGGGAAAAAAAAGGCCATATGTACTGTTCAGCCGGTGGTTTCTTAAGCCATATTGACCATTTTGATGCCAAATTTTTTGCTATTTCTCCCCGGGAAGCGGCTTACCTTGATCCGCAGCAGCGATTATTGCTTCAGGTGACCTGGCATGCCCTGGAAGACGCGAAACTTACTCCTGACAGTCTAAAAAATTCCAGGACAGGGATTTATATTGGTCTCAGCACGCACGATTACGATCAGTTAATTCACAAAAAGGTCCCTCTTGATGAATTAAACCTTTATCAAGCAACGGGGACCAGTTTCTCAACCGCTGCCGGGCGTCTGGCTTATTTTTTAGGCACCCAGGGACCCTGCATGGCCATCGATACCGCCTGTTCCTCCTCGTTGGTGAGCGTTCATCAGGCCTGCCGCAGCCTACAGGACGGCGATTGCCGCTTGGCCATCGCCGGGGGCATTAATCTGATTTTAGCGCCGGAAGGCAGCATTATTTTCTGTAAAAGCAACATGTTATCCGCAAAAAATCGTTGTTCTACCTTTGATATCAGCGCCGACGGTTATGTACGCGGTGAAGGGTGCGGCATTGTCATTTTAAAAAAACTCTCGGATGCGCTACGTAACGGCAATACCATTTATGCCGTCATTCATGGCAGTGCCGTTAATCAGGATGGCGCGAGTAATGGGTTGACAGCACCCAATTTGCAGGCGCAAATGGAAGTGATGCAAACAGCACTTCAGCGGGCCAAGCTTAAAGCGGAGCAGATTACCCATGTGGAAGCCCATGGCACAGGGACTGAATTAGGCGATCCCATCGAGTGGGAGGGCATTCGCCGCACCTACGGTCTCACCCGCAAAACGCCGCTTTATATCACCTCATTAAAGACGCGCATTGGTCACCTCGAGGCTGCGGCCGGAATAGCCGGACTGATTAAAACTGCCCTGGCCATTCAACAGGGGCAAATCCCGGCTCACCTCCACCTGCAGCAATTTAATCCCAAATTGCATCAGCAGGACACCATGAAGGTGCCGGGGCAATTGACCGACTGGCATATTGAAAGCCGTTATGCCGGCGTCAGTTCATTTGGATTTAGCGGCACCAATGCCCACGTGATTTTAGGGGAGGCGCCCAACGCAGCGCCAAAGGTTGAAAAAGTGACTCGCCCCACCCATTTGTGGGTGGTGAGTGCTCAGGACAAAGACACATTACAGGCCTACCTGAACCAATACCTTGCCTATGGGCAACAACAGGCAGACGCCATCCATTTTGCTTCCTTCTGCCATCAACTCTTGACGGCACGGGCGCATTTGCCGCAGCGTGCGTTCATTGTGGCAGAAAACACGGCGCAATGGCTGGTTAAATTAAAGGACAAAGACTGGTACGAAGGGAGTGGGACGGAAGCCCATGACATGGCGTGGCTCTTCACCGGCCAGGGTTGCTTACAGCCTGACGTGGCCGCCCAGTTGTATGCCACAATTCCCCAGTTTGCAGCCATTATTGATCACTGCTGCCTGCTTTCCCGAAAATGGCTGCCTTATGATCTGAAAGAAATTCTGCTGAAGACCCCGGAGTCAGTCGATATCAATCACACCCAATACGCCCAACCGGCTCTTTTTGTGTACGAATATGCCCTGGCGCAATGGCTATGGGCTTTGGGTTTACGGCCGCGCTGTTTATTGGGCCACAGCCTCGGAGAATACGTCGCTGCCTGCCTTGCCGAAATCCTGTCGCTTGATGAGGCGCTGATGCTGGTTTGCCAGCGGGCCATGCTGTTTACGCAATTACCAGGTGATGGGGCTATGCTGGCTGTTTCTGCTGAACAATCGCGGGTCGAGTCGTTAATTAAACCGATTGACAACCTGGTGATTGCATTAAAGAATGGCCCTGAGCAAATGGTTGTGTCAGGCACGCATGAAGCCATAGCCGCCTGTCAGCTGGCCTGTCAGCAACACAATTTACGCTGTAAGAAACTGGCCACTTCGCATGCTTTCCATTCACCCCTGATGCAACCTGTTGCTCAGGAATTTGCCAAAATGGCCGCCGCCATTCATTACAAGTCTGCCAAAATCCCCGTAATATCCAATGTCACCGGCGTTGAACTGCAGGAGGGCGAAATCAACGCGGATTATTGGTGCCGCCACATGCTGCAACCGGTGGAATTTCATCGGGGGCTCAAGACCCTTCGTGATAAGGGCATGCAACTTTTTTTGGAAATTGGCCCTAAAGCGGTGCTTGTTTCCCAACTGCAGGGCATGGATGATGTGCTTGGATTAGCCGCCGTTTCCGATTGTGTAAGGCCTTGGCCAGGCTTGTTGACCACCCTGGGTCATTTATACCTGAAAGGCTTCCCCATTCATTGGTCGGTACTGGATAAACATCAGACCTGGGTTGACGAGCCACTCCTTAAATACCCGTTCAACAAAAAACAGTACTGGTTGCCGGAAGGGAATCGCTATGCCGATAGGGATGCCGCAGAAAACACCTGGAAATCCTGCCTTTATGAGCCCGGGTGGCAAACGCTGGATTGGCAACCCGAACCAGACCCCGCCTTGCAGGGCAAGGTCTTACTGATCGGATGGGATGAAAACCAGCGTCTGGATGACTACCGTCGCTTTTTAAAATCGGACAATGCCAATGCGCACATTCTGGTCTATCACGGCGCAGCTCAACCCAAAAGTGCGTTAGTCACCGGTCTTAAACAGGCTGACTTCCTGGTTTATCTCTGCTTTAAAGAGGCAGGGAACATCGAAAAGGAAACGGCGTTCATGATGGCGCTGTCGCAGGAATTGTTAACGCATCGCCCGGAAAAACCCCTGCTTTTATTAACCACGGACAGCTCGCTGACCGGCGCCGCCTTAGGTGCCTTACTCCAATCCGTGAAACAGGAGTACCCTGCCTGGCCGGTGCGTTGTTTACAGATAGCCGATGAAACCGCCTGTCCGGGGCTTGATTTTATATTCGCCCGGCAGACGCCGTATGGGGCCTTGCATTATGATGCAACCGGCCGCTACGAGCGCAAAACAATCAGGCCGCTGAATGCGGTAACACCGAGGGCGTTTAACTTCACGACAGAGGATGTGTGTTTGATTACCGGTGCTTCCGGCGATATTGGGCAGGCGCTTATCGAGGTGTTGTCTACGCTTGGCTTAACCCAGGTGATTGCAGTGGGGCGTCGGGAAACGGAACCGGAATGGTCGGCGGCTATTCAGCAAAAAAGGACTCAGGGGTTGCAGTTGCATTATTGTTGCTGTGATGTATCCAGGGCGGATGAGGTGGAGAAACTGCTGAAAAATCTGCCGGCCTCTTGTCCCCCCTTGACCCTAATCATTCATGCGGCCGGTACAACCATTGACCAGCCATGGCTTAAAACCACGGAAGAGGAAATGAGCACTATCCTCAGGGCAAAAGCCCTGGGGGCCTGGTATCTCCATCAGGCCACCCTCGGTTATTCACTCAAAGCGTTCATTTGCATTTCTTCCCTAAGCGCGTTATTCGGTAACCAGGGCCAGGCGCTCTATGCTGCTGCCAATGCGTATTTGAATGCACTGATCTCTTTACGCCGTAATCAGCATCGTGCCGCACAGTCGTTGATTTTAGGTCCGGTAAAAAACACCGGCTTGTTTAAAAAGAATGAAAAAGCACTGACCGCTTATTTAGCCGAGCGAGGCATCGCACCCATCACTTTAAGCGAGCTTCAATCCGTTGTTAAACAGCCGATGGATTGTCCACAATTGATTGTCGGGCATTTTTTAAAACCCCTGGATGAGCTGGATTCAGTTACCGAAGCGGCTCAGGCCAGTGAGGTGGGCCGTGGCGAGGTGGGTGATGCCAGGACTGTCAGCGCAGAGGATATTCTTAACTCGGCGCAAGGTATTCTTTGCGTGGCAGCTGGTGATTTAGCCATCGATGACAACTGGTTTGAAGCGGGCATGGATTCGATTATGGCCGCGCAACTGGCGCATCAGCTTAATCGAAAATACCAAAAAAAATGCCTGACGGCCAAAGACATTTTTACTTATTCCTCCGCCGCACAGTTGGCAGAAAAAATTCAACAGGCACTGCAGGATAATCAGGCCTTGCCGGTGCAGACTATGGGTAGGCCCCGTTTGGCAAGGACAACCCCCCTGTCCTTGCAGCAACAGGAAATATGGAATTTCATCAAAACGTCACCTGAACAAGAGGCTTATCATCTGCCAATCGCCATACGCATTGACACCGCCATCTGCAGCAATAGGCTGCAGGAGGCACTTTCTCAGGTCTTAGCCCGTCATGATGTGTTGCGCTGCAGTTTTCATGAGCTGTCAGGGCAGGTCCATCAGCAGGTTCATGAAGACTGTCAGCTTCACCTTGAATTGGCGGATTCCGACAATGAGGCGGACGTGGCCGCTTTTTGCCGCCTGCCGTTTGATTTGACCAGAGCCCCATTAATCCGGACCCGGCTCATTAAGCAGGAAGAGGGACGGTATTTATGGCTGCTTAATTTTCATCATCTCATCGGCGATGGCTACACGGTGACGTCGTTTATCCATGAAACCTGTCGAGCCTATGAAGGGGAAACGCTCGATGGAAAACCACCGCAATATGGCGAGTTCATTGCCTGGCAATGGGATACGATCTATCCTGCCTTGAATGAGGAATTGAAAACCCATTGGTATCAAAGGCTTAAAGCCATGCCGGTGACCGTGCCGCTCGCCACGGAAACCAACGAGCCGATGGAGGCACGCATCCTCGCTGAATCCCTGCCACTTAAAGAAATAAAACGCAGCATAACGGTACTTGAAAAGCACAATTTGTCCATGAGTAATTTTTTATTGGCTAACCTGTTTGAGGTGTTGCTTGCCACTTTCCAACAGCAACAGCTGGGTATTGTTGTCTTTTTCTCCGGTCGGGGAAACGGTGAGTTCACCACGGTTTTTGGCGATACATCCAATGATGTGGTCATCACATCCAGGCACGAAACCAGTATTTTTACCCACAGCCAATTACTGCAGGAGCAGATTTTATCATTGGAAGACAAGCAGTATTTCCGTCTGACTCTTTTAAAGACTCTCGGCTTGCAAAAACCCATGATTTCGTTTGATTTTCAGCGTGGCATTGAATTGAATCTTAAAACCAGCCTGCCCATGACCATTCTTAAAACCAGCAATGTGCAGAATTATTTATGGGGTGACGAGCCACGATTGTTATCGTTTAAAGTGTCCCTGGCTGAAAATCACTTAAAATTCGCACTGAAATACCGCGCGGATAAAATTAAAAAAGAAACGGCTCAGGCCTTGCTGGATAAGTGGCTGGCTTATCTGCAGAGCCATGAGGAAGCAGGCTCTTTTAACCAGGATGCCCTGGAAAACAGGCGCAGTCATCAAGCGTCTGCCTTGCAGGTTAACCTGTGGCAATTACTAAAAAACCACCCGAATGGCTTACCTTATTCCATCCCCTTATTCAAAGTCCTGGATTCTTCTGTGGACTTGCCTCAATTGAACAGGGCGTTGCAAAAAACCATTGAAAACAACCCGGCCTTACGTGTCTCTTTCCGCGAGGGGAATCACGGCTTGCAATGGCAAATCCACCCTGATGCGGCCCTGCCTATCCAGCGCATTGACACCACGAATCTTGATGAAACCTTAGGCGGCTTGTTGGCTGAACCGATTGATCCAGAAAAACCGCCGTTGCTTAAGGCCTGTCTGCTGGTGCCGAAACAGGACCAGAAAAACAGGATTTTATTTTTCAAACTGCATCATCTGGTCTGTGATGGCGTGGGGGCTGAACTCTTTCTTAAAGAGCTTGAACGATGGTATGACGCAGTCGATGAGGCAGTGGACAGTGCCGCAAAAGACGCGGATTATGTAAGTTACCATCAACAGGAACAATCGGCTTATCATCAAAATCGCAGCGACTATGCCCGTTACCTTGCAAAAACCAATGCGCTGCTTTCAGACGGCGACTGGCTGCCGCACGGTAGTCAGGAGCCCCAGTTTATGAGTGGTGCTGTTTATCAGCAAATCCCCCGGGAACTCACGGAAAAAATCCTGGCGTTCTGCCAGAAAAATCAGTTTTCAAGCTATGCTTTTTATCTTCACCTGTTCTGTAAGGCGTTGGCTGCCCTTACCGGACGGGAGGCAGTTTACATCAGTCTCGTCAAATCCAACCGACTGATTAAGGCGCAGCAGACCCGGATAGGGTATTTCGCTGATAATATCCCCGCTGTTCTTCCTATTGATGATTCGCTCGATTTGGTTAATCAGATAAAGCAAACCCAGATGAGGGTTATTGAATTGATTGATCAGTACCAGCAGGCATTTCTGAATGAGGACATGACCACCATGAATTATCGGCAACCGCCGTTTATTTTCAATCAATACAAAGTGGATCAGGGAAGCCGGCTGTTTCAGTCAGCCGATTACCTGATTCCCTCTCTCCTTGAAAAAGGCGAAAGGAAAGTTACCATTTGGAATTACCCTAACCCTGAAAAATTGAATCTGATGGTGCGAAGCAGTCCATTGGGAGACCGATTGGGACTGGCCTTCAACCCACGCTTGTTCGGTGAGGATGAGGCCGGTTTATTTTTACAAAACCTCTTGCAGGCCATTGCATCGAGTCTCGATTGATAGCCTAAGTTTGCCTTACGTTTGGCTAAATCAACGGGTTTGCGCGCTATTTCCGCGCAAGCCCGATTTTGCTGTTAGTAATAGTCATAATCAATGGAGGTTGCGGAGATGTCCGTGTAGGTATCCATTGGTTCCTGTTCAATGTAGGTTACTGAATTGTAAACCGGCGTACTGCGTACAACAGTGGAGCCGCAGCAGCTGTTGGTCACGACCGGTGTAGTAACGACGGACGTGCAGCATCGTTTGACAACGGGTCTGACGACGGTGGTGGGGCAACAGGCACTGGACACGTAGTTTGTGCCGCAACATGGCCTGGTGACGACATAATCATTAACAGAGGTATTGACGTAACCACAGGCCGTTAAGCCCATGATAATTGGTGCTAAAATGATCCCTTTCATGATGAATTCTCCCAGCCTTATTCACTAAGCATAAGTGTATAATATTTGATCAGTGGTTGCCAGTTAATCATGGTTTATTTTTGTTTTATATGAACTATTTTTTATCTCTAAGGGCTTGGTAAAGCCAGCATTTGCCTGCCAAAAAACAATTCAACAAAATTAAATCAAAAAGTATTCATTATGATCTATAATTAAACATGGTGGACAAATGGAGTTGGCCATGACTGAGAAACTGGAATTGGAAGAGTATCTGACGACCTTACTGTCTGGTGAATATCGCACATCCAGACCCTTCGATAAAAAATCCGATATTACCGCAGTAATGGGACCGGAAGCGAAAGCACTGAAAATTCCTGACATTCCCATGGAACAGATAATCCCACCTCGAGAGATGATCGTAAAAGGTATCTATCTTTTGCTTGAACCAGTGTTAAATGAACTGGTAAAAAACAGTGCCTTTGATTGGCAATTATCATATGGCTCGTTATCAGCAAAGGATGTCGCTAAAGGGTACCTCTTCAACGCGATCACCAGTTCCATGCTCAAAGACAGACCCTTCACTCCTCAGGAATTGGGTTTACAGATTTTTCTGCGTCACGTCAGTGATGCCTATGTCGACGGCATCAGCGCAGAAAAAGCCATCTCTACCTTTGTTGGTAAACCCCATGTGCAAAGCCAATTCGGCTCCATGGTCATCTCCATGTCCCTTACCCGGCCGACCAAGCAGGATTTAATCAAGAGTTATCTGGCCGACAACCGTTTTGTTATGGCCTATAAAGCCAGTTTGTTTGATGAAAGCGAGTTTGAAAAAGGAATCTGCGATGATTTAAAGCAGACCTTGCTCATGGTCATGGACATTGTTAAAAAACACTATAAACCGCATTTCTGGAATAAAAACAAAGAAGCATTCAGTCTCAGTCCAAGGACTATTAATGAGACAACGGGAATGCCCGCCTTACTGTATTATTTCTCCGCGGTTTTGAAGGAAATCCGTAAAACCAATTCGCGTACGTTTATGGATGAAACATTAACTGAGATTAAAAAATCGTCCTTCTTTCTGCAACACAGTGTGGATTTAAGCGATGACAGCCGTCAGGAATTAAAAATGGCTATGGAT
This sequence comes from Legionella sp. MW5194, assembly GCF_016864235.1. Taxonomy (NCBI): domain Bacteria; kingdom Pseudomonadati; phylum Pseudomonadota; class Gammaproteobacteria; order Legionellales; family Legionellaceae; genus Legionella; species Legionella sp. MW5194. The sequence continues at coordinate 511,681 of NZ_CP045732.1, forward strand.
AAACTCATTAAAGAAATTGACACTGTCAATGAAAAAGTAACCAGCAGCAAAATCAAGGAAGGTCTTACCACCTGGACGCCTGCTTATCCGCAGCCAACAACCGGGTTCAGGGGGAGTATTTAACAATGAATAAGCATCCACTCAAAGAATAGCCATTATTTTTACACGATTTAATGCGTAGTCCCTCTGTTCGCAAAATGCCAATTCCTCGACTATTCTTAAAGAGTGTTGTAAGTCGGAATTGAATATGGATACACGTTTTGGATTACCTGTTTCTACTACTTCAATGGAAATTGTTGCTGCGCTTGATCACTTTCACCATCAAATTATTGCTTCTGGCCCCCTGGCGAATGACATCCTGTCTGCGGCAGAAAATAACCCTCAGGACGTGCTCGTGCAGGTTTACAGCGCTGCTTTTTATCTTTATGGTCAGAACAGCGAAGCCACGGCACTTGCCCGCACGCATCTGCTTAAGGCTGAAAAACATTTAAGCGGTGCTAATTTACGGGAACAATTGTTTTTTGAAGCGGTTAAAAGCTGGATGAATCTGGATTATGACGCGGCGATTATTGGCTTAACCGCTTTAATCCGCCTTTATCCGCGCGATACACTCGCCTTAAAATTTTCGGAATGGTTATTTTACTGCACTGGTCAGGCTTATCAGGCCAAACGCTATTTGGCGCTCTGTGAAAGCATGGTCAATGAAAATAAGACCGACCCCCATTTTTTGGCCATGTACTCCTTTGCTTTGGAATTAAGCGGTCACCTGACGCGGGCCTGTGCAGTGGCTCAGGAAGCGATAGCCATTGAGCGTGTGTCCCCCTGGGCGCATCATACCCTTGCACACTATTATTTAAATACCAATCAGATTGAATCAGGCCGTAAACACCTGGAAGACTTTAAACCCACCTGGGACAGTATTCTGCCCCTGCTTAAAGGCCACAATACCTGGCATATTGCCTTGTTTTATTTAGCCATGCGGGATGAAGAGCAGGTCATGCTGCTGTTTCCCCAGATTTTTGGTTCGCTGCCTGAGCTGTGTACTGAGCAGTTAGACGGCATTTCCCTGTTATGGCGGCTCGAACTGGCCGGCTTGCCGCAGGCCTATGGTACGACCTACATTGCAGAATACCTTGATAATTATCCTTACGAACAATATACCGGATTTAATAACATTCATTACATCTACTGCCTGGCGCGCGCTGAGCACGAAGCGCAGGCACAGCGTGCCATCCAGTCCGTCATGGATTACGCCAGGAATTTACCGCAAGGCAAAAGTCATTACCTGTGGCAGCACATCATCCTGCCCTTTTGTCAGGCAACTTATGCCTACACGCAAGATGATTATCACCGCGCGCATCAGTTATTAGCGCCCATAATTATGAAATTTAATCAATTGGGCGGAAGCGATGCCCAGGGTGAGTTATTTACCCAAACTTATTTAACCTGTTTGTTAAAGTTGCATAAAAAAGACGAGGCCCGGAAATTCTTTGTGCAATACCTGCCTCATTATCGAGGCACAGCCCTGGAATCGTATTGGTTTCAGTAAGCTGTCAGCCTTGCATTAAAAGGAAATGAGTATGGGAACGGATCGGATAATCAATGCAAAAGCCTATTTTCTGGAGCTGCAACGCAGGATCTGCGCAGAGTTTAGCCTGTTTGAGCCAGTGCGGGAATTTAAAAAAGACGCCTGGACCAGCGCGGTGGGTGAAGGATTGACTTGTGTACTGGAGCGCGGCGCAGTCATTGAGAAGGGGGGCGTGAATGTCTCCTATGTCCACTCAGCCACCCTGCCGCCTGCCTCCCTGGTGCATCGAAAAGACCTCGCCGGCTTACCCTTTTCCAGCACGGGCATATCGATTGTCATTCACCCGCAGAATCCTTACGCACCCACTTCCCATGCCAATCTGCGGCTATTTTATATGGAAAGGGAAAACAAGGCGCCGCTTTGGTGGTTTGGCGGCGGCTTCGATTTAACCCCTTACTATGGATTCATTGAGGATTGTCAGTTATGGCATCAAAAAGCACTGGAGGCGTGCGAACCCTTTGGCAAAGACTGTTATTGGGAGTTTAAGGAGAGAGCGGATGAGTATTTTTACATTAAACATCGTCGCGAGCCGAGAGGAATAGGGGGGCTTTTTTTTGATGATTTAAACCGTTGGGATTTCGACACGACCTTTGCATTTGTTAAACGGGTAGGCGAAAAATACCTGGAGGCCTATCTCCCCATTGTGACCAAAAGACACACCATGGACTATGGAGAACGGGAGCGGCAATTTCAATTGTATCGCCGGGGACGTTACGTGGAATTCAATCTGGTCTATGACCGGGGTACCTTGTTTGGACTGCAGTTTGGCGGCAGGGCTGAATCCATCCTGATGTCGCTGCCACCGTGTGTGAGCTGGTCTTATGAATACCCGGTGCAGAAACAGAGTGCTGAGGCAGAATTAGTGGATTATTATTTAAAAACCAGGGATTGGATTAATCTTTAACCCTTCTATACTTCCATTTTCTACCAAATAACCCAGAGGGTTTATGATGACAAAGAACATTCGTTTGGCTACACGCGCATCGAAACTGGCCCTGATTCAGGCCGAGATTGTAAAAAGCAGGCTGGAGCAGTTTCTCGACAAGCGCGCAACCGTCTCGATCGTGCCTTTAACCACGCAAGGCGACAGGGATTTAACCAAACCCCTGCATGAAATTGGTGGTAAGGGGATTTTTATTAAGGAAATAGAACAGGCATTGCTTGATGATCTGGCGGATATCGCGGTACACAGCCTGAAGGACATTACCACCAATCTTGCCAAAGGGTTGCAGTTGTCGGGTTTTTTAAAACCGGAAGGGCAGCGCGATGTTTTGGTGTTTAAAGAAAAAAAAGTGACATTCGATACCTTGCCGGAAGGGGCCATCATTGCCACCGGCAGTTTAAGACGCAAAGCCCTGCTCAAGTATTTACGTCCGGATATCCAGACGCTCCCCATTCGTGGCAATGTATTGACCCGGCTGGATAAAATACAAGAAATGCCCGTTCAGGGAATCCTGTTGTCGGAAGCGGGATTGATTCGCCTTGAATTAACCGACCTGATTCAGGAAGCGCTCAATCCCACTCGTTTTATTCCGGCACCAGGGCAAGGGGTTATTGCGTTGCAAACCCGTCATGGGGATGAATTCGCCATTGACTGTTGTCAAGCCATCAATGACAGCCATCAGGAACTGATTTCCACCTCCGATCTTCATTTTTTAAGCCATGTTGGTCTCGACTGCAAAGCGCCGCTGGGTTTATACACCACCGATGAGGGCGATTCATTAAGGATGAAATTGTTTTTGTCCAATGAAAAGCTCACGCATTTTTATCTCAACGAAGTGGATTTCCCCAAAAAAGACCGTTTACGGGCCATCGATGAGTTGGCCAGAAACACTCTGGAGTGGCTGAAAGCGCATGAACACTAACCCGCTTCCCTTGCACAATCGGCGTATTATCCTGCTGCGCCGCGCGGAGAAAAGCCAGAAAATAGCCGACATGGTCAGAAAATGGGGCGGGACGCCCCTGTTTCATCCGGTGCTCGACTTAATTGCAACGCCCTTTCTTGAAAAAATAACCAGCGAGTTCATCAAGGCGTATAACACCATCATTTTTGCCAGTGCCAATGCCGTTGATTTTTTTCTTACCCGGCTTAAACAGGAGACTGACAATCCTCAGGGACTTCTGGCCAACCACCGCATCATTCCGGTAGGCCAGGAAACAGCTAACCATTTACTTTCCCTGCACATTAAGCCGTCTTTGGTTCCTGAGGAATACAGTCAGGAAGGTATTCTCGCGGCTTTACCGCAGCATCTGGACGGATGGAAAATATTACTGCCCAATAACCTCGATTCAAGAAAACATCTGGAAGAGGTGTTGCGCGAACGCAATGCCAAGGTGACCGCGCTCCCTGTTTACCAAAGTGTGCCGATCCCTCACGCGTCGCCTCTAATACTGAAGGACCATGATTTTATCGTGTTCAGCAGCAGCCTGATTGCCCGATTTTTTTTTGAATCCCAAGGGAAATTACCTCACATTATTCCCGTGGCCCTGGGACAGTCAACGCTTCAAACCATTAGCAACTATTATAATGGTCATGTCTTGTTGCCCAGAGAAAGTTCACTGGCAGGTACGATCGAGGCCATCCGGGTTTATTGTGCACAAGAAGGCTGAAAACCAGTAGCCAGAGGGAAGAAACAGTTTGCTGCATGGAGGAAGTGATGCTCGTGTTCTATAGTTAAGTAACTTGCTGAATTTCAAGTCATTGCATGAGGAATATCGATCATGACGTTATCTACTCAATACTTTGAACAGGCGCAAGCCCTTTTCCCGGGCGGTGTGAACTCCCCGGTGAGGGCCTTTAAGTCCGTGGGTGGAACGCCGGTTTTTTTTAAGGAAGGGCGGGGAGCCTATCTAATCGATGTCGATGGTCATGACTACATTGATTATGTCGGATCGTGGGGACCCATGATTTTAGGGCATTGCAATAAGGCGGTGATTGAAGCAGCCCGTGAGGCGCTGGGTCATTTTTTAAGCTTTGGCGCACCGAGTGTGCAGGAAATACAATTAGGCGAACGAATCACTGAACTGATGCCGGCGCTTGAGAAAATCCGCATGATGAATTCAGGCACGGAGGCGGCAATGACGGCCATTCGGCTGGCGCGGGGCTACACCGGACGCAATAAAATCATTAAATTCAAAGGGTGTTATCACGGACACAGCGATTGCCTGCTGGCAAAAGCCGGATCGGGGGTATTGACCTTAGGCATCCCTTCAACCCCGGGCGTTCCGGCCAGCGTAACCGAGCATACGCTCATTGCCAACTACAATCGCCTGGATGAAGTAGCCATGCTGTTTGACACCTACAGTGAGGATATCGCGGCCATCATTGTCGAGCCCATTTGCGGCAACATGGGATTTGTATTGCCCGAGGATGGGTTTTTGCCAGGGCTTAGGGCCTTATGCGACCAGCACAACGCCGTATTGATATTGGATGAAGTGATGACCGGGTTTCGAGTGGCCCTAGGCGGTGCGCAATCCCTGTTTAACATTAGGCCCGACCTGACCATCCTCGGCAAAGTCATCGGTGGCGGGATGCCGGTGGGGGCCTTGGGTGGCCGTGCGGACATCATGGATTGCCTGGCCCCGGTAGGCGGTGTTTACCAGGCTGGAACCTTGTCGGGTAATCCCTTTGTCATGACCGTGGGGTTAGCTACGATCAATCAATTGACTGAACCCGGCTTTTTTGATCGCCTTACGCAAACCACCGAGTCATTGATCCAGGGTTTTAACAACCTGGGCGAGCGGTTAGGGGTTCCTCTGCATGGTGCTTCAAGAGGAGGGATGTTTGGTTACTTTTTTAACCCCGATAAACGGATTGCCAATTTTGATGACGTGGCGAAGGGTGATGAAACCTTATTTAACCTTTTTTTCCATGGCATGCTTAACAAAGGAATCTACCTGGCTCCCTCCATGTTTGAGGCCGGATTTGTTTCCATCTGCCATGGCCGTCAGGAAATAGAGAAAACCCTGGCGGCGGCTGAAGAGACGTTAAAAGAAGCGGTAAAAATAAAGCCTGTGAGTTAAGCGCCGCCGGTATCGCGGATGGCCCCGTCCATCAGCTTAATGTCTTTATCGGCAGTCCTGGCGTAATCCAGGTTGTGAGTAACCACCAGCACGGCTTTTTGTTCCTCATGCGCGAGCATCGTCAACAGATTGATGACAATTTCGGCATTGGTAGAGTCCAGGTTTCCAGTGGGCTCATCGGCGATAATAATGGCGGGATTATTTGCCAATGCTCTGGCGATGGCCACACGTTGCCGTTCCCCTCCTGAAAGTTCATTGGGCCTGCGGTTAATTTTTTTCTCAAGCCCAAAATGAGCCAACAGACTTTGGGCCCGGTCATAAGCGGTGCTATCCGCGTAGCGATTGAGCCTGCGCATCGGCAACAAGACATTTTCGATGGCTGTAAATTCCTGGATTAGAAAATGAAATTGAAACACAAAGCCTATTTTTTCAAGCCGCAACTGCGCCAATTGCTCCGCATTCATTTGATTGGTAACCTGCTTGTCAATGATCAACGTGCCGGAGGTGGGTTTGTCCAGCAGCCCCAGTAGAAAAAGAAGGGAGGATTTACCCGATCCGGATGGCCCGGTGATGGTGACAAATTCGCCCGGATAGATGGCCAAATCCACCCCTTTTACTAACTGAACGGGTTGTGGCCTTAAGTCCAGGACTTTATTTAACGCGATCGCCTGCAGTACGGGGTGTTGCTGGCTCATCAGGTGTCCCCCCGAATAGTATCAACTGGCAATAAGGCTGAGGCCTTTCGAGCAGGCAGGATGGCGGCCAAGATGGAAATGCTGAAAGCAAACAAGGCGGAAATAAGGTAATTGGAGTAGCTTTTATTCAGAACAAATCCCTGGGTTCGGGTAAATCCTGAGTTCTCAAAGCGAATGGCGGATAAGCCTTCCACCAGGGTAAAACCGATTAACCAACCCAGCAAACAGCCGGTTACGCCGATGGTGATGCCCTGAAGTAAAAAAATGGTTCGGATGTCGGTTACCTGAAAACCCATGGATTTTAGTATGGCAATGTCTTTCTTTTTTTCATTGACGATGGTGGAAATAATGTTGTACATACTGAACAGGGCAATGGCCAACAAGGCCGCGGTACAGGTGTACAGCACGCCATTCTGAATGGTAAAGACCCTGAAAATGTTTTGATTAAGCTCTTGCCAGCTTTGGGTTTTGTACAAATACGTGTTTTCAATCTCCTTGGCAATGTTGTTGGCTTTTTGGACATCGCCAGTCACCCGCATTTTAATCTGGTTTAACGTGTTTTTTTTCTTAACCAAAACCTGCACTTTATTCAGCAGCATGTAACACTGCTGGTCGTCCTGAGAAGCAATGCCGCTGCGGAATAAACCGATGACTTTGGTGTTCAGTTTATTCCCCTGATTGGATGTCGCAAACAGGCTGTCCCCTTCTTTAACGCCAAGCTTTCTGGCCAGCCCCTCGCCGAGAATAATGCCATTGGGCGTGGTATAGAAGTCCGATAATTTGGCGCCGTTGAGCAGCTGTTCATTGAGGTGGGTAATCTTTTCTTCTTTTTTAGGAATGATGCCATACAACAACGCAGTCACCGTGCGGCTGCCCACCTGTAAAAAAATTTCCTCACTCAATACCGGGGATATTTCAATGTCTGCTCGCTGCGTCAAACCGCTGATGATTTTTTGAGAGCCACGTATGCCGCGGTTATCGTTTTTGGGTTTTAAACCCAACATCTGGACATTATCCGGATTGGTAAAGTAGAGTTCGGAAGGCTGTTTGGACACGGTACGGAATTCATCTTTCAGGACGATATGCGGCGAGTTATTAATCACCTGCTCGGTAAAATACTGTTGCAGTCCCTGGAGGAGGGCTGCGAGTGCAATGTAAAATCCCACGCCAATCGCCACCCCAAGCACCGCCACGCTGGTTGCCCGGCGATGATAATTTAAATACTTGTTTGCAATCGACAACAGGAAGAACATAATCAGTGCCTCAACGATTGGGCAGGGTTTAATAGCAGGCGGTCTGTTGCTTTGATATTGTCGGTGATGAGCTGGACTTTTTGCAGGGTGGTAATGCCGGTCCTTACGGCAATGGGTTCATAACCCTGTGCGGTTTTGCGGTAGACTTTCCCTTCATGGACGGCGCTTAAGGGAACCATCAGCGCGTCATTCACCACTTCGGTCACGATGTTGATCTCCACCGTCATGCCTATCAATAACGGGGTATTGTTGGGCAGACTGATCCGCACTCGGAATTGGCGGGTTTCAGGATCTCCCTTGGGCGTCATTTTCTTTATTTTTCCAGTCATGACCTGATTGGGGTAGGCATCCGATTTAATGAGCACCAATTGGCCAACGTGCACCAGGGGAATGTCTTCTTCATCCACGAGTGCGGTGATTTGCAGCGGTTTGGGCTTGCCTACCCAAAAAATGGTCGTGCCGCTTTTTGCCAACTCCCCGAGCTCAATGTCTTTTCGTAACAGGATGCCGTCAATGGGTGACACCAGTGTTATTCGGTCAAGCAGTTTCTTCTGGCCTTCGTAATTGGCCAGAGCTTGTTCATAATTGCTGAGTGCTTCCTCTGCGGCAGTGACGCTGACTAAATTTTTTTTGAGTAGCGTCTGATAGCGTTCATTTTCCTTTTTTAAATAATCCAGTCGTGAGAGAAAGCTCGTCAGTGCGGCCTTTTCAACCCGGTTATTCTGGTAGGCCAACACTTGGCCTGCCTTAATTTCCTGCCCCTCGACCACATTGATTTGTTCAACAGTGGCCGTTTTACTGGCCGCAATCTTCGCCCACTTGACCGGTTCCACTTCGCCCGTGGCATAGACGATTTTTTCCGCTTTTTCTACCTGGGGATGAATGGTTTCTACTTCGTGGGTACGTAAAAAGAAGTAAAGGGAGAAACCAACCAGTAGAAATAAAGCCATGAAGACTATTTTTTTCATGTCGCTTTCTCTTGTAATGGCAGGGTTGCCTTTAAAAAGGCCTGACCTCCACCATAATGACGATTAAAATTAACAGGATTGTTGGAAATTCATTAAACGCCCGAAAAAACAGGGTGGATCGGGTATTTTTATCTTCAGCAAACAACCGCCGATAATGCCCGGAAAGCAGATGGTAAGCCCACAAGACCACCACGGCCGTGAGCTTGACATGCATCCAGGTCTGGGAAAGGTAATAAGGCCAATTCGAGTACAACAGGATTAAACCCAAGACCGTGGCGGTAATGCCGGCAGGATAAATAATGCCGAAATATAAGCGCCGCTCCATGATTTTAAATCGCTCTATGCTGATTTGATCACTGCTTTGCGTATGGTAAACGAATAATCGGGGTAAGTAGAGCAAGCCGCCAAACCAGGCGACAATGGCAACGATATGAAACGATTTAACCCATAAAAACCACATACCTGTTCCTTGTTGTTATATCGATGGCTTATATTGTTATTCCGATGGAACTACAGGCCGCAGCCAGAGCGCCCTCTTATCAATGATATAACACCTTCACAGGATGAATTCAAATCAAGTCATGTTCAGCTTGCTGGCTGACAGTTGAATCAGCATGCGCCTTAACGATTCGTATTTCATCTGTTCAGGTTGAAATTCCTCGTCTGGGGAATACCTTAGGATAATGGATTTATTAACCATGATTTCAGCAATGTATCCCATAGACCAGAAAGGGAAATCCCTTTCGATGATGTCTTGACAGCCAATCAGTAAGACATCGTGATGCCTTTTATCCTGGGTGATAAGATGATACAAATTCGATATGGCGGCGCAATCACCCTCCAGAAGCTGCACAAATTTAAATTTATTAAACAGTAACACACCGGTGATGCTGTATTTTTTATTATTCTCTGATGATTGCTCCCAGATGTCTTCAATGTCCTGTGTTCTTACCTGAGGCAAGGCTTTGCTGGTGTAAATCAACTGTTTTAAATGCATGTCATTCCCTTTGCTGGTCACTTGTCTTTAGCGATCATTGACTTTGTGGGTCAACAAGTAGCTGTTGTTGTGTTTTTCAATCAATGCCCGTAAGTCATTAATGGTTTTCATGTCATTGTCTTTACAACAACGCCGTAACAGTATAGTACACAAATGCAGCATGGTACCGGATAATTCTTTGGTTAATTTCTTGACATGTTTTTCAGGGTTGACCTTGAAATCGGCATCGTTAATGGTTTGAGCCACCACATTGTCTAAGTATTGTTTGAGAATTTCCCGTTGCGGCTCGATGATTTTACTCATGTAAGATTTGTCCAGTATCTGTTGCAATGAAAGGACTTCTTTATTAATTAGCCCGTCGAGGTATTGGTCAAGATCACCATATTTACCTTTATTCTCTTTTTCAGAGAGAGAGGCTAAGTCATCGACATCAAAGTATCTGACATTGCCGTAACGTCGGATTGACGTGTCGAAACTGCGGGGCAAAGACGCATCCGCGATGTAAATTTGCCGGTTCGGGTTAAAATGACAATAGTCATTGTCTTTAACAATGGGTTCAGTGGTATTGGTTGCGGAAAAAATAACATCGGTATTGAAAAGGTACGGTGCAATGTCGTTGATGTGAATTACCGTGGCTACTCGTCGTAACTCGTCACACACTCTTTCCGGATTATGGGATGCGACCACAATTTGGTTCGGCTCATAGGGAATGAGGTTTGTCAGGACTTCCTTGACCAGTTTACCAGTCCCTATAAAAAGGTAATTTTTGTTATACCGGTCACTGTATTGCGCTTCAAGCTCATGAAAAAAACATTGCGTAATGGATGACATGGGTAACGCGATGTGATTTTGAATGGCTTTTGACACTTGAAAGCTGTAGGCGTAGATGGTCTCCAGGGTATGGCCGATGCGGTTATTCTTTTTCGCCTCAAGAAAGGCTTGTTTGACTTGGCCATTGATGTTTTTTTCACCGTAGATTTTGGCTTCCAGTCCAGCAACAACCCGCATGATGTGCTTTAAGGCATCAATGCCGGACAGGTCGACGAAATAGTGCAATAACTCATCAAGGCTGGTCTTCGTTCGTAACGAAAGCCATGAAAACACAATGCCAGGGTCGGAGACGATACAGACAATCTCAAACCGGTTACAGGTATTGAGAATACAGGCCTCGTTGACGGTTTCAAGCTCGCATAATTCATTCAACGCGAGTGAACACTGTTCTGGGGACATGCTAAATCGACTACGCACTTGAATATCATAATTTTTATGAGATAAGCTGATACAATGCAATCTCTTCATACAGACCGCCACCTTAAAAGTTAAAAAATACTTGGCAATTAGGTTAAGATTTAAGGGACATACACAGGGTATGGCTAATTATTGTACATATAGCAATAAAATTGATCAGTTATTGTCTATAATTATTCCACATGTTTTCTCGTGGAGCGTTTATGTCTTTTTTTCCTGGTACCCACCTGAGAAGACTACGCTATCACCCTGGTATAAGAGACCTGGTACGGGAAAATCACATCCATGTAGACCACCTGATTTACCCTCTTTTTGTGACGCACGGAAAAAAAAGAAATATCAGCCATGCCGGATTGTTTTCAATTTTCGCAAGACTTGCTGTTGCTGGAACTGGAAAAGGTCATTGCCTTAGGTGTCAATGCGGTTCTGTTATTTGGCCTGCCTAAACATAAAGACGACCTGGGCTCCGGTGCCTGGAATAAAGAAGAAGTTATCCCTCAGGCGGTTGCCGCCATTAAAAGGGAGTTTCCCGAATTAGTGGTGATGACCGATCTGTGTTTTTGCGAATACACCAGTCACGGTCATTGCGGTGTGGTGGACAATCTATTGGGTCATCCGGATGTCAACAACGATGCCACCTTGCCCTGCTGGCAAAACAAGCCGTTGTTCATGCTGAAGCGGGAGTCGATGCCCTGGCGCCGAGCGGCATGATGGATGGCATGATTGCGGCCTGGCTTAAACCTAACTAGGCATTGTCATTACTGAGGAGCGGTATGGATACGAATTATCGATTTATTCGGGCATTAAAAAGGGAACCGGTGGATAAAACCCCCATCTGGATTATGAGGCAGGCAGGGCGGTATTTACCGGAATACTTAAAGACCCGCGACAGGGCCGGTGATTTTATGACGCTTTGCAAAACGCCCGAGTTGGCCTGCGAAGTGACCCTGCAGCCCATTACCCGGTATGCGTTGGATGCGGCCATTTTATTTTCTGATATTTTAACCATTCCCGATGCCATGGGCATGGGCGTGAGTATCATTGAACAGCGGGGACCGGTGTTTGCGAAAACCATTCAAACCCTGGCTGACGTTGAGGAGCTACCATCCATCGATCCGGGCAGTGAGTTAAAGTATGTCATGGACGCAGTCCAGTTAATTAAATCCTCTCTGGCGGGCCGTCTGCCACTCATTGGTTTTTCTGGCAGCCCGTTTACCCTGGCGACGTACATGGTGGAAGGACAGGCGACTCATGCCTTTCATGCCATTAAAAAAATGCTTTACAGCGCGCCGGAAGTCCTGCACCGGCTGCTTGCCAAATTAACATCATCGATTCAGTCTTATCTGCATGCACAAATCAGCCACGGTGTCGATGCTGTCATGGTTTTTGATACCTGGGGCGGAGTGCTTTCAACGCGGGATTACCATCAGTTTTCATTGATTTATATGCAAAGCATTGTCCATTATCTTAAACACCATGCTCCGGATATTCCCATCATTCTTTTTACCAAAGGCGGAGGGGCATGGTTGGAGACTATCGCGGAAACGGGTTGCCAGTGCGTAGGGCTGGATTGGACTACGGACATGAGTGACGCAAAACGCCGGGTAGGAAAGCAGGTTGCCTTGCAGGGCAATCTCGATCCGGTGACCTTATTGGCGCCTCCCTCGGTAATCATCGAAAAAACCAAACAACTACTGGACGATTACGGCGAGGGATCCGGCCATGTTTTTAATCTTGGTCATGGCATCCTTCCTCACATTCCGCCTGAACACGTCACGGCACTGGTTGAAACCGTCAATGAATACAGCCGAAAGTTTCATAACAAGGTGAACAAGACCTGATTTAAGCCGCGTGCCTTCCTGTATCTGAAGGCACGCTGAAAAAATTTAAGCCGTGATACCCATGGGCAGGATAATGTTAATGGAGTTGCTGGATTGCCATTGCACCGCACCTCCTTTGCCATTGGTCAGGTAATAGGAGACGGTAAAGCGGGGTTCAGTCGGCAGATTGCTGACGTAACCGCAGGTGACACGGCCTGTGGTACTGTTGTAATTAACCATCTCATTGAAATAATTAGTCAGCTGTGTTGGTAAGTCCGTTGGCACTGAATCGGATTTAAAATAAATCAGATTATTCTGTGACAATAAATTTTCATAACCGTAACCGGCAATGTAATCACCGAAATTGGTTAACGCGTTGCTTCCCATCGCCATAGGGCAGAAAATATCCACGGTCACGCCAATGGGGCTGGCATGGACAAGGGAAGTTAACGCCAAACCAGAAATTAACGACACCAACGCTTTCTTTTTCATTATTGGTCCTTCTGTTGTTAATACCGCTTCCGTAAAGTGAAAATAAATAATGGGGGAGGGCGAAAGCGTTGTCAATCCGCCTAAAAAAATATTTATTTTCAGGGAGATGGGTATCGACGATGGGGGACTAGACTGTTCTTTACTGTAAGGTGTGTGTGCCTGAAGGGCCCACGTAGTGATCATCGGTGAAGTGCTCGACAATGTAATTGACCATCGCAATAAAGGGCAAATCGTTGAGGTAAAGGGGGTTGCTTTTCAAGGAAAAAACGATGTCACGAATAATCTGGCTTTCCTCCTCGTCCTCAGGATAGCCTCTGGCTATGGAAAATGTTATCTCCTTCAGGTGTCCAAGCGAATCCTCATTGGCTTTAAAAAACGTGGAAAGGTGATTTTCCGGCGGAAGATAGTCTTTCAACAGGGAAAAAACAGCCGCCAACGGTTTAAGGCAGTCCGAGGCAATGAAGTGGGCTTTAAGGTAGAAGGCTATCGCAGGTTGTTTGGTGGCTTTGGCAATAGCCATGGTTTCCAGAAGAACGTCTTTCGCAATGGCGTTATCTGGAGTCAGTTTGCAAAGTTGAACGACAATCGCACTTTGTCCGGCACGCACGGCCATTTTTAAAAACTGACCTGCAGCCTGTCTGCCAGGTTCCTGCAGGGCGATTATTTTCTGAAAATCATCCCATTGTGCGTTTTTTGCCGCATGATGAAGCATGAAATCGACACCGGCTTGCCGCGGTCTTAATCCGGCCGCATAAAGACTGTCGATGGCCTGCCACTGCAAGGCTTTGGCGAGCTCTGTAAAAACCTGGGTACGGCTGTCTTCGCTGATTCCCATGCGGCATAAGCTGATCATCAGTTCCCATTTGTGTGGAGAGTTCATCGTGATCGTTTCCTGCAGGCCAGCGTGAATGGCGTCAATGCTGGGAAAGGGAGGAGACTTAAGGTATAAAAAACTTCGGACTATCTCGATACGTTGTGCAGCAATTGCCGCAAGCAGAACTTTGTCGAGGCATTCCTCGCTAACAGGATGGTCGTTGTATCGGAGATGGCACAATCGGTCAACAATTTGCCAGCACTGCTCAGCTTTCAGGGGATTTGTGTCTTTAAAATGAACCGTTCCCTGTAAGGCGCTCAAAACGGCCTGGTCCAGTACCTCCTGTGGAATGTGAATCGACTTAAGAGGATCGCAAAGGGATTGAACAGCATTGATTAAGCCATTTCCTGATGCGCGAATCAACCGTTCAGAGTTAATTTTTACTGCCATGCGTTACAACAATTCGATCAGGGGCTGTTTTAATTTTAGACTATTGACATGCTTTTTTTAAGTCATGAGGGGCAGCAATACACCCTGGCTATGGCATCGGAAAATTCGAGCCGTTCATTTCGACCCCTTAATGTGACTTCAAGAAAATGCTATGCTTTTGCCCCTGGAAGTCTTGATCTCGAATGCTATGCTGGTATCGAAACAAACCGCTGTTCTGATTGAAAACTGCATCAAACAGACTCACATCGATGTCACCTGCTCCTATCCTGTTCAGTCTGTTTTAAATATATCCGGCGGTGCGGCCTGTTTTTCTGGAACAGACTCGTTTCTGACACAGGTGATTGGTTGGGGGTTTGACACCGAAAGAGATCGGTTTGGTGAGGACATAGCAGACATAGAACAGTTTTATCGCCAACAGGGTCATCCCCAGGTGGATATCGAGCTTTGCCCCCTGGTGCCTCATTGGTTGCCTTTGCAACTCGGCAAACGCGGTTACCAATTAACGGAAATGAATACCATTTCGATTCTTGACTTAAGGCAGCAGGGGGTGCAAAGGCATTCAAACAATACCTCCTGCCTTATCCGCCCGATGGAAAAAAGTGAGTTGAGTGCCTGGGCGCGGGTGGTTGCGCATGGCTTCAACTGCCTGGAGGCAGAGGAGCATTTTTATCGCTATGCCAGTGCACGCAATGTCACGGCATTTGCTGCTCTGGTTGATAACAACCTGGTGGCGGGAGGAACGATCGCCATTCACGATGGCATTGGTGATTTGGGCGTGACCAGTACCCTTCCCCTTTACCGGGGAAAAGGCCTGCAAAAAGCGTTGCTTTTCAGCCGGCTGCAATTTGCTAAAGAACAGGGCGCTCAGCTTGCAGTGGTGACGACCGCGCCGGGATCGGTGTCTGAATTAAATTGCCAAAAAGCAGGGTTTCATTGTGCCTATACCCGGGTGAAATTGACCCTTGGCCTTGAATAATAAGCTCTTTTTTAATTTTTAATTGCCCGGAAATGATTTATTTTGATATCATTTGTTAAATTTTTAACCTTTTGAGGTCGCTATGAACTATTTAGCCAGCGCACTGGCTGTCGTGTTCAGTCTGTTCATGGTCAACGAAACGGAGGCGTCAGACAGTCGTTTGCGGGACAAGATTGGGCAAATGCTTATCGTGGGCTTTGAAGGAAAAAACGTGGATGTGCACTCCCCCATACTTCAAGCGATTGCAGAAGAGAACATTGGTGGGGTCATCTTGTTTGACTACAGTGACCAAACGGAGACCTTTAATAAAAACATTGAAAGTCCCAAACAGGTTCAGCGCTTAAACCAAACGTTGCAGCGCGCTGCAGATGAGGCCAACCGCCTCCACCATCGTGAACCCTTGCCTTTATTGATTTCAGTCGATTATGAGGGCGGCGAAGTGAATCGCCTGAATGCGAAATACGGCTTCCCGGCTATCCCTTCAGCGGAGGTTTTCGCAAGGCTGGACGATGCCAGGGCGCATCAACTCGCCGAAACCATGGCGCTGACCTTAACCCGCAATGGCTTTAATCTGGATTTTGCCCCATTGATTGACGTCAATGTGAATCCGGACAACCCTGTTATTGGTCAATTGCGCCGCAGTTTTTCCGCTGATCCCAAGGTGGTCGCCCATTACGCCGGTGTCGTGTCCAGCCATTTGCGATCGCATGGTCTACAATGCGCCTACAAGCATTTTCCGGGCCATGGCAGTTCGACCGCCGACTCGCATGTCGGATTTGTCGATGTCTCCCACACCTGGAAAACCATGGAATTACGTCCCTATCAACAATTACTGCATCAGAAATTCTCCTGTGGCATGATCATGACTGCCCATATCGTTAACCGTCAACTCGACGAGTCGGGTTTACCTGCCACCTTGTCCCATAAAGTATTAACCGGGCTTTTACGTGGCAAGTTAAAATTTGATGGCGTAATTGTTACCGATGATATGCAAATGAAAGCCATCAGCGATCATTATGGTCTTGAAAAGGCACTGACCCTGGCGATTAATGCCGGTGCTGACATGATTATGTTTGGTAATCAGTTAAGCGATAAGCCTCAGGAAACCAAAGCCCTGGTTGATCTCATTGAAGCAAAAGTCAAGGCAGGTGAAATCAGCGAAAAACGCATTGACGAGGCGTATCAGCACATCGTTGCTTTTAAGCGCTCACTTAAAAAGGATTAATTTCAATTGCAGAAAACACTGTCGCGTTGCATGGCCCTGGATGTGTTTCGTGGATTGACAGTGGCTTTGATGGTCATTGTCAACAGCCCTGGAAACCAAACGGCTTATTCCTGGCTTGAGCATTCCACCTGGAATGGCTGTACGTTGGCGGATCTGGTTTTTCCGTTTTTTATTCTGATGGTGGGGACGTCCTCTGTGTTCAGCTTGTCCCACGCCCGGTCACGCGGTCTTACTGCCAGGCAATTGTTGCCAAAAATCATTCAACGTGCCGCTATACTGTTTTTAATCGGTCTGCTGCTCAATGCCTTTCCCCGGTTTGATTGGTCACATCTTCGCGTTTATGGTGTATTGCAGCGTATCGCCCTATGCTATTTAGCTGCGTCCCTGGTGTATTTAACCTGCACAGTAAGAACTCAGGTTTTTATCGCTTCAGTCCTATTGCTGGGGTATTGGCTTCTTCTGTGTTTTATTCCTGTGCCTGATCAGGGTTCAATTACCTTAAGCCTTAAGGGAAACTGGGTAGGGTATGTTGACCGTGTGTTAATGGCCCCCGGTCATTTATATACCGGACTTTTTGATCCGGAAGGGTTGCTGAGTACCCTTCCTGCAATCGCCACTGCCTTGATAGGAAACTTATTAGGCGTAGGGTTGCTTGATGAATCGCCTCCTGCTCAAAAAAACCGCCTCATGCTGATGAGCGGGCTCGGTTTAATGCTTGTCGGGGGGCTCTGGGGACTGCTTTTTCCCATCAACAAGGCGTTATGGACAAGTTCTTACGTGCTGTGGACGGGTGGTGTGGCCTTACTCCTTTTCAGCGGTTGTTACTGGCTCATGGATGTCAAAGGCTTAAAAACCTGGGGTCAACCTTTCAGGGTGTTGGGTACCCAGGCGCTGGCGGTTTATGTTCTCCATGTGCTGTTTTTAAAACTCCAGGCAATGGTAAAATGGACACTGGCTGACGGGACGGTGGTGAGTGCAAAACTGATGATTACCCGCACCTTGTTTGGCTGGGCGAAAGCAGAAAATGCCTCGTTGTTCTATGCCTTGTTTTATTGCGCCTTATGGTGGGCGGTGGCCTTTGTGAGACAGAAAAACAGGACAACAGGCGGGGGCGTGCGTATAACTCCAGGCTCACCATGATTATTTTTTATTAATAACCAGCGTTAACCCCTGTCGATAAGCTTGGCAGGCGCCTGCTGCATCATTTAATTCCTGCAGTAATTTGCCCAACTCTTCATAAGCCTGGGGTGTAGGCTCGAGCTCCAGGCTCTTTTCAAAATAGGTGCGCGCTTTTCCCCATAAGTGATTGTGCGTGCTTAATTGGCCGAGGCAAAGCAACAACTCCGGGGAGTTGGGATGCTTTTTTAACAGGGATTCCGCGAAGGTGAGTTGGGATTCACTGACCTTCAATTGCCCATACAGGGTAACTAAAAGCGGGCTGTATTGTTTTCGCAGGGTCTGTCTTAAAATGGATTCTGCCTGTGTTTCCTGACCCTGTTTGGCCAGGTAGCGTCCATATTCAGCCATCAGTTCAGGATCATAAGTCAAGGCCTTGGGCAGGCTGTTTACCAACTGGGTCAAGGCCTCACTTTGACCGGCTTTTGCCAGATCACACAGGGCTTGCAGGTAAGTCTGATGCCGTAAATTGTCGTAGTCGGCACCGGTTAACACATGGTATTTTTTCAATTCCGGCAAAAGCGCAATCAATTGTGGCCAATCCCGCACTTCCCGGTAAAGATGGATTAACAGCTTTAAAACGTAGGGGTGTTTAGGCGCTAAATCCTGCAGGTGCCTTAACGTGGCCAAAGCCTGCTCCCATTGTTTGTTGGCCAACTGCAATTGGGCCTGGGTTAATTCAACGGCAATTTTGGCTTCAGGCATGGATTGCTGAGCCTCGCGCAAATAATCATCGCGCAGTTGATTATCGCCCATTTCCTGCGCTGCGCGCGCAGCAGTCAGGTAATTCAGTAAGGGAGTTTCCGCATTGGGAAGGGCCTTTATCAGGTTACTGCGGGCCTCTGACCAATAGCCTTCACTGAATTCAATCAAGCCCCGCCGGGTCTGCTCCTGTGCATGCTGGGTACGCCGTTTATGCCGCCAGGCCTTGTAGGCGCGGGGAGTTCGGCTTAAACGGGAGCCTAAAAGAAGCAGGTAATGAAGCAGAAAAAAACCAAGCAACGCCAGGATTATCGCTACCCACAAGGTGGTTTCAACCGTCCAGTGGTTAATGGCAATCAGCAGATAGCCTGGGTCGTGGCTTAACTGGATGCCCAGCCAGACGGAGGTTAAGAGGACAATGAAAATGAAAAAGAGCCTTATCATCATCAGTTATCCTCTTGCGTGGAAGCCGGTTGTGCGGCAGAAGGCGTGGAGGCAGTGTTACTTTCAATCAATTGATTCAAAAGCGGTAGGGATTGACCAAGTACCGGGCGGGCAGGATTTAATGCCGTTTGTTTCAAGGCATGCAGTTCCTTGACCAACGATTGAGTGACCGGCGCCTTTTTTTCAAAGGTGCGATGGATGTCTTTCAATGCCTGGGTCAGCGATTGTTGATAAACCTGCTCATTATTCTGTAGCAGTGCCCACTGAGCTTCCTGCAGGTTCATGCGAATGCTTTCCCTGAGCAAGGCCTGATGAAGCGGTGAAAGAATGGGCCTGATGTCGTCCGTCTGATGACGGACCACGACCAGTTTTTCCAGGAGATTTAAGCTTTCCCTGAGCCTTTCCCGCCAGGCGGAAGGTGTGCCTTGCTGAGCAGCGGGCAGCGGATTGGCAGAAGGGCTGCTGATGCTTTGTTTAATCGGCAACTTGGATACGAGGCTCTGTGCGGCATCGAGCTGGCTCATTAATCCGGCAATATCAAGGGCGGGGGAGGATTTCACATCGGCAATTTCCTTGGCAATGGCCTGACGAATGGCATAGATGCGCTGATCAGACAGGGTTTTCAGCAGCTCATCGGCCTGTTGCAAAAGAGCAGCGGTGGTTTCCTGATTGTCCGTCCAGTGCGCATTGATTTGCGCCAGTTCAAGATAATAGCGCGCTTTAAGCAAGACCCAATCCTGCTTTTGGTAGAGTCGTTGTGCCATGGCGGTATTCACGTGGTTGTTTAACTCCGTGAGTCGCTCCTGCAACTGGCTTTGCGCGCTTTTAATCTGTTGCTGTAACTGATTAAGTTGTTGCACATGACTTTGCTGCGCCTGGCTAAGGGTTTCAAATGCTGTCTGGAGACTCTGCTTGTCTTCGTTGAACTGTCGTGACTCTGAAAGGGCATACCAGGCTAAAATCAGTGACAGGGCCGCAGCACCCAGGGCAGCAAACGAAAGCGGCGACCAGCGTAAACGACGAGGCTCGCTTTTTGCTTCAGGACGCTCAGGCCTTGCTTCGGATGGCAAAGAGGGAGGAGCGTCATCACGGTGTTTAGTCATGGGCAAGTCCTTGTTGAATTTGATTGAATATCCATTATCGCGTGAAGTGACGGACGATAAGTGTTCCTATAAGAAACAGGAAGTTATAACTTGTCTTTAGTATAATATCCAGGGGGGCATTGCGCCACGTCGTTTATGCAAATTTTTACGTAAGATGACGGGTGTCTGATGTCGCGGCGGAAGCTTGACATTGAACGGGCGGTAGTCAATTCTTGCTGTTACAGTCAGTCTGAAGGGATGCGATGGGCAATTTCAAAAAGGCGGTGACCTACCTTGATCATTCAATGCAGCGCAGCCTGTCGCATGCTGCACATCAGCTTGTTGCCGTAGGGATACTTGCTTTTGCAGGGTTTCCTTTATTCTACTGGATCTGGACAGACTGGTTCCCACAACCCTATGAAAATTTAAGCTTAAGGCTTGTGGCAAGCCTGCTCGGATTGGGTCTGGCCTTAACGCCTTATTGGCCGTTGCGATTAAAACCCTACCTGCCCTGGTACTGGTTTATAACCATCCTTTATGCCTTGCCGTTCTTTTATTCCTATTTTTTTTTAATGAGCCATGCCAGCGTAATATCGGCGATGTCGCTTTTGTGCAGTGTGTTTCTTCTGGTGCTGCTCGTTGATGTGCCGACCATGATTATTCTGCTGGTGCTGGGCTGGGGATTGGCACTGCTTTGCCATTACCTGTCAGCGCCCGTGGTCTATTTTGGCGAAGAGCATGTCGAAATGCTCCTGGTGGTGAGCTTTGTCATTATTGTGGGTTCAACGGTAAATTACAAAACAGCCATGCTGCAACAGCAGCGTTTGGACGGGATGGCAGCAGCTGCCGGGATGATTGCGCATGAATTGCGAACGCCGCTGCTTGGCATTAAAAGCGGGGCTGTGGCCATGGCGCGGTATTCGCCGCAACTGGTTCAAGCCTATCATTTAGCCAGTGAAAAAGGGTTGCTCAACAATGCCATTAGGCCCAACCGATTGCAACAATTAGCCGGCATCCATGAGCGCATCGTCAGTGAAATTGATTATGCCAATACCATCATTGACATGCTGCTGGTCAAAGCCGGCCGTGAAAACTCGCTGCAAAACTGTAAATTGGAGGCCTGTTCCATTGCGGATTGCCTTGAGCAGGCCCTGGAACGTTATCCGTTCAAAAGCAGTGACGAGCGTCAGCTCATCAGCTGGCATGGTGATTTTAATTTTTACGGGTCCAGGTTGTTAATGCAGCATGTGTTGTTTAATCTCATTAAAAATGCATTGTATGCCATCGCCACGGTGCAAAAAGGGGATGTGGTGATCTGGGCTGAGCAGGGAGAAAAGTACAATTTTCTTTATTTCAGGGATTCCGCAAAAGGCATGTCTGAGCAACAATTGGCGCGTTTGTTTAATCATTTTTATACCACCACGTTTATGGGAACGGGTCTTGGATTGTCTTTTTGCAAACTGGTCATGCAGCGTTTTGGGGGAGATATTCAGTGTGAATCGCAGGAAGGGGTCTACACTCAATTCGTGTTGACATTTCCCAAGTACGACTGATTTTTATTTGGCAAAAAGATTAGCCTATGTTATTTTTTATAAACACGTTGTAAGGCCTGATCAGTCAGGTGACACGGACATCACCTGTTCCGCAGTAAATACCATTTTGTCAGCGCTTATAACTGGTATTGTTATTGGAACGCTTGCTCAGGAGGAGCTATGCAACATTATTCAATTCCCACCTGTTATTTTCCAAGTACTGCCTTGTTTATTGACGACAGCCGCGATTTTTTGCTGAATTTCGTGCTGCAACTGGATGAAGGATTGGCTTATCGCATGTTCGATTCCCCGTTTGATGCACTGGATTGCATTCAAAGAAAACGGGGTGAATCCGAAACGCTGAGTCAGCGCTGCTTAAGCGAATACACCGAAGCTAAACATTGTCCGCTGACCAATCAAACCATCAATTTGAATCTGGCGGCCATTCACGCTGAAATTTACAATCCCCGGCGGTTCTCGGAAATCTCCGTGGTGGTCGTGGATTATGCCATGCCCGGCATAGATGGCATTGAGTTTTGCCGCCGCATTGCCGACA
This sequence comes from Legionella sp. MW5194, assembly GCF_016864235.1. NCBI lineage: Bacteria > Pseudomonadati > Pseudomonadota > Gammaproteobacteria > Legionellales > Legionellaceae > Legionella > Legionella sp. MW5194. The sequence goes on from NZ_CP045732.1 coordinate 533,722, forward strand.
CCAACATTAAAAAAATACTGCTGACTGGTAAGGCCGATGAAAAAGTAGCAATTGAAGCCTTCAATGAGGGATTGATCCATCGCTACATTCAGAAAAGTGATCCCTTGGCGGCCGAATTGATCACCAAGAGCATTTATGAACTGCAATGGCAGTATTTTCAGGCGATGTCAGAAATGATCGTTCGCATGCTGTCAGTGACGTCACCAAGCTGCCTTCATGATAAACATTTTGCCGCATTTTTTAAGCAATTGCGCGAAGAAAGAGGTATTGTCGAATATTACCTGGCCGACAATTCGGGCAGTTTCCTGTTGCTGGATGATGATGCCCGCGTGAGCTTCCTGATTGTAAAAAACCAATCGGATTTACGTTTGCATTATGATCTGGCGCGTGACAACGGGGTAGATGGGCCGGTTCTTGAGCAACTATTAAGCGGGGAAAAAATCCCCTGCCTCTGGCAGGTCAACAGTTTAAATGCAAACTGGGAAAACAATCTCGTGCCTGCTCATCCACTCCAGGGCGAAGACACCTATTATTATGCCTATGTTCAAGGCACGGCATTGTTTGATGTCCAGGAAGACAGAATACTCTCTTACCACCGTCACCTTGAAGAGGTGGATGCTGAGGAATTACTGTTGCTTTAATAGGGATTCCCGATGTGCCTTGACGCTGGAAATGCGCCGGGCTTACCGGTATCATTTTGATTAATTTATTTTATGAGGTACACGCCATGCGCTTTGGCATTTTTATGTTGCTCATAGCCTTATCATCAGGTGTCTATGCGGTGGATGATTTTGACAAGCAGCAGATTATTAACCGCATCAAACCGGTAGGCAGCGTGCGTGTCCAGAAAGAAGGAGAGGCGCAAACGCCATCCACCCAGCCTGTGCAGACCGCTGCGGTAGAAAAAAAGGAACCAGGGCAGGCAGTTTATGATCAGTATTGCAGTGTCTGTCATCGTGACGGTGTGGCCGGGGCGCCCAAATTCCGTGTCGAAGCCGAATGGAAGGCACGCATCGCTGCTCGAAAAGACATCGATGGTCTGACCGCCTCCGCGATCAAGGGCCTCAATGCCATGCCAGCGAAAGGAACCTGTGTGGATTGCAGCGACGAGGACATTAAAAACGCGATTCTATACATGTTGCCTCAATCATGAGTTCCAGGTTTTACCGTTATTGGCAATTGTTATTGGTGTTTGTCACCCTGTTCGTGCTTGCCGCTTCCTTCTATTTTCAACTGGTCAGGGACTTGACGCCCTGTCCCCTTTGCCTGATGCAGCGTTTCAGTGTCATGGCCTTATTGGCTTTCACCATGATGTCCTGGTTTTGGGGAATGAGTCGTGGCGGAAAATACATTGCGGCATTGATCATCACCTTTGCGGTGGCGGGATTTTATTTTGCCGCGCGCCAGATCTGGTTGCAATCCCTGCCGCCGGAACAAACCCCGGCTTGCCTGCCAGGTCTTGATGTGTTAATCCGCTATTTTCCCTGGCAGGATGTGGTGCATGCTTTGCTCTTGGGCGCAGGGGACTGTGCCGAGATTACCTGGACTTGGTTGGGATTGTCCATGCCGGCCTGGGCTGCACTTTATTTTCTTGCCATGATTCTGGCCGGAGCCATTAACTGGCTGGTGTTGAGTAAACGCTAGAGCTTCTGGTCAAATGGCGCGCACTTGGCTATCATGGCTTATTTGCAACAGGCATAACCCATCATGAGTTCATTTCATTGCGAAGTCCTGCACGCCTATCCCCACAATAAAGCCCGGGTGGCTCGCGTTAAAACCGCCCATGGCGAATTTATCACGCCCGTCTTCATGCCGGTAGGCACCCGTGCCGGCGTCAATAATATGATGCCGGAAGAGTTAATTCAGGCAGGCAGTCAAATCATATTGGGTGGCAACACCTACCACATGCTTTGTGCACCTGGAATGACAGTCATTGAAAAAGCAGGCGGCATGCACCCGTTTATGAATTGGCATGGGCCGATGTTGACCGATAGCGGTGGTTTCCAGGTGTTTAGTCTGTCACGAAACAAGGAGATTTGTACCATTGATGAAGAGGGGGCGCATTTCAAATTGCCTGATGGCCAACGTGTTATTCACATGACGCCGGAAATGTCGCTTGAAACCCAGAAAATCATTGGTGCCGATATCATCATGGCCTTTGATCAATGCACACCCGATGCGTTAAGTAGAGAGCAAGCCCGGCAGGTCATGACGCGCACTCACCGCTGGCTGAAACAATCCATTGCCTACCACCAGGAACATCCCCATTCGCGCTACGGTTATTCCCAGGCTTTGTTTGGCATTATCCAGGGTGGCATTTATGAGGAGTTACGCCGCGAAAGCGCGGCGTTTGTCAGTTCCGTTACTACCGACGGCGTGGCCATTGGTGGCGAAACCGTTGGTTTTGATATGGAAAAAACCGTGGAAATCATCCGTTGGGTCCATGCGTTTCTTCCGGAAAACAAGCCGCGTTATACCATGGGGGTCGGCATGTCACCCCAGGATTTACTGGATGTCGTCAAAGAAGGCATTGACATGTTTGATTGTGTGGCACCTACCCGCAATGCCCGCCATGGCGCCCTGTATTGCGGCGAAGTGATTAAAGAAGGGCATTGGCTTAAATTTGACAGCCCTCATGAAAATCAGCGGATCCAGATAAAAAAAGCACATTATGCCGAGGACGATAGCCCAGTCATGCCGGGATGCCAATGCTACACCTGCCGACATTATTCACGGGCTTTTCTGCACCATCTGTTTAAACAAAAAGCCACCTTATTTACCGCCTTGGCGAGTATTCATAATATTCATGTCATGCACGATGTTTGTGCTAAAATGCGTGATTTGATTTTATCGTCGTCCAATGACGAGCGTCCTATTTAACTGAAGAGGAGTAACAATGGTCATTATTTCAACGTCAATGGGCGATATCCACGTCGAACTGGATAAGGAAAATACCCCAATCACTGCCGATAATTTTCTGGAGTATGTCCGCAGCGGGTTTTATAACGATACCATGTTTCATCGCGTGATTGATAAATTCATGATCCAGGGCGGTGGATTGACCGCGGACATGGAGCAGAAAAAAGGCAATGCGCCGATCAAAAACGAGGCGAAGAATGCCAAGCCAAACAAGCGCGGGACGATTGCCATGGCAAGAACCATGGATCCGCATTCCGCTACTTCCCAATTCTTCATCAATGTGGTTGATAATGCATTCCTGAATTTTACCGGAGAGCATCCGCAAGGTTATGGTTACTGCGTATTTGGCGAAGTGGTCGATGGTATGGATGTAGTCGATGCCATCGTCAAAGTCAAAACAGGCCAACGCATGGGGCATGGGGATGTGCCGCTTGAAGACGTGGTTATTCGCGAAGTCCGCGAAGCCTGATGAAGGAACGGCAATAAACAGTGCGTTTATTGCCTGCGCCGTTTGCTTAAACTGGCAGAGTAATCGAATTTTGGCATTTCAATGTGAAAGAAAATGGCCAATAATCGCGTGACAAAAATGGCTGTCATGGTGATTAAGATGGTTAAGTGGTTGCTGACTTGAAAATGTTCAAGGGTAATGTACAGTACAGCGCCTGCCACTGCGATGACAGCGTAAAGTTCTTTGCGAAGGACCAAGGGAATATCATTGCACAGAATGTCGCGTAACATCCCGCCGCTGATGCCGGTCAGCATGCCGCTGATGACGGCAATACTCGGCGTTAACCCATTGGCCAGTGCCTTTTGTGTCCCAATGATCACAAACGTAGAGAGGCCCAAGGCATCAAGAATTAAAAAGACCTTCATGATGCGGGCTAATGAGCTGGCAATAAAAATGGTCAAAAAGGCAAAAAGACAGGTGTACAACAGGTATTCGGGATGAGCGACCCAGGTAATTGGATGGGTATTGAACAACATGTCGCGAACGGTTCCGCCACCCAGCGCAGTGATGCAGGCAATCACCATGACACCAAAAAAGTCCATTTTTTTGCGTCCGGCAGCAATGGCGCCGGTCATGGCCTCAACACAAATCCCGAGAATGAATAACAAATGCAGTAACATGATGAGCACTGTTCGTAAAAAAGACAATGATAGCATTTATTGCCAGACTGACAAACCAGGCTGCATACGCTAATCTAAATACATAAACCGCGTGATGATGGAGAGAGAGAATGAGTGATAATCCAGCTGTTCAAATTCAGAATGTGGATAAAGAGACCCACGATAATATCATGCGTCTTAATCAAAAATTAAAAGGCCTTCAGGTTGAAATTGAAGCTAAAATGGACGCGTTGGCGATGGAGCCTGCTACCCCACAAACTGACGAACGACGCCAACGCCTGCAAATCCTGGCCGACGAGGTGCAAAAGGCCATTGAGGCGATAAAAACCTTAGTCAGCATGACCACTGGCCCTGATCAATACGGTTTTAGCGGCGATGATCTCCACTCCTTCAGTACCATGCTCAAAGACAGCGTCGATCAGCTGGCCAGAATCAGGGAAAATTTCTAGTTAGTCGAACCGACTAAAACAAGTTGTGCGGATTTTCATCAATCGCCTGCATTTCAATCATGGTTTCCAAACCCAGTTCAATGGCAGCCGTCACGGCACGGCTGGTTGCCTCCTTGTTATCGGAAAAGGAAGCCTTGTCATCGCCAATAATGGCAAGAATGGCGCCTGCCAGTATGCCCTGAGCTGGATTTTGCGGGTGCAATTGCTGTTGACGCGCGGACAATAACGACGACAAGGTAAAAAGCTGGGCACACTCCATTTCGGTGGCCAACACCCCAGCCTGACGTATCCCATCCATGTAATGACGGTTTTCTTCTGTCAGGCTTAAATTAAATTCCCGTGCAAACAGCGAACTTTTGGAATGCACCAGGCCAAAATGGGTGTCACTGGAAACCGTCATTTTTTTAATCGCCCGGCCTGAGGCGACTAGAAATTCCAGCGAAGCCACGGCCGGGTATTCACGATAAATGTAGTCCCAGGAGGACTTGTCATCACGAACGGCGCCGGTAGCGATGACCAGATCCCCCACATTGACCCGTTCAGATTGGAGGGAGGCGGCGGTGCCGATACGTAATAAACGCCGGGCGCCCAATGCGGCCAGTTCATTAATAATAATGTCGGCGCTCGGCCCTCCCATTCCGGTGGAAATGGCACCAACGTCAATCATGCCGTTTTTGCCTGGCAGCGTGCCTAAATAAAAATTATGCTGGCGAGGGTGGCGTTTAACGACAGGGTGAGTAAATCGCTCGCTAATCTGTTGTGCTCTCTCATCCGAACCGGTCAGAAAAAGGTAGCGTCCCTTGCCGCCGTTGCCAAGAAGGTCATCCATTGTGGCATTCATGTGCTGGGGTTTAAATTCGCTCATGCGTGCTCCTCGTTCATGATGTCATCCTCAAAGGGAGGCAAGTTTTATACCATTTGGTTGCTTGCGTGTTATATAATGAACATTTCGATAATATTATTCTCAATAGAGGCAGGCAGGTAAGCAATGGGACTTTCCAAAAATGAAACACATTCCCTTCATTTTCAAACCTTGCAGGAGAAGGCAGTCCAATGGATGGATGGAAAAAAAGAACTGACTGCTGAATTAGAAAAATTCAGGAAAAAATAAGTGATTTTTTTAGTTTGCCGGTTAATGAACAGTTGGAATTAGTCAGTGATTTATCGGCGATTAACAATTTACCCAAAGCAATAAAAGACCTGACCTGCTATCCCTATTTTCAGACTCTGCCAAAGGATGCCCTGAATGTCATTGGCTCTTACCTCACAAAGAAGGATATCAGTGCCTTTATTACAACCCATAAACGCTCCCATACCTTCTTGCAGCCAGCGAGACTTGTTGACCGGTTACTACAGCATGTTGTCAATGGAAACCAGAAAAAGGCAGAGGACATCGTGGCCATGCATCCTGAATTACTGTTAGTCCCGGGTACAGTCACGGACTATTCTTTGCGAACCTTCAAACAGATGACTGCCTATGAATACGCCTACTGGGCAAAGGATACCCACATGCTTGAGAAGTACATGGATGCCGATACGGCCGCTGAGATGCTTAAGCGTTGTGAGGACATGGAGAAGAATGGAGTGAGTTACACGCAAAACGGAGTGAAGGTGAAAGACTCGACTGGTTTTAATTTCACCCCGCTTAAAACCGCAATGAAAGAGTACATGGACATTAGGCGCCTTAAGGAGGACACGGAGGAACAACATCAAGCCTGGTTAAAAGTTGGTAAGGCTCAATACGATGTGCCGGTCCATGTAGCCAATGAATATTGCCGAGACGATCTGACGTTTCAATTGTCCACCTTTGTGCACCAGGTACTGCCTAGAAAACTCTCCCTTTACAAATATGGGACGGGCAAAAGTAATCCTTGTTTTTATTCCAGCGACCTGGGGACTAAGGTGGCCTACCTGCGCGCGATGAGCCATCAGGTTGAGGCGTTGCCGCACCCTCATTGCGATTGGGTCGCCATTGATCTGGCGGCGATTGGTCGTCTGGAGAAGGTGAGAACCGGGGAGCTCGCCGAGTCGCTGGAAGCCCTGCGCGCCTTATCGCAAAAAAAACCAACCAACTCAGGCTGACGTGGAGTGCTCTGTTAAGTTATGCCATACTGGTACGGTAGCTTGGCGTCTTTAGCGACCATTATTATAAGGATAGGGTATGAAAAATAAAGTTCTTGGTATTGCCTTATTGACTGTCGCGGCAGGGTATGTCATCCCAACGATGGCGAATCATGACAGTGAACAATTGTCGAAACAGGGCTTGCAGAAAGTCATTGACAATTATTTAGCCCACAAAGGAAAAATCGAAGACGTCACGGGGATTGCCGCTGCAGTTTTTTTGCCTGAGAAAAAAGGCGCTGACAAAGGCACTGTTTATGGTTTTTATGCAGGCGTCAGTGGCCGTTCACCCTACAATAAGCCGGTCAATTCAAGCAGTCTGTTTGAGATTGGCAGCATAACCAAGTCGTTTGTGGCCGCCATTATTTTACAACTGGAAGGTGAGGGGCGATTATCCATTAAGGATCCGGTGGGTAAATGGTTGCCGCAATACCCCCACTGGAAGGACGTCACCATCGAACAACTATTGAACATGACCAGCGGTATCCCTAATTATACCGCGAGCGAAGAATTTGGAAAGAAAGAAGACGAGTCTGATTTTAAAATGCAATGGACTGACGCGGAGCTTTTAAATTATGCTTCCCCCGACAAAACGCTGCCGCCTGCGCCCAAGAATCGCTTCGATTATTCCAATTCCAATTATATTCTCGCCGCCCTCATCATTGAAACGGTGACCGGCAATCCCCTTGCACAGGAATTGCAGGAGCGGATTATCAAGCCGCATCACCTGCAAAACACCTTTTACCCCGCGGGTGCAGAAGGCGAAAAAGTGCATGAGCAAGTCATGCCGCGTATGGCGCATGGCTATGTCTACGACACCGATAAAAAAGGGCTAGTGGATATTACTGAAAATAATCTATCCTGGGCAGGTGGTGCCGGGGCCATCATTGCTGATATGCCGGATGTGATTCACTGGGTGCAACTCCTCTACCATGGCAAATTGTTTCGTCCGGAACACCGTGAAAAAGCCTTGCAGGAATTAAAATCGATTGTCTCCATGGAAACAGGAAACCCCATCGATACGGTCACTGCCGATGATCCGCGCGGATTTGGGCTGGGTGTGGGTTATTATTATGATAAATCAATGAAAACCCGGTTCTGGGTTTACGAAGGGAGTACCCTGGGCTATCGTGTAATGTACGTCTTAAGTGAATGCAATAACATCACGGTGGCTGTGGCGCTTAACAGCAAGGCCGGAGAAGGCAATCCTGACTCGAAAAAAGGGGATGGTATTCCCGATTTAACCCTCGAACTCTACCAAAATGTCATCGCAACCCATCCTTCCTATGCCTGTACGAATTGACCGCGTCAAGTCAACCGCCCTCCGGCGGTTGGCCTTGCACAGGTTTTGTTAAAAACCCAATGGTTTCAGCAGCGGGTGCAGTAATTGCGCGCAGTAAAACCCCATTTTCGAGAGATCCCGGCTGATGTCACCCGTCTCGGTTTCCTTGCGGCTGGCATAAGAAAAAACCAGCGGCTGATGATTATAGGCGATGGCCAGTGAGTGTCCTCGCCGGTAATGGGTTTTTAACTGCTTGTAATAGAACAATTCATGGTAGCAGGCTGGATGATAAAGGCTTTGCCACCCGGCAAAACCCTGTTTGGCCATCCAGGCAAGCGAATAACTTTGATCGAAGCGCCACAGGTGCTGACTGAAGAGATTAAATTCAAGAGACGGTGTGGAAGACAGAATAAGCAGTTGCTGCTGTTGGCTGACGAAGGCTATGGCGAGGTGGTCCACGTCGTGCAGGCCCAACACATCGTCAAACACACGCGCACTGCGTTGCCTGCAAGTAAACAACACCTCGAGAAGTTGGGGATGGGGGGTTATTGAATTGCAGCCGGTATTCATGAGGTTCCTGTGACGTCCGTGTTAATGGTTGAAGTAATTGACGGAAGACAGGGCGAGATCGATGATCCTTTTTGATTGCTCCTCAGAGGCACTGATCAAACTGACATCATTGACCAGATTAGTCAAAAAGGCCGCAGTATCTTCCGTTTCAGCGGCATTATATAAAGCCCCAGCCTGTAAAAAAATATAGTGAAGTAGTTTCTTGTCGATGGTCAATTTTTGTGCATTTTGTGAAGGGTAGGACTCGCCAAAAAGCAGCCATCCGGGTGAAGTATTTAATTTTTCAGCCATTTCTATCAGCTTAACGGGTTCGGGAATGGCTTCTCCCCGCAGGTAGCGTCGACAAATCTGTAAGGAGTAACGGGTAATTTCCGCCAGTTGGTGAATACAGACGCCGGAAGTCGAACGGGTGGAGGTTAGGCCGGCGCTTATCATGGCCTCCTTCAGACGACAGGCGAATTGTTTGGCTAAACCGGTTTTGTCCATGCTCTATCTTCAATGGTAAAGGAACGAAGTGTAACAAAGCTTTACTTTGGCTGTAAATCATAACAAAACGAAACCTTTGGTTTCGTTTAGAAATCAGTGGTTGACAAATTGCCGGCGTTTGCTACCATTGCCGCGAAACCTAGTGTTTCAAGTCCAGCAGGAGGAGATGCAGGGAGTGCCTCATCCTCCCAGAAGTGGTTTAACCATAGCGGTTAACCTCGCCAAGCCGGGCCCAGGGGCCTGGCTTGTTTTCAAGGGATAAGAGCAGATGCCGAGCTGAAAATAATGTTTGCTTTGTCGAGAGAGCTTTTATATAATCTCGGCCATTCGCAAATAGCGACGAATTCCAGGCACGTAGCTCAGTGGTAGAGCACCACCTTGACATGGTGGTGGTCGGTGGTTCGATCCCACTCGTGCCTACCATCTTAACCCTGCTTTGCAGGGTTTTTTTTTGGTCTGGTGTTTGACAAAAAAATGGATGGGAGATGGCCCAATGACCGTTTTTAAAACCCGATTGCTATCGATCCCTAAATTCAGTATAAATGAGAGCCTGGTAGGGGAAGGAGAACAACATGCCAAACATTAAACTGCCTGATGGTCAAATAAAGCATTTTGAACAGGCTGTTTCTGTCTTTGAAGTGGCTAACAGCATCAGCCCGGGTCTGGCCAAGGCCACGCTCGCCGGCAAGGTCAACAATCAATTAGTGGATACCTGTTTTATCATTGAAAATGACAGTGATTTGCTGTTAATTACTGATAAACAGGAAGAAAGCCTTGAGGTTATCCGCCATTCGACTGCCCACTTGCTCGCCCAGGCGGTGAAAAGTTTATTCCCCAGTGCTCAGGTCACCATCGGTCCGGTGATAGAAGACGGTTTTTATTATGATTTTGCCTTTGGGCGTCCATTTACTCCGGACGACCTCGAGCGTATCGAGGCGAAAATGGCCGAGTTGGCCAAAGCCGATTACCCCGTCACACGGCGGGAAATGCCGCGAGATGAAGCCATAAGCTATTTCCGTAGTTTAGGCGAAGAGTATAAAGCAAAAATCATTGCCGACATTCCTGCCGGTGAAGTGATTTCCCTTTACAAGCAAGGCGACTTTGAAGATTTATGCCGTGGCCCGCATGTGCCCTCTACCGGCCGTTTAAAAGCGTTCAAGCTCACCAAGGTGGCTGGTGCCTACTGGCGCGGTGATTCCAATAATGAAATGTTGCAGCGCATTTACGGTACAGCCTGGGGTGATAAAAAAGCACTGGAGAGTTACCTGCATCGCATTGAGGAAGCTGAAAAGCGAGACCATCGCAAACTGGGCAAGGCCCTGGATTTGTTTCATTTTCAGGAAATTGCTCCGGGAATGGTATTCTGGCATCCGAAGGGTTGGACAATTTATCAAATGCTTGAGCAGTACATGCGGGAGCGCCTGCGTCATTTTGGCTACCAGGAAATCAGAACACCTCAATTGGTGGACAGAACCTTGTGGGAGAAATCAGGCCACTGGGATAATTTCCGTGAAGAAATGTTCGTTACCGAGACTGAAAATCGTCATTACGCAGTCAAACCCATGAACTGCCCCTGCCACGTTCAAGTCTATAATAATGGTCTTAAGAGTTATCGTGATTTGCCTTTGCGCTTTTCCGAGTTTGGTAACTGTCACCGTTGTGAACCTTCCGGCTCCCTGCATGGTTTGATGCGGGTACGCAACATGGTGCAGGACGACGCACACATTTTTTGCACAGAAGAGCAAATCCAGTCGGAAGTCGCGATGATGCTCGAGCTTGTGCAATCCGTTTATGCTGATTTCGGTTTTAATGAAATCAAGTATCGCCTTGCGCTTCGCCCCGAAAAACGAGTGGGTAGCAACGCCGTCTGGGATAAAGCGGAGGGTGCTTTGCAGGAGGCGATGCGTAGCCGTGGCATTACCTGGGCTGACGCGCCCGGTGAAGGTGCTTTCTATGGCCCTAAAATTGAATGCTCGCTGGCTGATTCATTGGGCCGCATCTGGCAGTGTGGTACAATTCAGGTTGATTTCTCCATGCCGGATCGTCTCGAAGCCAGTTATGTGGCGGAGGACGGCAGTAAAAAAACACCGGTTATGCTGCACCGAGCCATTTTAGGTTCGTTTGAACGCTTCATGGGCATTCTTATCGAACATTACGCTGGGAAGTTCCCTTTGTGGCTCGCGCCAGTACAGGCAATGGTGCTGACCATCAGTGAAAAGCAGGATGCTTTCGCCACGAAAGTCACTGAAATTTTGCAAAAACAAGGCATTCGTGCAAATTTTGACTTGAGAAATGAGAAAATAGGCTTTAAAATTCGCGAGCATACTCTGCAAAAGGTTCCCTATTTGCTGGTAATAGGCGACAAAGAAGTCGAAAGTGGCTCTGTTGCTGTCCGGACTCGTGAAGGAGCTGATTTGGGAGTCATGGCTATTGATAAAATTGGCGAAATGCTGCAGCAGGAAATTGCTGCGAAGAGTCGCATGTAAACCCAAGTTTGGAGGATAAGACCATTAGTGTAACAAACAAGCGTGATAGTGATCGCGCACGAGTTAATGAACAGATCAATGTACCCGAAGTACGTTTAATTGATGCTGATGGCAACCAAGCAGGTATTATTTCAACGCGTGAAGCGTTGCGCGCAGCGGAGGAAAGCGGTTTAGATTTGGTGGAAATTTCACCTACAGCCAAACCTCCTGTTTGCCGCATCATGGATTATGGTAAATTTCTCTTTGAGTTGAGTAAAAAACAGGCTGAAGCACGTAAAAAGCAGAAGCAGATTCAAGTTAAAGAGCTGAAATTCCGTCCTACGACGGAAGATGGGGATTATCAGGTCAAGCTACGCAACCTGATACGTTTCCTAAATCATGGGGACAAAGTCAAAGTCACGCTGCGGTTCCGTGGTCGTGAAATGGCTCACCAGGATATTGGTATGAAGATCATGGAACGTTTGCAACAGGACACTGCCGAATACGGCGTGGTTGAACAGCAGGCGAAACGTGAAGGACGCCAGTTATTGATGGTATTGTCGCCCAAGAAAAAGTAGAGTGGTTTTCTGACGTCCGGGAAGTAATCACCCCAGTTGTCCAGCAGTCACTTCATTGTGTATGTAGCGAAATAAAAATGCGGAGTATATTTTTATGCCAAAATTAAAGTCACATCGTGGAGCGAGTAAACGCTTCCGTAAGACAGCGAGTGGTTCTATCAAGCGTCGCGGCGCTTACAGGAATCACATCCTCACTAAAAAATCCACCAAGCAAAAGCGCCATTTACGTGTTGCGTCCAGTCGGTTGAAAGATTGTGATGCCAAGTTGGCCGCTCGTATGTTGCATGGTAGTTAAGGGGAGGATAGAAAATGCCAAGAGTTAAACGTGGTGTGACTGCGAAAGCCCGTCACAAGAAAATATTAGATCAAGCCAAAGGGTATTACGGTGCCCGTAGCCGGACCTATCGTGTAGCCAAACAGGCCGTTATCAAAGCGGGCCAGTATGCTTACCGCGACAGACGTCAGAAAAAACGTCAGTTCCGTGCTTTATGGATTACCCGTATCAATGCTCAGGCACGTGAGTGCGGTATTTCTTACAGCCAACTGATCAATGGTTTGAAAAAGGCCACAATCGAGCTGGATCGAAAAATCCTCGCCGACATGGCTGTTTATGATAAACCTGCATTTGCAGCTCTTGCTGAGCAAGCGAAAGCCGCCCTTGCAAAATGAACTGAGTGTTTGTTGAATCACGAGGAGGCTTTGGCCTCCTTTTTTACATGTAGGCAAAATCATGCAAGATATTATCGAGTTGCAGCAACATGCGTCGGAAGCCATCGGCCAGGCCCAAGATATCAACACGCTGGAAGCAATACGTGTTGACTATTTGGGTAAGAAAGGTCGGCTTACGGAAATCCTGAAAGGATTAGCCGCCCTGCCGCCCGAGGAAAAGCCGCGCGTGGGTCAATTGGTTAATCAGGCTAAACAAGCCATCAGCGCGCTGATTGAAGAAAAGATGCTGACACTAAAAGAAGATCTGCTCCAGAAAAAACTCGAATCAGAACGCATTGATATCACCTTAAAGGGTCGGCAACCCAGGTATGGATCTCAACACCCGGTCACCCAGGTCAAGCAATTCATCAATGATTATTTCAGCCGATTAGGCTTTGATATCGTCAGTGGCCCGGAAATTGAAACTGAATTTTACAATTTTGAAGCATTGAATATTCCCGGACATCATCCCGCACGTGCGATGCATGACACGTTCTATTTTGGTGATGGCCATTTACTGCGTACGCACACGTCCCCGGTGCAAATTCGCACCATGGAAAACCGTCAACCGCCCCTGCGACTCATCGCGCCGGGACGTGTTTACCGTTGTGATTCCGACTTAACGCACACCCCCATGTTCCATCAGGTTGAAGGATTGTTAGTGGATAAGGAAGCGACCTTAACCGGGCTGCGTGGTTTGCTGCACGATTTCTTCGCTGCTTTTTTTGGCCGCGAGTTGGCTTTACGATTCAGGCCGTCTTATTTCCCTTTTACTGAACCTTCAGCGGAAGTCGATATCGAGTGCACTCAGTGTTCCGGATCGGGTTGCCGTTCCTGCAAATTCACCGGATGGCTCGAAGTCTTGGGCTGCGGTATGGTGCATCCTAACGTGCTGGCAGCGGTCAATATTTCAGCCGAAGATTATCAGGGCTGGGCGTTTGGTATGGGTATGGACCGATTGGCCATGCTGTATTTTGGCATTGACGATCTGCGTATGATGTTTGAAAACGATTTAACCTTTTTAAAACAATTCTAGTCGTTGCCAGGCTCGGCAACGGATGGGAAGTCTCCAAACAGTGGACAGGTATTGACGATGAAAGTTAGTGAATTATGGTTACGTGAATGGGTAAATCCTGCAAAAAACGCAGAGGAACTGGCTGCGCTTTTAACCATGGCGGGTTTGGAAGTCGACGCGGTCAATCCGGTTGCCGGGGCTTTTGATAAGGTCATTGTGGCGCAGGTGAAGCAGACGATGCCCCATCCGCAGGCCGATAAGCTGACTTTGTGTGAGGTGGATACGGGCAATGGCAAGCCACTTAACGTGGTGTGTGGCGCCGCCAACGTCCGTGCGGGTTTAAAGGTGGCCCTGGCTCAGGTTGGCGCGACGCTTCCGGGGGGATTGACCATCAAGGAATCGACCCTGCGCGGTGAACTGTCACAGGGCATGCTGTGCTCTGCGTCTGAACTGGGGTTGGCGGATGCGTCAGAGGGCATCATCGAGTTGGACGACGACGCTCCCACAGGACAGGATCTTAGAGATTACCTGATGCTTAATGATCAGGTACTGGACATTGATTTAACGCCCAATCGTGCGGATTGCCTGAGTGTGTTGGGGATAGCCCGCGAGGTAGCGGCCATCAGCCGGTTACCCTTAAAAAAACCGGCCGCTGCCCATTGCCCGCCCGCCATGGATGAAGAAATCAGCATTGAATTGCTCGACAGGGAAGGTTGCCCACAATATTACGGCCGCGTTATCCGCGGCATTAACCCGCAGGCGAAAACGCCTTTGTGGATGCGTGAAAAACTTCGCCGTTCAGGAATTCGCGCCATTCATCCTGTCGTGGATATCACCAACTACGTGATGCTGGAACTTGGACAACCCATGCACGCGTTTGATTTAAGACTGGTTGACAGCGGCATCCGGGTGCGTAAGAGTCAGAAAGGCGAGGTGATTGACTTGCTCGATGGCCAGCAGGCCGAACTGACGGGTAATGAGCTGGTCATTGCCAATGCCAGCCAGCCCGTGGCTATAGCCGGAGTCATGGGCGGCGCCTGCAGCGGTGTGACAGAAGAGACAGTCGATGTCTTTTTGGAAAGTGCTTTTTTCAATCCGGTAACCATTGCTGGGGTTGCGCGGCGCTACGGTTTAAGCACGGATTCCTCACAGCGTTTTGAACGGGGTGTGGATCCTGCTTTACAAGGCTTGGCCATTGAAAGGGCCACCGAATTGTTACTGGCTATCACCGGCGGAAAGGCAGGACCGGTATCGCGGGTTAGCCAGCCTGAACACTTGCCGCAAAACAAAGTCATTCACTTAAAACCCGGCAAGGTCAAACAATTGACTGGCCTTGAGGTGAGCCCCCAGGACATGCTACACATGCTGCAGGGACTGGGCATGACGGTTGATAATCAGGGCGACGTCTGGAAAGTGACCCCGCCGACTCACCGTTTTGACATGCGCCTGGATGTCGATCTGATTGAAGAAATCGTGCGTTTATATGGTTATGATCGGATTCCCGGCGATAAAATGATTACCACCGTGCAGGCCGGCGTAATTAATCCGCTTGAAACCCTGGGCAAGCAATTGTCACAGTTTTTTATGGCGCGTGGTTATCATGAAACCATCAGCTACAGCTTTGTTGATCCTGAATTGCAGGCTGCCCTTTACCCGGCTCAGAAGTTCATGACCCTGCTTAATCCCATTTCTTCGGAACTGTCGCAGATGAGGGCGGGCATGTGGCCTGGCCTCATCGCATCGATGGTGTATAACATCCATCGCCAGCAGCCAACGATCAAATTTTTTGAAAACGGCGTTATTTTTGACGTGAAGGACGGCAAGCTGACTGAGCGGGCGTGTTTTGCTGGCCTGTTAACCGGCCAGAGCGGGGCGTTAAACTGGCTTGAACAGACGCGCGCGTTTGATTTTTATGACGCTAAAGGGGATTTGGAAGCCCTTTTTGCTTCGTTGCATCTTGGGGACATTGCCTTCCAGAAAGCAGAACATGACGCGCTTCACCCTGGTAAATCCGCCCGCTTAATGCGGGATGGGCAACCCATCGGTTGGTGCGGTGTGCTCCACCCCCGTTTGGCACAGGCGCTGGATGTTAGCGACGAAGTCATCCTTTTTGAGCTGACATTGGCATCGCTTGCTCAGGTAAAGCCAGTCCGGTATCAGCCGATTTCGAAATTCCCGCAAATTCGTCGCGATTTATCCCTCCTGGTCGATGAACAGGTCTCTGTGGCGGCCATTGAAGCCCTGATTCAGGGTACAGTTGCCAATGGCTGGCTTAAATCCTTTGATGTGTTTGACGTCTACACCGGCGGTTCAATCCCGACTGGCAAGAAAAGCATTGCCATCGCTTTGACTCTGCAGGACGATAAGCGCACCCTGATTGATCATGAGATCAATGAGATAATCAGTGCTATAATCAAAAAACTGGATGAGAAATTTGCTATAACATTGAGGGAGTAATCGTGAACGCTCTAAGTAAAGCAATGATCGCAGAAACATTATGCAATGAATTGGGGCTGCCGAAGCCGGAAGCCAAAATCATGGTAGAGCAGTTTTTTGAAACCATTCGCCATGCCTTGGAAAACGGCAGGCACGTGAAACTCTCTGGTTTTGGTAATTTTACCCTGCGTGACAAACCGCAGCGTCCAGGCAGAAATCCCAAGACCGGAGAAGAAATTCCAGTCGTTGCCCGAAGGGTGGTGACCTTTAAACCCGGGTTGAAGTTAAAAACAAAAATTGAAGAACGAGGCAAGTAACCGTTGAATCATTACACCCGACATGTTTTTCTGTGCACCAACCAGAAGCCGGCAGGTAAAACCTGCTGCGCCAATCACGGTGGCGAGCCTTATTTTGCCTACCTGAAAGAGAAATTACTGGAGCTTGAAGTTCATGGTCCCGGCAAAATTCGAGTCAGCAAATCCGGTTGTCTTGGCCGTTGCAGTCTGGGCCCCTGCGTTGTAATTTACCCCGAGGGCGTGTGGTATACCTATTCATCATTTGAAGACATTGATGAGATTATCGATACTCACTTGCTGAAGAATGGCACGGTGGAACGCCTGTTGATTCAGGGTTAAGGGAGTTGTAAGGCAGTTTAGAGGCCTCTGAACTGGAAAAATAAAACAGGACTTGAAAAATAATTCATAGTTCAGTATTCTTCGAGGGTTTATAAGTATTGTTTTCTTCCAAATTGTATTCAAATCCAGCTGCTCCAGCCGGGCATCTGCGACGAGGTTGTATCGGAGTTAAACAAGAACTTTAATTATTGATGACCACTAATTACAAGTTTTATTTGTAATTGACTTGTAGGTTATTGCAGTTTTGGTTAAAATCGCCCGTCCAAGATTGAAAGATTACCAATGTAGGCGGTACGGAGTTAATTAATGAAGACATTTAGCGCCAAGTCTCACGAAGTCAAACGTGACTGGTACGTAGTCGATGCGAGTGATAAAACATTAGGTCGCCTGGCTACTGAAATTGCACGTCGTTTGAGAGGCAAGCATAAGCCTGAATATACCCCGCATGTTGATACAGGCGATTATATCGTTGTAACAAATGCTGAAAAGGTGACAGTCACAGGCCGAAAATTCAAAAACAAGATGTATTATCATCACACCGGTTTCCCCGGTGGTATCAAGTCAGAATCCTTCGACAAAATGCAGGCCCGCAAGCCCGAGCGCATTATCGAACTGGCTGTAAAGGGCATGCTGCCTAAAAATCCTTTAGGTAGAGAAATGTATCGAAAATTAAAGGTTTACGCAGGCAATGAGCATCCCCATGCTGCACAACAACCTAAGCAACTAGAGATTGAGGAATAAGTATTATGGCTGAAATGCAGCAATACTATGGCACTGGTCGTAGAAAAAGTTCAACGGCTCGTGTGTTTTTACGCCAGGGCAAGGGTGAAATCACCATTAATAATCGCAAGCTGGAAGAATATTTCGGCCGTGAAACGTCTTGCATGATCGTTCGTCAGCCTCTTGAGACTGTTGACCAATTAGACAATTTTGATCTTTACATTACAGTAACCGGCGGCGGTATCTCTGGTCAGGCTGGTGCTATTCGCCTGGGTATAGCCCGTGCATTGGTCGCCTATGATGAAGAAGGTCTGGCGGAAGATGCAGTAGCGAATCCCAATTCTTACCGCAGAAAATTACGTGCCCGCGGATTGCTGACTCGTGATTCACGTCGTGTTGAACGTAAAAAAGTGGGTTTGCACAAAGCACGTCGTGCTACCCAATACTCAAAACGTTAATACCAATTTTAGCCCCGCCTCGGCGGGGTTTTTTTTTATCTCTCTTTACCATTCATCCCAGGGTTTACCCGCCTTCCAAGACGTTTCTGATTGGCAGAGTGAACTGCCGGCGAGCAGCGACACTGTGATTTCGTTAACTTAAGCTCGCGATGTCTGGCCGGGCATTTCCAAATGTCTAATTCTTTGATATAACAGAAGATACATTACCTGCTCCTCACTGCAGGCAGCATTTCAGGGATTTGAACAGGACGATAGCCGTGACAGACACCAGCATACCCGGTCACACTGAACCCCCTAATGAAGTCAATGAAGAAATCATTGACGAGCAGCGCCGAAAATTTCTTTTGACCAGTACGGGCATCCTTGGCGGGGTAGGCGTGGCCTGTGCATTAACACCCTTCGTTTCCTCGTGGCTTCCCAGCGCCAGAGCTCAGGCCGCTGGAGCGCCGATTGAGGTCGATTTGAGCCATCTTGAACCGGGTCAGCAAGCCACGGTGGAATGGCGGGGAAGACCGGTGTGGATCATCCGACGGACGCCGGAAATGCTTAAACAGCTGGATGCTCATAATGATCAATTACGAGATCCAGACTCCTTAGTCGACCAGCAGCCTGCGTATGCCAAGAATAAATACCGCGCCATCAATCCGGAATACCTGGTGTTGATTGGTGTGTGCACGCACCTCGGTTGTTCCCCCAAATACACGCCCGATGAAAATACCCTGGGTCCTGATTGGCCGGGCGGCTTTTACTGCCCCTGCCATGGTTCAACGTTTGATCTGTCCGGACGGGTATTTAAGGGGGTTCCTGCTCCCATTAATCTGGAAGTGCCGCCATACCGCTTTGTCAGCGAGCGTGTCGTTATTATTGGTGAAGATGAAAAACAAGGATAATCAAGCATGGGCGCTTTTTTAAACTGGGTAGACGCACGTTTTCCTCTCATCAGCACGTGGAAACATCACGTCAGTGAGTATTATGCTCCAAAGAATTTTAATTTTTTCTATTTTTTCGGTTCGCTGGCTTTACTGGTTTTGGTGAATCAAATTGTCACCGGACTGTGGTTGACCATGTTTTATACACCCAGTTCCGAGCAAGCTTTTAATTCTGTGGAATTCATTATGCGCGAGGTTAATTACGGTTGGCTTTTGCGTTACATGCATTCGACTGGCGCGTCGGCTTTTTTCATTGTGATTTACTTGCACATGTTTCGCGCCCTGCTGTATGGGTCTTATCAAAAACCCAGGGAATTGCTCTGGTTAATTGGCATGGTAATTTTTATTTTGCTGATGGCAGAGGCTTTTTTTGGTTATCTTTTGCCCTGGGGACAAATGTCTTATTGGGGAGCTCAGGTGATAACCTCGCTGTTTGGGGCGATTCCTTTTATTGGGGAAACGCTGGCCACCTGGCTTCGTGGCGATTTTAACGTTGCCAATGCAACCCTGCAGCGTTTTTTTGCCCTGCACGTGATTGGCGTGCCTTTGTTGCTGGTGATTCTGGTTTTCCTGCACATGGTGGCTTTGCACAAAGTCGGGTCCAATAATCCCGAAGGAATTGACATCAAGAAACACGTGGATGAGGAAGGCAGGCCCCTGGATGGCATTCCTTTTCATCCTTATTACACCGTCAAGGATCTGGTGGGTGTGATTGTCTTTTTAATTGCTTTCGCGGCTGTCGTCTTCTTTGTCCCGGAAATGGGCGGCTATTTTCTGGAACATGCCAACTTTGCGCCGGCCAATCCGATGGTGACGCCCGAGCATATTGCGCCGGTTTGGTACATGACGCCTTTTTATACCATTTTACGGGCCATACCGAATAAATTATTAGGTGTTATTGCCATGGGGGCTTCCATCGTCATTCTGTTCTTTCTACCCTGGCTTGACAGAAGTCCTGTGCGTTCCATGCGCTACAAAGGCAACCTGTCGCGCCTGGCCCTGGCGGCATTCATTGTGAGTTTCATCGTCCTGGGTTACCTGGGCACGGTGATTGTGACTCCGCTTAAGCAGACAATCGCTTTTCTTTGCACGGTCATTTATTTTGGGTATTTTTTATTGATGCCCCTGTATACCCGTTTTGAAACACACCGCACTGTCCCTGACAGGATAGAGAGATAATCATGAAAGGACTATTGACCGTATTGTTTGGATTGTTCATTTCGGTAAGCCACGCCTCGGTTGGCCATGAGGTGGCATTAAAGACCTTCGACCTCAACGTGCAGGATGAAACCCGTCTGCAGCGCGGTGCAAAAATGTACATGAATTATTGCTCCGGTTGCCATTCCTTGCGGTTTATGCGCTATAACCGTATGGCGCATGATTTGGGATTGACCACCTTTGACGGTGAATTGGACACGGACTTATTATTCAGTAATTTAATTTTCACCCAGGCCAAAGTATTTGACCCCATCCAAATCAGCATGCCACCTGAAGACGCCATGCAATGGTTTGGTATTGTTCCGCCTGATTTGTCATTGAGTGCGAGAGAAAAGGGGCCGTTTTGGATCTATACCTATTTGACCAGTTTCTATGCGGATAAGACCCGGCCTTTCGGTTCTAACAATTTATTAAAACCCGATGTGGCCATGCCCAATGTATTGGAACCCCTGGCAGGAAAAATCATCGCGGTGGATAATAACAATAACCCAAATCTGACAGCCATCTCCCATCTTCTGCAGGTGGAAAAAGGGGAAATGAATTTAGCAGAATTTGAAAGTGCTGTTCAGGATTTGGTGACTTTCTTAGCCTATGTGTCAGAACCTGCCCAGTTGGTGCGTTATGATATAGGCAAAGGCGTTCTGATTTACCTCGGTGTTTTTCTGGTATTGGCCTACCTGCTCAAGAAAGTCTATTGGCGCCGGTTGCATAAGTGATTCTTTTGAATAAAATTTACCCAAAAGAATAAAATTATGTAGTAATCGGCAATCATCCGACAAATTGTGATAAAATGCTTGCCTTTGAGCGCAATTAGGCGTGAACTAACGATTGACGAGGAGTTGCTGATGGCTATTGTAGCGAAGCGTACAATTATGTCTTTGTATTCAGATAATGATGATGTATACAGTCATCAAGTTCGAATCGTTTTAGCCGAAAAAGGGGTCAATGCTGAAATTTTACTGGCAAAACGTGACGAGCCAACTTCCGATTTATTAGCGGTTAATCCTTATGGCACTGTTCCTACGTTACTGGATAGAGAGCTGGTATTGTATGAAGCCCGAATCATTATGGAATACCTGGACGAACGCTTTCCTCATCCTCCGCTGTTGCCCGTATACCCTGTCGCGCGTGCTGAAGCCCGTAAAATGATGCATCGCATCGAGCAGGATTGGTATCGACTGATGCAGGATATCAGAGCTGAAGTCAATGCCGATGAAGCAAGAGCACTGCTTCTGGAAAGCTTAATCAGCCTGGAGCCGATTTTTAATGACAAACCCTATTTTCTGAGCGACGAATTTTCATTGCTTGATTGCGCCCTTGCACCGCTTCTTTGGCGTCTTCCACAAATGGGGATTGATGTTCCTGCGAAATCAAAAGCCTTAAATGCCTACATGCAACGCATCTTTAAACGCGAGTCGTTTCAGTTAAGTTTAACGGATACCGAGAGGCAGCTAAGGGCAGCATAATATGAGCTTGAATATGACTCCGAACAAGCCTTATTTAATTCGAGCTATCTATGACTGGATAGTGGATAACAATTTAACCCCCTATATTCTGGTTAATGCGGATTATCCAGGCGTTCAGGTTCCTGTCGCTCATGTGAATAATGGGCGTATCGTTCTCAACATTTCGCCGCAGGCTTGCCGTGGTTTGCACCTGGAAAATGATCGCATTGTGTTTACCGCTCGATTTTCAGGGCAGACCGTGCAAATTTTCGTCGTTCCTGCCGCAGTGATTGCCATTTATGCCAAAGAGAATGGCCGCGGTATGGAGTTTGGTGTTGAAACCAGTGAACCCCCGCCCCCACCGCCTGTGGGTAAAATAGAACGTCGAGGAAAAAACAAACCTGCATTAACGTTGGTCAAAAAGACTGATTCTTAAAAGGAGTCTGCCATGACCAGCCCGGCCTATTCACTGTACACTACCCGACAAATCCGTTTCTGTGAAAGCGAGGCAATCCATCGGCTTGCCATTTCGGTAGATGAATTGATGGAAAGAGCCGGGCAGGCCGCTTTCCGATGCCTCAAAAACAGATTCCCCGGGGCGCGAGTACTGACGGTTTTTTGCGGTGGTGGCAACAATGCCGGCGATGGCTATGTTCTGGCGCGATTGGCACAGGCAGAAGGCTATCGTGTGATTATTCATCAATACCGGGCCATTGAACAACTCCCTGACACAGCACGTCATGCGGCTTTGCGGACAGTGGCGGCCGGCATTATCTGCCAGGATTTGGACGAGCCCATCGATGAAGAAACGGATGTGATTATTGATGCCTTGCTCGGGATCGGGTTACAGGGAGAAGTGCAAGGTTCCTTAGCCTTAGCCATTACTCAAATCAACAGCAGCGATTGTCCCGTTCTGGCGATGGATATCCCCTCTGGCTTAAACAGCGATACCGGCGAAGCGATGGGGGTTTGCGTGAAAGCGGCGGCTACCGTCACCTTCATTGGTAAAAAAACAGGTCTGATGACGCTGGATGGTCCTGACCATTGCGGTACTATTGTGGTGGATACGCTGCGATTGGAAACCTGTCTTGCCTCCCTGGTTCCAGAGGTTGAAGTGCTGAATGGGCAAGAATTAAAGTCGTTATTAACCCCTCGGCCACGCAATTCACACAAAGGTATGTTTGGTCATGTGCTCATCATTGGCGGCGGGCCTGGCATGCCCGGGGCTGTTTGCCTCGCCGCTTCTGCTGCCTTGCGGGCGGGGGCGGGCCTGGTGACTGTGGCAACACGTCCGGAACACGCGGTGATGATTCCTGCTGCATTCCCTGAGGTGATGGCGGTCGGCATTGATGATGTGCAGGCGCTTTTGCCGCTGCTTGCGAAAGCGACGGTTTGTCTGATTGGGCCAGGTCTTGGCATGGATGAATGGGCGGTTCATTTGTTTAATCTGGTCATTGCATCGCAATTACCCATGGTCATTGATGCGTCCGCCCTTCATCTTCTGGCTCAAAACCCGCAACATGATGACAATTGGATATTGACGCCTCACCCTGGAGAAGCGGCTGCTCTGTTGGGATTAAGCACAGCCGACATCCAGCGCGATCGTTGCGGTGCTGTTTCGGAGATTCAACAGCGCTATGGTGGTAATGTTGTTCTTAAAGGCGTAGGCTCATTAATTAAAACCGATAAAATAGAAACCTACCTCTGTGCAGCCGGTAATCCCGGCATGTCGAGCCCGGGAATGGGCGATGTGTTAAGCGGTATTCTCGCCGCATTGGCGGCTCAGGGGTTGTCCTTAAGCAATGCCCTGAAACTGGGCGTGCAGCTGCATGCGCAAGCGGCGGATTGGGCTGCTCTGAAGCAGGGTGAGCGAGGCTTGCTGGCCAGTGATCTTCTGCCCTATCTGCAAAGACTGGTTAATCAAAAAGAAACCGATGTATGACTGTTCAAAACTATGACCTTGCCGATGAAAATGACACCGTGGCGCTGGCTTTTAGACTGGCCACGTGTTTAACCTTTCCGCTGACGCTCACCTTAAGCGGCGAAATAGGCGCAGGCAAAACCAGTTTTATGCGTGCTTTGCTGCGCGCTTTGGGTGTGACAGGGGCGATTAAAAGTCCGACGTTTTCTCTGGTTGAAAGTTACCAGTGTCAGGACTTGTCAATTCACCACTTTGATCTGTATCGTATTCATGATGAGGCTGAATTGGATTACATTGGCTTTAGAGAATTTTTTACTGGGCGCTCGTTGTGTTGTATCGAATGGCCAGAACGGGCGCCGCACAGTTTGGTGCATGTGGATATACATGGTTTGTTAGCAATGAAAGGGGACGGGCGTTTAATGAGTTTGTATGCATCAACCGTCGCTGGAGAAGCGATATTAACTTGCCTGGCGGACCAACAATGAAAAGCAGAATACTTGTTTTATCAGGTTTGTTATTCCTTTTGGCGAATCACGCGATGGCCGCGCGCCTGCAATCCGTGCAAGTCAAGCAGCAGGCGGGTAAAACGTCGTTGTTTTTTACGCTAGACAGTGCGATCGCCCATAAAGTGTTTACATTAACCAATCCTGATCGTGTGGTGGTTGATTTTGAAAACACGAACCTCGCTTTTAATCTGAACCAGCTCAATCTCAATAATGAATTAATCAAACTGGTTCGCAGCGGCCATCCTAATCCCCACACGCTGCGGCTGGTGTTTGAAGTGCGTGATGCGGTTAAATTGCGCGCTAATCCCTGGAAAGGGGGCAAGCATGCCTTTGCGCTGGATATTTCTGCCAACGGCGTGAAACCCTATTCCTCGCCGAGCGTAAAACCGTTCGCCGTGTCTCGTCAACCGGTAAGCAAACCCGTACCTGTACGCAACATGCCTAAAAAACCCTTGAGGGACGTGGTCATTGTGCTTGATCCTGGTCATGGCGGTAAAGACCCAGGGGCCAGTGGACCTCATCGCACCGCGGAAAAAAACATTACCCTGGCCATTGCTCTTAAGTTAAAGCAAATCATCGACAGGCAACCCGGGATGCGGGCTGTATTGACCCGGCGGGGCGATTATTATGTCGGTTTGCGTGAACGGTTGAACATTGCCCGCCAATACAATGGGGATGTGTTTGTTTCCATTCATGCGGATGCGTTTATTAATCAGCAATCGAGCGGTGCCTCCGTGTTTGCCCTGTCGCAACGCGGCGCCACCAGTGAAGCGGCACGCTGGTTGGCAGAGAAGGAAAACTATTCAGAATTAGGCGGCGTTAATCTTAAAGATTTGGATGACCAAAGCGGCCTTGTGCGAGAGGTGCTCATTGATTTATCGCAGACGGCAACCATCGGTGCCAGCCTGCACATGGGCGAGCGGGTATTGCGCAATCTGAATACCGTTACGAAATTGCATAATCACAAAGTTGAGCAGGCACGGTTTATGGTGCTTAAATCACCGGACATTCCCTCCATTCTGATTGAGACAGGATTTATTTCAAATCCCAGAGAAGAGAGAAACCTGACCGATTCACGTTACCAAACGCGTTTAACGCAATCCATTTTCCAGGGTCTTAAGCGTTACTTCTGGGATTATCCGCCGCACGGCAGCCGCATTGAAGCCATGTCCGGCAACAGCCTGCACCTGGTTAGACGGGGTGAAACCTTGCCTGCTATTGCGTCTCAATACCACGTGTCCATGGCTGCTTTAAAAAGTGCCAATCATTTGTCAGGAAATCAGGTAAAAGCTGGCCAACGTTTGGTTATTCCTTCATCATGGTCGTAAGGATCAAGCAACTGCCCCTTACCGTGGCTAATCAAATTGCCGCAGGCGAGGTGATTGAGCGCCCGGCATCGGTGGTTAAGGAATTGCTGGAAAATGCCTACGATGCAAAAGCCGATACCATTCATGTGGACATTGGCTTTGGCGGTTTGAATCAGATAAAAGTCAGTGATAACGGCTCAGGCATCGTCGCTGACGATTTGCCCTTGGCCATTGCTCCTCACGCCACCAGCAAAATCAGTCAACTCAATGATCTCTACGCGATCCACAGCATGGGATTTCGCGGCGAGGCATTAGCGAGCATTGCGTCGGTCAGTCGTGTAAGCATTAGCTCGAAAACGGCCGAGCAGGCGCATGCCATGCAATTGACGGCTGAAAACGCCATCCTGCAAATCAACCCCTGCGCCCGAAGTCAGGGCACGACGGTGGATGTGAAGGATCTTTTTTTTAATGCGCCAGTACGCAAGAAATTTTTAAAGAGCGAACGGCAGGAATTTCAGGCCATCGAATTATTGATTAAACGGTTTGCCTTGAGTGCACCGCATTTAGCCATTCATTTAACGCATAATGGTAAAAAGTGCCTCGATTTACCCGCGGCTAAGGACGAGCAGGGGGCATTGTGGCGCATCAGGAAAATCCTTGGCAAGGAATTCGTCGAACAGACTGTGTACGTGGACGTAGAACATGCCGGCGTCCGCTTGCAGGGGTGGGTGGGCAAAGCGGACTACCAGCGCAATCAAAACGACAAGCAATGGGTGTACATTAATGGACGCATGGTCAAAGACAAATTAATTCATCATGCCATCAAACAGGCCTATGAACCGGTGCTTTATCCGGGAAAACATCCGGCCTGCCTGCTGTACTTAACCCTTAATCCGGCGGACATCGACATCAATGTTCACCCCACCAAACACGAGATACGTTTTCAACAACCGCGATTCATCCATGATTTTCTGGTGTCTCAATTACAAAAAATGCTGGATCGACGTGAAAGCCCCGGCATGGATTTGCCAAACGCGTTAGGCAGGAAGAATTCTGTCCTGCCGCTTCAGGAAAAAATCCCCGTTTTTTTGACGTCGGCCGCGATGCCCGCCGCGACTGCTTGCTCGATGCTGGCTATCGATGAGCAATTTATGGTATTTCAAAGCGCCACAGGACAGGTGTTTCTCGCCGATTGGCGAGCCCTGTATCGGGAGTGGCTGTTAAAGCAATTGATGGTTCAACCACTCCCCCTGGCCTTTCGCCCGCTGCTTGTACCCGTTCGTTATCAATATGAGAAAAAAATGGACAATTTGCAGCGACAACGCTATAGTGAAGTGCTCGGTCAAATCGGTATACGGGTCGAATGGTTTAACGAGTCGCAGATCCTCGTTCAAACCCTGCCGTTGCTAACCCCGCATCTGGCCATTAGCGATTTTTTTTCCAGGTTGTTGAACGAACCCATGCCGACTGAGAGCGAATTAATTCATTTACTGACAGCTAGTCAAAAATTGCCTGAGTTTAACAGTAGCGCGCACGGCGATTTTAAAGATTTCCTGCATCACCAGGCCGAAACATTGGCCGCCGAGACGTCATACTGTAAACCCTTGTCCACATTGTTTTGCCGGGAATTGCTGCATGCCTGAGACGGTGTTGTGTTTAATGGGGCCGACGGCCTCGGGAAAAACTGCCTTAGCCTGTGATCTGGCGCAACGGCTTCCTGTGGAAATTATCAGTGTGGATTCGGCCATGATTTATCGCGGTATGGACATTGGCACAGCCAAGCCCACGGCTGATGAACTGCTGCGCGCACCACACCAGTTGCTGGACATTCTTGATCCGCCTGACTCGTTTTCTGCCGCTGAGTTTTGCCAGGCGGCGAATCATTTGATTGAGGGCATTCATGCCCGTGGAAAAATACCACTGCTCGTCGGTGGAACCATGATGTATTTCCATGCCCTGCAACAGGGATTGTCTGATTTACCCGAAGCCGATGATGTGTTGCGTCAGCAATTACTGAAGCAGGCCGAGGACAAAGGGTGGGCGGCCTTGCACCGTGAATTGGCTGATGTCGATGCCGTTGCCGCCGCGCGTATACACCCCAATGACACGCAGCGGATTCAGCGGGCCCTGGAGGTTTTTTATTTAACGGGTAAACCCTTGTCTCATTTTTTAGAACAGGGAAAAGGCCAACCGCGCCATCGTTTTGTCAATTGCATTCTTTTTCCAAATGAACGTGCCTGGCTACATGAACGCATTGCTCTGCGTTTTGATGCCATGCTTAAACAGGGTTTTGTTGAGGAAGTCAGGCAATTGATGGTGCGCTGGCCTCTGTTAACGCCAGCCAACCCCTCGATGCGTCTGGTGGGTTACCGGCAGGCGTTGGATTATCTTGCCGGAAGGGATGATCATGAACAGTTTCGCGACAAAGGCATCGCCGCGACACGGCAATTGGCCAAGCGCCAGTTAACCTGGTTGCGCGGTTGGCCGCACGGGTGTTTTTTTTCCTGCGACAAACCGGACATCACCGGCGAATTCATGGCAAAGCTTGCGGAAATATTGGATAATAGCCCGCAAAAATCGAATGATTAATGAGGATAGACATGTCGGAAAATGAAAAAAAACAACCTGCCTGCACTGAAAAAATGTATGTGGTTCATCCCGGTGATCTCCCTTTGAGCTGTCCGACGGATGAAATGCAATTATGGAATGCGCATCCCAAGGTGTATTTGCCCATTGAAAAAACAGGCCAGGAAGTATGCCCTTATTGCGGATCCCGATTTTTGTTGCAAGATGATTAATTCCATTTGTGTTGTTCGTATTTCGGCGTTGGGTGATGTGTTAATGGCGGTACCATTGATACGCACCCTGCAGACGCATTATCCTCAGGCTAAAATCACCTGGGTTATCTGCCGCCCGGCCTATGATCTGGTTGAAGGCATGGATGGCGTTGAATTCATCGTGATTCCCAAACCCGATACGTTTAAGGACTATTGGCATTTCCGAAAACAAATGCGTCATCGGCAATTTGATGTGCTGTTGGCCATTCAATCCAGTTTTCGCGCCAACCTGCTTTACCCCTTTATTAAAGCCAGGCGTAAAATCGGTTATGACCGCCTTCGCGCGAAGGATGGTCATGCTCTGTTTATCAAAGAAACCATTACGCCAGGTCAAGATCACACGCTTGATGGCTTTCTGCGTTTTGCGCAAGCGCTTGATTTATCCTCTATGACTATTCGCTGGGATTTGCCTATCGCTGACGAGCAGGTGCAATGGGCACGTGAGCATTTGCCTTCCCAGGGACCGATTTTATTGGTGAATCCGGCGGCCAGTAAACCCGAGCGCAGCTGGCCAGTTGATCGGTATGTAGCAGTCATTAACGAAGCGCAGCAGCGATGGAACGTGCAGGTTGTCCTGACCGGTGGTCCAGGGGATTATGATCGGCAACTGGCCGATGCCATTTTGCAGCAGGTTCACTGCATCGATCTGGTGGGTAAAACCCGGCCAAAACAGTTATTGGCAGTGATTCAACAGAGCCAGGCAATGCTTTGTCCGGATACCGGTCCCTCGCACATGGCGGCAGCCGTGGGCACTCCGGTTGTGGCCTTGCACGCCGTGACCAGTTCCAATGTCTCAGGCCCCTATACGTTTCGCCATTTGGCGGTCGATTGTTATCCGCAGGCCGTGACTGACGTCCTTAAAAAGACGGAAGCGACCAATGTCTGGGGAACGCATGCTCACGGTGAAGACACCATGAAATTGGTGAGTGTTGACGCGGTGTTGGCTAAACTCGAGCAGCTCTTTACAACGTATTACTCATTACCCTCAAATAAAAAAGCAGGAACCTAGGTTCCTGCTTATCCATCACTGCTTTCTTAGGTTATTGGCTGGCACCTGTGCCTGTGCTGTTACCGCCATCCAGAGCCGATGACGACAAGGATGGGCTGGGTTGAGCGGCACGTGCATTTTGAATCAGCAGCATGGTGTTGGTTAACAGGATACGCTCCTGTTGCTGACGGCTTAAGTACATCTGGTAATTAATTTCTGCCAGAAGAATGGCAATCTCTTTTTGGACGGTGGCTGACGACGCGGTGTTAATGCGCTGAATCCACTGCTGGTTTTCAGAACCGGAGGTCGTATTGGTATTGTAAAGCCGCCAGGTGGCCATGTTGAATTCATTCAAGGCCTGGCTGCTTGTCTGCCCCTGATTTTGACCGGACGCAGCGCTTTGTTGAGGCATGCGCTTGGAGAGGATGTAATACAGGTTGCTGATGCCGACAGAGCTCTGTGCCGCGTAGATTCGCAGGTTAGTCAGGTAGTTGGATAACGTCGCCATGGCCTGATCTTTCATGGCCTGAGTCTGGTTGGGGTTATTCTTGTCAACCGGTGTGGTAGCCGTAAGGTAAAGTTGGCTGTAGGCGTCACGGCTTGGTAATGTCAGAGGAGCCACCATGCCGGAAGCGTAGCGGATAAAATTAGTCGCCGTCTGTAACTGGTTGTTGGCCACCAGACCGCTGTTGCTGCTGGGTTGACTGGATGAACTGCCGGTACTGAATAATAACGGACCAAGCAAACTATCCATACTCAATTGCGCCACTAAATTCTCGTTTTGTTTACCCAGAGGGAAAAACCCGGTGCCTGGCGGCGTACCAATCACATTGATCATCACCTGGTTTTGTGAAATAACCGGTCCACCGCCATTGTTGCCGGAATTGTTTTGGCCAGTGAAGCAATCGCCCTGTACATAACCACCGTTTTGATCCATACAGTAACTGGCATCGGGGGTTGACAGGATGTTTAAAATGGCCTGATTAACCGGATCCGCCTGGTAGGGGGTCTGATCGATTAAGTCGGAGACGGAGACGGTTGCATTCGAAGGCGAATTGTAACCGGGGAATGTTTTACTGGCAAAGTTCTGAAACAGCGACTGATAAGTCGTCATGGTGGCCGGAATCAAGGACGATTGGCTGCCCTGATCCTGCGTGGCGCCTGAGGTGCTGTTGGCTGGCAACAACGCACCAATGTAGGAGGCCAGCAGATTAATCTGGTATTGGGAAGCGGTATTGGTGTCGATGAGGAAATTACTGAAGGCGCTCTGGGTTTGATTCGGCTCCAGCTGGCATTGGCCGCCTACTGTGGGGCAGAATGAATTTAAATCATACCCGAGGTATTCACCCAGTACTTTAAGGCGATGGGATAAACCATCAATGCTTTGCTGGTTATTGTCGTTGGGATTTTGGGCGCCAGCATAGGAGCTCAACACCAACAGACCGGGCAGTACAACGTGGCGCAACGTTTTTTTCATCATTCTTCCCCTTCAAGAGCGCGTGCAACAAGTTTTAAGCGATATTCAGAAAATACACGGGCAAGCAGGCGCAGCCGTTCAAATGTGATATTGCGCTTTAGAAAAAATCCGGCGGGGTCAAAGCTTCCGGCGCTGTTTTCCTCGGCGTGAATTAAAATGCGTGAGGCACTGCCCGGATGGACCGTATCAATGGCTTGCAGCAAGCGAAGGCCGCGCCCTGCCTTGATATTACCCACCAGACGAATAAAGACATCTTCCTGGCCCAGGACGCCCAAATCGATTTTTTCGATGTCATCCAGCTCGTTCCCCAAACGGTTTAAAGCCTCTTCAAGAGCCGGATCGCCATCCAGAGTCCAGTCTTCAACACTTTCCATAAAAGTGATCACCCGATAGATCATCGGATCCACGTATTCAAACCAGTATTGAGCGGAGGCCTGGTGGCTGAGATCGGGCATATTTTACTCTTTTTTTACGGTGTTATGAATTGATGGACTGCGCATGTTCTAACTACTATAGTATAGTAAGAAGGGTAAAAGTCTAATAGTGAAAAGTAAATTTTATGAAAAAAGAGTCGCCGTCAAGAATAGTGACTGTTTTAAAGAATATTTTTAATGTTCGCAAATGGTCTGATTTCGACAGAATGAAGTCGTTTACATTGTATCTGGGAGACGGCTTCAAGCGGCTTTTCGTGCCGCAAAAAACGACAGGCAGTGGTGAGTCCTTTAAGATGGCCATGGCCAAATACAATCTGTCTGAAAAAGATTTGGTCGCCCAGCAAAAAGCGCTTTTCCGATTAAGTATTTTAATGTTCATTGCAGCCATTCTGGTCTTTTCCTATGCTGTTTATCATGTGATTTATGGATCAATCAGCGCGGTTATCATCAGCCTCGTGGTGATGCTCATCGCCCTGACTTTGGCGTTTCGTTATCATTTTTGGTATTACCAGATTAAAGTTCGAAAACTTGGATGCACCTTCAGGGAATGGTTCAGGCAAGGTTTGATGGGTGAAAAACCATGAATAAAATTGTTAGTACGTTGTTAATGACGTTGTTCCCTGCGCTGGCTTTAGCAGCAGACAGTTCTTCCGGTTCACTGAGTTTTGCCCCGCCTCCCAGCGATTACTCTGTGGTTTTTCTCGGCAATATTTTTGGTATTGTCGATGGCGTGCTGCATGGCAGCGGCAGTCAGATCATGGGCAGTATGTTTTCCGTGTTTAACTCGGCCGTATTGGCGTTAGGCGGTATTGTCATCATGTATACACTGCTGGTATCGACCATGAATACCGCGCAGGAAGGGCAAATGCTTGGCCAGAAATGGTCATCCATCTGGGTTCCCGTTCGTTCGACTTTAGGTTTGGCCTTGTTAATTCCCAAGGCATCCGGCTATTGCCTGATGCAAATTTTTGTGATGTGGGTGGTGCTGCAGGGTGTGGGAGCCGCGGATAAAGTGTGGGAAGCGGCTCTAAGCTATTTAAACCGTGGGGGTGTGATTGTTCAGACCCAGATTAACCCCTTGACGTCCTTGCAGGCCGGCGGCAACAGTGTGGCTACCGGGGCATCCAAGATTTTGGCTGGTCAGGTGTGTATGGCTGGTATTCAACAAGCCCTGGAAAGTCAGCGTCAAACCTTAATGAGTCAAAAAAGCAGCGGGGAAGGAGTTTGCTCCGGCACGCCTTCTGCAGCCATGGCGCCTTTCTGTAATACGGCCGTTCCTGATTTCATTAATTCCGTGAACATGGTCGCGGTTCAGAATGCGGATCCATCGAAAAACACATTCACGGCCAAGATGCCGAATTTTGATTCCAATAATCCCTATGCCGTTTTAAACGGGATTTGCGGCTCGATTACCTGGAGTTCGATTGCCAACATCAATACGGTGTCTGGCGTGGTGAAGAACAATGACCTTGAAACCGCGAAAATGTCCCGTGCTATTGCTATTCAGCAAATGTACCTGGACTTGGCCATGGTGGCCCAGGTAATGGTCAATAATAATCCTTCGCTGAACCCTTCTTCTTCTGGCGCCAATACCAACAATAAACCGTTCGCACCCGGTGTCGCGCAACAACAGTTTGGTGTCCCGTACCTCAACTCCGGTTCGGCCTGCGATGGCCCTTCGACCGATTGCGTCAGTTGGGGTCCTGACTCCTCCAATTCCAACGCCCCTTTGTTTAGCGGTACCGAATTTCAGGGGGCAATAACGGATTATAACGGCATCATGATGCCAACGCTCAATCTTATCCGGCAGGCTCAAGACAGCAGTAATGCCAATAAGCAGCGTGCGTTTATTTCCAAAGCACAGCAACAGGGCTGGCTCATGGCTGGCAGCTATTTCTTTGACTTAGCCCGCCTGAATGCCTCTGATTTGCAGACCGCCAATCAGACAGACACCAATACCGGTTTGGAGGGCAGCCAGTTTGACAGTCAGATTCCACTCAACGCGTTTAGCCAGAACAAGCAATGCAGCGGGACTTATGCGGCCTTGTGTCAATGGTTAGGCGGTAACCAGACGCCAATCCAGAACATGGTGGGATTGATTAACGGTTCCACACTGGTCGGACCCAATACCGCGCCGCTGAGCCCGCCGACCTTTGGTAATAATGCGGCTCAAAAGGCACAAAGCGGGGTTCTTTCCTCTACGGTATATGGCTTCATCAATAACTCGGTCATGGTGAATCTGCCTGGTCAACCCGGACTGACTCCGCCCCAGTTTGCCATGAAGTTTAATATGGACCTGTCGCCCGGACCCATGTATTTAAAATCACAGGATTTCCCCTGTGGTGAAGTCAAGATTGTCTTCTTTAAATTCTGTCTGGGGCAATTGTTGGGTGACATCTTCTACAACCTCATCATCAGGAACCTGTTTAACTTCTTCCTGACCATGATGTCATCCATTATTAACATGATTGTCATGTCGTTCCTGTCCCTGCCGTTACTCGGTATGGCGGAAATCTTCAAACACGGGGTGTCCTTCATTCAGCAGCCGACGGTTAACCCGGTGGTGGCGCTGGCCAACATGGGCGTTAACTACATTAACTTTGCTAATGAATTATGGATATACCTGATGGGGCTTGCCATCATGAGCGCTATTATTCCCTGGTTCGGTATCTTTATTTTCCCTTTACTGGCCATGGTCATGCCCCTGCTGTTTGCCTGGTTAAGCACCATGGTGAGCATCGGTTTCCTGACGGCTTACTACATCCCGTTCCTGCCGTACATGATTTTCACCTTTGGAACCATTGCCTGGCTGATTGCAGTGATTGAAGCCATGGTCGCCGCGCCCATTGTCGCTTTGGGTGTGACCCATCCAGAGGGGCATGATGCCTTCGGTAAGGGCGAGCAGGCGATCATGATCCTGATGAACGTTTTCCTGAGGCCGGCCATGATGATCATCGGTTATATTTCAGCCATTGCCCTATCCTATGTGGCGGTGTGGGTGATCAATGCCGGTTTTGCCAATGCGGTTACGTTCGTCCAGGGCGATCCCAATGCACCGACCTGGAATGTCACCGGCGCTTCTGATTTTGGCAACTCCATCCTTGCCGGAGCGCCTACTGGCAACGGCACGTCCTATCAACCCAATCAAGATTATGCGGCTCAGAAAGCAGCAAGAATTGACACGACCATTGGTTACACCGGTTGGGCGGGTATTTACGGTTTCTTCTTTGCCATCCTCATCTACACCACCATGTACATCACGGCGGTGCAGAAATCGTTTACCTTAATTACCTACCTTCCCGACAAGGTGTTGCGCTGGATTGGCGGGCAGGGTGAGAGTATAGGCCAGGAAACCTCGCAATGGGCTGAAGAAGGCAAGAAACAAGTTGAGGGTGCCGGCTCCAGTACGATGAAGGCTGCAGGTCAAATGGATCAACAGCTGCAGGGTTACGCCATGAAGGGTATGAAGAAACTCACCGGCCAAGGTGCCTCCAAAGGCGCCAGTGTCAGTGGTAAGGGGGTAGACTCCAGCTCAAAAAAGCCGGAAGCGACTCCTAGTAAACCTCCGGTTGAGTAACGGACTATCGCATAAAGCCAGGTTAAACTGGCTTTATTGCTGATGAAAGGAGTCGCTGATGTATGAAGGGTTTTGCAGTTCCCCAAGGTGTTTCTCTAGTCGTATTGCTCTTTTGTACCGGCCAATATGAGTTTATAAACCCGCTCACTGATGATGCCCTGCTCAAACTTATCTTTGGCATCAATGGTCATTAACTGGCCGCGTTGCCTGACCAGTTTTCTCGTGGTGGACGTGACTTCATTGGGATCGCTTTCCAGCAGGATATCCCGTACCTCTTCATCAAAAACCAGGTATTCGCGTAAGGCAACCCGCTTTTCATCCACTGTCGGTACCAGTTTTTGCCAGATACAAAGACGAATGGTTTCAAGAATATCAATGGTGCGCCCCAGGCGCTCTTCGCCGGCAAAGGAGGTGACCAGACGGCGCATGGTTTCTGCTACGCCGGAGGTATGCAGTGTGGTATAGACCGGATGGCCTGTTAATGCCGCCTCCAGCGCTGCGCTGATGGTTTCAGCATCGCGACATTCCCCCACCATGATGAGGCGAGGCTTGCGGCGCAGGGCGTTACGCACCCCGTCAGCAAAGTCGGGCAGGTGGCGGGGAATTTCGGATTGGCTGACGACAGAAGAAATGGTTTCAATTTCATCATACACAAATTCAATGGGTGCCTCGTACGTCAGCACTTTGCGGTTAGAATCATCTTTTTCAATCAAATCACGAATAATGGATGCCAGCAGCGTGGATTTACCCGAACCTGTGGCGCCAGTGATGAACACAATGCCTTCCTGAGGTGCAATGGCTTTAATGATATTATCCGGCAAGCCCATGGTTTCCAATTTGGGCGGTGTGGTGGGAATCGTTCTTAAGGTGATTTGAATGGCATCGTGCCCTTCCACCAGGCAGGAGGTTGCATTGACCCGGTAGCGGTAACGTACGCCGCGATTGGGTCGGAATTCGTAATGGGTGTCAATGTCCTTACCGGAGAGTAATTGCGTGGTGGCGTTCGGTCCGTAAATGGAGTTAATCAAATCGCCCAACTCGGTATTGGAGAGACTGCGGTTAGTGATTTTCAGCAGACGGCCATACACTTCAGCAAAGATGGGTGAGCCGGTTTGAATGGTAATATCCGAGGCCTTTAAACTTTCGGCATGCTCAAGCATTTTGTCCATAAAGACCGGTGTAAATCGCGTGGGTTCATCGGGCATTAAATTAATGTTGCTGCTCATAAATTAGCCTTGGCTGAATAGAATAATGAATCAAAACGGGTTTATTGACCTTGCAGCCGGACTGCAAGGTCGGTCAGGGATAACCCCTTGTTGTTAAAAGTATATACTAACAAGGGGTTGCAAGCATGGCGAAATCGCTAATTAACCGGGGTAATGTCCTTATTGACCGGGGCAATATTAGGCTGCCAGGATTTGTTGGTAATCACAATCTTGGCATTTTGCGCCAGTTTTTCCATGGTGCGGAAATGCGCCAGCGCTTCCTCGTCTTTCGCCACCGCCGCACGCCACTCCTTGCTGTTAATGTTAAGGGCTGGCAGCGCCGTGATACGCAGGACACGATCATCAATATGAATTTCTGAGCCGTCTCCGGTTACGCCGAGGTCGGTGTGTGAAACGTAGGGAGGCGATACCATGTTCATGGCTAACAGCTTCCGGTACAAAATCATGCCGTTATAGTCTTCTTTGATTCGGGCCACACTTTCTTCAAGAATGGTATTGGCCTGTTCAATGCCGTTTTTCCACCCTTTGGCGACATAAAAACTCCACAATTGCCGTTCTTCCTTGGTTTTGGGCAGAAGGGTAATGTTGGGGTATTCGGGTTTTTTATAATCCATCCACAGGTACTGGCGCCAGTTGGGCGGTGTGGTTATAAAATGCGCCTGCTTCGCCACCTTGTAGGTGCGGTCAGAAATTCGGATGGTTTGCATGTCCGCCAGGTTAAGGGTATTGCGTCCCTCGAGTAATACAGGCGGCAGAATATTGTGCTCAAGGACTAGCGCATTGAAATCAAAAACAGCATCCAGATCGCGAGCTTTGCGGGTTAATTCTTCATCAATGATCTTGGCCCGGCAGGCTAAACCGGATTGGGCACCGAGACTCAAGGCTGTTTCTCGAAGCGCCATTTCGCGAATCTTGCTCATGCCGTTTTTATTGGAGGTGACGCCGCGTGTATTGGCCATGGCCTGCAGGCCCGCCAATGAGGCCGTATCGCCATTAATTACGACGGTTGTCTGATGCGAAGAAGAGTAGCAACCCGCCAGCAGGGCGGTTGCGCAGGTCAAAGCGAGACTAGGAATAAATTTTAGCATAGCGTAATTCTACAACCTGACTGTTAGGGTAAACGTGAATGCTGGCTTTACGACCTGCCTGATAATCAATATCACGCAGAATTTCAGCCAGGCTCTCGTCCTTGGCGGTAATGCTGATTAGTACCGGTACAGCCGGCTCTTTTCCAAGAATCCGCATGCGAAAGTGAGCGGCTTTGGCAATGCGTGCAGTAAGTTCTTCAATCGGTCCAGACCAGTCTACTGATGCCCGTGCCTGCAACGTGTAAGCATTGGGGATGGTCAGGGTATTATCCCGCACAGGGGGCGTAATGACTTTTTCCACGCGAGCCATCTCCAGCATGGAATCACTGACAGAGGAAGCGGCTTCGGCGAGTTTGATGCTGGCATCATCAGCAGGGGCATTAATGGGGGGTTTTTTAAACGTGCTATGACAACCTGCTAATAAAAGAGAGGTGGTTAAAAGCATAACAAGCTTGTTGTTCATCGTCGTTGCTTTATTATCGATAAGTACTGCATTGATTGAAACAGGACCATGGCCCCCTTGTCAAGCACAAGTCACGGTATTTCAAACTCTTAGCTCTTTTTGTAGAGGGCATAAAAAACCTGGCCTGCCTGTTTGCTTTTCAAGGCCTGCCATTTGGTCGGATCAAGGGCGATTAATGCGGGCGATTCTGCGTACACCAAACCGCCTGAAGGCAGACAATGGCTTTGCTCAAGGAGGGTGAAGCACCTCTCATGGAGGGATTTGGCAAAGGGAGGATCGAGGAAAACAAGATCAAAGGTCTCCCGGGTACTGTTTAAAAACGCCAGGGCATCGTCGTGAATGACCGACAGGTGGGACGGATCGAAAGAATGGCTGACGGCCAACAGGTGGTTAAAAACAAGGCGATTTTGCTCCACCAGGGTAACCCGGGCCGCCCCGCGGGAGAACGCCTCAAAACCGAGGGCGCCGCTGCCGGCAAAGGCATCAAGGCAACGTGCGCCGCGGATGTCGTGCATCAACCAGTTAAACAGGGTTTCCCGCACCCTGTCGGGAGTGGGCCTTAATCCCTGTGCATCAGGAAAATCGATTTTCCTGCCGCGAAATTTGCCGCCGATGATGCGAATCTGCTGTTTCACTTTTTCCCTACGGTGACTAACAGCATTTGCGAAGGTTTCAGTTCCTCATCGAATGCTTTTTTAATGTCCTCAACACTGACGGCTTCAATTCGAGCCACATAAGTGTCTAAATAATCATCAGGGAGATTGTAAAAAGCAATGCGTAGCAGCATGCCGGCAATGCTGTTATTGCTGGCTAGGGATAAGGGGAAATTACCGGCCAAGTATTGCTTGGCCGCCGTCAATTCCTCTTCGCTCGGCCCCATTTTTAAAAAGCCATCCAGTGTTTCGCGGGTAACCTGTAACGCCGTGTTTGCCTGATTATTTTCGGTTGCCAGGCTGATAATAAATGGACCGTCACCTGGCATGGGGACAAATTGGCTGTAAATGCCATAGGTTAATCCGCGTTTTTCCCGAACCTCGGTTGCCAGTCGAGACACCAGGGCTCCGCCGCCAAGAATGTAATTGCCCACCATGAGCGGAAAATAATTGGGTGAGGCATGGTTAATGCCGACCTGGCCCAGACGCAGCATGGTTTGGGATGAGGGGAAAACAACATCCACTTTTTCTGCTGCAGCCAATGCCTCGGCTTTTGGAATGGGGGCCGCATGGTCGCCTTTGGGTAAAAATTCAGTCAGCTGCTCCGTGATCTGATGCGCTTTTTCCTCATCGATGGCACCAACCAGAACAATGACGGTATTAGCCCCGACATAATAACGTTTGTAAAAATTGCGCACCTGCCAGGCATTCAGCATTCTTACGGTTTCTGTAGTGCCATTCACTGGATGGGCATAGGGGTGATTTTTGTAAAGCTGCTTGAAGAATGTCATGTTAGCGACATCATCCGGCGATTCCTGCATTTGCGCAATGGTCATCAATAATTGATTCTTCTGGCGATCAAAGGCTTCCTGTCGGAAAGCGGGTTTGTTAATGATAAGGGAAAAGGCGTCGACCGACTGTTTTAACGCCGCTTCCGAGGTCAGGGTCTTCAAGCGGAATACCGCCATGTCCCGACTGGTTTCATAATTGTATTGCGCCCCGGTGTCCGCGATGGTTTCTGCAATCTGCGAGGCATCCAGGCGACCACTGCCCTGATCGAGCATGCTGGCCGTCAGCGAAGCCAGACCAAATTGCCGGTCATCGTAAGCAGAACCTGCGGCAAAGGCGACATTGATGTCCAGCATCGGTACTTCTTTCGCCTGATAAAAGACCACTTTAGCCCCATGGCTGGTTTCCCATTTTTTAGTCTTGAATGTATTAGCCTCTGTCGCAGAGGCACATGAAAAAAGGAAGGCAATCAAAAACAATCGTTTCATTATCGTCTCTCAGGTTGGGACACTGGGAATAACTGGGCTTCAGTCATGGATTCAGCACGGAAGTATTTTTTTGCCGCGTCCTGAATCTGTTGGGGAGTAATGCTGTTGATTCTATCGGTGTAGACATCGGCCGTTTTCCAGCCCAGGCCTAACGTTTCCAGAACGCCAATTTCCATGGCCTGGCCGAAGATAGAGTCTTTTTCAAAGGTTTTCTGAGCAATAATCTGGGTCTTTATCCGTTGCAGTTCCTGTGCGCTGACTGGTTCTCTCTGCAGACGCTGCAACTCTTTCAGTATGCCGGCTTTCAGTTCTGCAATGCTGTGTGACTGGGTTGGAATACCAAACAATGTAAATTGCGTCTGGTAACGGGTATAAAGATCGTAGTAAACATCAACATTGCTGGCTACGTGCGAACCGCGCACCAGATTGCGTGCGAAGCGCGCGCTCTCACCGGCGTCCAGAATGGCCGCAATGACTTCCAGGGCATAAGGCTCCCACTCGTTTGCGGCTGTTTTGACACTGGGCACGCTGTAACCGAACATCAGCATGGGCAGTTTGGCTGGCGCATGGATTTCAACCGACTTGGTGCCCAGGGCTGGCGGCTCCTGCTGAGGTTTACGAATGAAGTCAGGCCGTCTTGGGATCTGACCAAAATACAACTTGGCGAGTTCATACACCTTGTCGGCGTTGACATCGCCTACCACCACCAGGGTGGCATTGTTGGGTGCGTAAAAATGTTGATACCAGGATTTTAAATCCTCGATATTCATTTGTTTAATGTCGCTCATCCAGCCAATCACCGGGTGATGGTAAGGATCGGCCAGGTGAGCCGCCGCGAGATAACGTTCAAATGTCAAAGCCTGGGGATTATCGTCCGTACGCAGGCGGCGTTCCTCCTGGATGACTTTCATTTCCTTGGCGAATTCGTCTTTATCAAGCAGCAGATTCTGCATGCGATCGGCTTCGAGTTCAAAAGTTGTCGGTAACTGCGACGCAGCTATTTTTTCAAAATAGG
This sequence comes from Legionella sp. MW5194, assembly GCF_016864235.1. Lineage (NCBI taxonomy): Bacteria > Pseudomonadati > Pseudomonadota > Gammaproteobacteria > Legionellales > Legionellaceae > Legionella > Legionella sp. MW5194. The sequence goes on from NZ_CP045732.1 coordinate 574,053, forward strand.
CGGTGTAATCATAATTGGTAAATGCATTTTCTTCCCCGCCGACATTGGCAATGGTTTTGGAAAAGGTGCCCAGGGGGTATTTTTCTGTGCCTTTAAACATGATGTGTTCCAGCGCATGTGAAACGCCGGTGATTCCGCCCGGCTCATCTGCTGAGCCAATGTTGTACCAAATCATTGTCACGGCCACGGGCGCGCGGTGATCTTCCTTGACAACAATTTTCAAGCCGTTATCCAGGGTGTACTGATGAACATTGTCAGCCGCATAAGAGGATAAAGCAGCGCAAAAAAGCAATAATGCAAGCCGCATGGATTAACTCCGAACCAAAAAAAGTGATAGAATTTCACATTTCCTTCGTTTTGTACACCTTATGATTAAATGGTTTAAAAGAAATCAAAATGGAACCACGCCAACGTCTGCGGCTGATGAAGCACGGGGCGAGGATTTGACTGTAGAAAATTTGCCCGCCGACACAGGACACTCGCTGCCTGCTGACAATGAGGCGCAGAGCAAACCTGGATTCTACGCCCGCCTGAAGCAAAGCATGAGCAAAACCCGCCATCAATTGGGCGAGGGCATTGGCCGCCTGTTGCTTGGCCGCAAGGAACTTGACGCGTCGCTGATGGAGGATATCGAAACGCTGCTGCTCAGTGCCGATCTGGGTATTGAGACGTCACAAGCGGTGTTGCAGCAGGTAAGCGAGAGCCTGGCCCGCAAACAGTTGGCAGACGGAGAGGCAGTGTATGGGTTGCTGAAGGAGCGTCTCACCGCCTTGCTGGCAGCAAAAAGCCAGCCTTTAATACCGCAGACCAATGAGGGTACCCCGTTTGTTATTTTAACGGTTGGGGTCAATGGCGCCGGAAAAACCACCACCATTGGCAAGTTGGCCAGGCAATTCCAGCAGCAAGGGAAAAAAGTCATGCTGGCCGCTGGTGATACCTTTCGCGCCGCGGCGGTTGAACAATTACAGGTCTGGGGGGAGCGCAACCAGATTCCGGTTATTGCCCAGCATACCGGCGCGGACAGCGCGTCCGTCATTTATGATGCATTGCAGGCGGCTAAGGCGCGTGGTATTGATATTCTGATTGCCGATACGGCGGGGCGTCTGCATACGCAGGGTAATCTGATGGAAGAATTGAAAAAAGTCAAACGGGTACTTCAGAAGCTTGAGCCCCAGGCGCCCCATGAAACAATGCTGGTATTGGATGCCAGTATTGGGCAAAATGCGCTTAATCAGGCACGTGAATTCCATCAGGCTGTCGGTTTAACCGGAATTACCATGACGAAGCTCGACGGCACGGCAAAAGGAGGAATACTGTTTGCCATTGCCAATGAATTAGGGATACCATTTCGTTATCTGGGGATTGGTGAAGGGATTGACGATCTACGTCCCTTTGACGCAGAACAATTTGTCAGAGCCATATTCAATGATGATTAAATTCGATCAAGTGAGCAAACGTTATCCCGGCGGCTTTGAAGCGCTTAGTCAGGTTGACTTTACCCTGCAGAAAGGCGAGATGGCCTTTATTACCGGTCATTCGGGAGCGGGCAAAAGCACGCTGCTTAAATTAATTGCGAAACTGGAGTCTCCTTCGTCCGGTCAGCTGACGGTCAATGGCGTTCGCCTTAACCAGCTTAAAAAACGGGAAATCGCCTACTATCGAAGCAGTCTGGGCATTACGTTCCAATCGCCCAACCTTTTAAATGATCGCACCGTGTTTGACAATGTCGCTTTGCCTTTGCAGATTCAGGGCGTACAACCGGCCATGATCGCCAAGCGTGTGCATGCGGCGCTGGATATGGTTGGCTTATTGACCAAGGAGAAAATGCAGCCCATTCATCTTTCCGGCGGGGAGCAGCAGCGTGTCGGAATTGCCCGGGCTGTTGTGCACAAGCCTGCCTTACTGCTGGCTGACGAGCCTACTGGAAACCTGGACCCCAGCCTGTCATCGGAAATCATGCGACTGTTTGAACAGTTTAATCAGGTGGGGGTAAGTGTTTTGATTGCTACCCATGATTTGGCGCTGATTGCCGGCATGCGGCATCGTATCATCATGTTGAAGGGAGGGCGGGTATGTTAAAAAGCATCCGTGCACAGGCAGCCTACCATCTGCAGGCAGCAACCAACAGCTTTAATTTTCTCTGTCGCCGCCCGTTGGCGACGATGATGACGGTGATTGTAATCGCCATTGCCCTGGCTCTTCCTGCACTCTTTTGGGTTTTCAGCGACAGTTTGAATCAATTGACTGCTGATTGGCAGCGTGGCGGCCATATCTCGCTTTATTTAAAACAGCCTCTAACCACGGCGGATCAAAATAAAACCCTGATTCAGATTCAGGAAACCGAGGGGGTGGGACACGCCACCTTGAAAACACCGGAAGAAGGCATGCAGGAACTGCAAAAACAGGAAGGGATGAACGACATCATGCGCTACCTTCCTGAAAACCCCCTGCCGGCGGTGATCGAAGTGATTCCGGCGGTGGGGATAGATACACCGCTCAAGGTGGATCAGCTCTATGCCCGCTTGAAGGCCTTACCCAACGTGGAACAGGCCAAGCTCGACATTGAATGGGTAACCCGGCTTCATGCCATTCTCGGGTTTGCCTCCAAAACAGCGCATGCCTTAATGGCACTGCTTGCCTGTGCGGTGGTGCTTATCGTCGGCAATACTCTGCGTTTAGCCATCCATAACCGTCATGAGGAAATTCAGGTTCTGAAACTGATCGGCGCCACCGATGCCTTTATTGTCCGCCCTTTTCTGTATTCCGGGGTCTGGTATGGTCTGGTTGGGGCTATCTTTGCGGTGTTGCTGGTTAATATTTTCATGTTAAGCATCGCGGTCGCCGTTCAGGAGCTGGCTTCATCCTATCAAATGCATTACCCGCTGCTTGGTTTATCGGTCAAGCAGGCTTATCTCATCGTTTTTGCGGCTATCCTTCTCGGTTGGTTGGGGGCGCGATTGTCGGTCAAAAGGCAGTTGGCGGCGATAGAGCCTTATCATTAAAATGTTCAGAGGCTGTCGTAAGCGGTCTCTATTCTAATCAATGTTAGGGATGATGACTTATAGGTTAGGCATGTAGACTGGATATTATAAAGTTTTAAATTTCTTATTCTATTTAATAACTTTCTATTGGGTGAAGCATTATATAAGGGCAATAACTCTACTGGAGAAAGGAATCGAAATGTAGGCTTCTTTGTTGGTTCTATTGGTAGCGTAATATATTTCTTCTCTAGTTTTTCCAGTGCAATGTTTAGTCCTGAATATCTTAATTCTCTATGCTGGTCAAACCATGCTGGGGCATAATGAACCCCATTGAGATTTATATAAACTTTGGTTTTTGCATTGTAGCCAATCCAAGTTTTATCTTGCTGAATATAACATGAGACAGTTTGCGGAGCTATATCAGGGGAAGTAGACCTCGGCTACTTGTCTATAAGTGCCCTCGCTTAGTTCGCTGGTGTCGGCCCTACTAGAACCAAGATTTTGACCATATGTGTCTTGAAGTATTTGATTACAAAAACTCATTAATCGTACCGATATTCGAGAGTTGTATAATTTATTTCGTCATTGATAATCTATGAGGCACAAGGAAATATAAAAATAAGCAAAGTAAATAAGACTATGTTGAGCCATGGCTTAAGCTCTCGATCTTTGCAGATATTTTATCATTACTTCCATCCCATAACATAAAAAGACCAAGTGATAGCCACTGAACTTGCAAGTGAAATTAAATTTAACTATAATTTCATATGAAAGGGGGTGTGCGATGAAAACTTCAAATAACATTCTTCATCAAGAAGAAATTGTGTTGACTAAAGCTGTGAGGAACCTGGCAAAATTTTATTCTTTAACTGGAAAGGATTTAAGCAAAATAATTGGTATAAGCGAATCTAGTGCCACCCGTATTAGTCAAGGGACTAAATTAATTTCACCTCATACTAAGGAGGGTGAAATGGCTTTATTGCTGTTAAGAGTATACCGAAGTCTAAATGCAATGGTTGGAAATAATCACGAAAAGGCTAAATTATGGCTGAATAGTCAGAATAAATACTTTAGAAATACACCAATTGAGGAAATAAAAACTATTCCAGGTTTAATTGGTGTACTTAATTATCTAGATGCAATGCGCGGAAAACTATGAGTATATGGACTGAATCTGAAGGAATAAAATTAGTTAGAAGCCTTAATTTGGAACCATGGAGAATGGTTGAGTCTCAACATAGTTCAAGTTCTCGAGACCTGGTTGAAAGTAGGGAAGAACACGATCTCTTAGAAGAATTACTAGAGAATTCAAAGCCGAGAATAACAAATAATAAGCACTATTTAATCTATACTCCTTTTAGATATCCACCACTTAAGTATGGATCCAGATTTGGTAATACTTATGAACCATCTCTTTGGTATGGTTCTATAAATCTCCTTACGGCATTAGCAGAAGTTGCCTTTTACCGTCTAAAATTTTTTTCTGATACTTCAGCTGATCTCGAGTATATTGAAATTCCAATGACTGCTTTTAAAGCATATATACAAACAGAAAATGGTATTGATCTAACAACACCTCATTTTAAAAAATACCAGGATAGAATTTCCAATAAAACAAGTTATGCGGATAGTCAGAAACTGGGTGCAGAGATGAGGGATGCAAATATAGAAGCTTTTATTTTTACTTCAGCAAGAGATAAGACGTTTGGAAAAAATGTGGCTGCATTTATCCCGGATGTATTTAAGATGAAGAATAATCAATATATAACAGATATGCAAAATTGGCGTTGTATTGCGAATCAAAATAGTATTGAATTTACTCGAGATGAAATTCTGTGTAGAAAACACCATGAATTTTTTAAAGAAGAATTTGAATGAAGGGTTTCCCGTTGAATTGTACAAAAAACAATCTATACTTAATTGATGGGTTAAATTCATTAACCGCTTAAATTCGTGTATAATAAGGCTGTCTGTAAGGAAACCGACAGACAGTTCATTAACCCTGTTATGGTTTTGATAACTGGAGGAAGTACCCATGAGTCAACAACTGCAATTGGCATCGTTAAATTTGCCTATAGGCAGTATTGATGCGTACATTCATCGGGTCAATCAGATTCCGATGCTTTCTGCTGAAGAAGAATTGAACTATGCGGAAAAATACCATAGTGAAGGCGATATTGAGAGCGCCCGTCAGCTCGTGCTGGCTCATTTACGCTATGTTGTTCGGGTAGCCCGAGGCTATCTGGGTTACGGTTTACCCTTAAGCGATTTAATTCAGGAAGGTAATATTGGCTTAATGAAAGCAGTCAAGCGTTTTGACCCCAAAATGGGTGTTCGTTTGGTTTCTTTTGCCGTGCACTGGATTAAAGCGGAAATCCATGAATACGTGCTGCGTAACTGGCGCATCGTGAAAATCGCGACCACCAAAGCGCAACGCAAGCTGTTCTTTAATCTAAGACAAATGAAAAAACGCCTCGGTTGGTTTAACAGCGAGGAAATTGACGCGGTAGCCAATGATCTGGGCGTCAGCCGTGAAGACGTAGTGATGATGGAACAGCGCTTGAATGCCATGGATGCTTCGTATGACGCCTCGGCCAATGACGACGACGATGACGCGTTTAAAGCCCCGGTGCATTATCTGCATGACAGCAATAATGATCCGGCTCTGTTGATTGAACAGGAGCGCAGCGGTATTCAGGGGCGTGATCAGTTATTCCAGGCGCTCGACTGCCTGGATGAGCGCAGCCAGGACATTCTACAGCAACGCTGGTTAGCGGATGACAAAGTCACCCTGCATGATCTGGCTGACAAATACGGTGTTTCCGCTGAACGCGTGCGTCAGCTGGAAAAAAATGCCATGAAAAAACTGCGTCAGTACATGGAAGACGTGTCTGCCTAGGCCTTATGCATTCATGCTGTCAACTCACCCTTTCATGCTATCCGGCTGTTCCTGCCTTGACAGGAACAGCCAAATCAGTTTACAAAATTCTTTCTCCGAACGTCTAATTCAGATGCTGCAATAGCCTTTTGCGCGTCGTCTCATCAACGAAAGCGGTTTCAAGCGCCATGCGTGTAAAATGAAGCATGTCGGTATCCGAGTAATGGAAAGTCTGTTGCACGCGCTCATACTCATTGGCGAGGTTGGTATTAAAAAAGGGCGGATCATCCGAATTGATGCTTAACATCAATCCGGCATCCTGCAGACGGCGTATGGGGTGATTGGGGATATCCTTAAAGAGGCCAAGCCGCACATTGCTGGAAGGGCAGAGTTCAAGCGCAATCTGATTGTCTTTGAGGCGGGCGATAGTCTCAGGCGAATGGATGCTCTGCACGCCATGGCCAATGCGTTTAATCGGCAAATAATCCATGGCCTCGTTCATGCCATCCGCCGAGGCAAATTCTCCGGCATGCACCGTGGCCTGAAGGCCGCCATCGACTGCAATCTGATACGCTTCGGCAAAGCGTTTGGGAGGATAGTTGACTTCATCGCCACCAAGACCAAAACCCACAATGCAGGGCAAGTCTTCTTTAATGCCTTGTTTTGCCACTTTCACGGCGGCTTCTTCGCCGAAATGACGCACGGCCGTGATAATGATGCGCCCGACAATGCCGTGTTGATGTTCGGCATCGTCAATGGCTTGCTGAATGGCTTTCAGGTGCTCACGCGATGGAATGCCACTGACCATTTCCGCGTGGTCAGGCGAATACATCATTTCGGTATAAATACCGCCGCCCGCGGCACTGTCTTTAAGGTATTCAAAGGTCACGTCATAGTAATCCCGGGGAGAGGCAATGAGAGCGGCAATTTGATCATAGGCTTTTAAAAAATCCATGAAATCGCCGTAGTTGTAACTGGTGCCATTGGCATTAATGAGGCCGGTCGGTAATTGCAACTGGTTGCGCTTGGCTAGCTTTTGCGCCAATTGCGGGCTGATGGTTCCTTCCAGATGAACATGCAACTCGGCTTTTTTAATGGTCATACGGATAATCCCTGAGTTAATGTATAATCAATGGTAAGTTACCATAAAAACCGCTAAAATGATTCGCTAAATTTTGTAGGATTCATTATGAACAAACATGACCTTGATAAAGCCTATGTCAGTCCAATAGACAAATTTTTGCATCAATTTGACGCCGATCATGAAAAATCAGCGTCGCAATTGAAGGAAATCAGGAAATACGAGCGCATCAATGCCCTGCGTGATAATCCCGATTTGCCTGAGTTAGAAAGCGAAATCTGGCGTGATTTTTAGCGACAGTCCGGTTGTTCAGTGACTGGTGAGGGCATTAGCCAATCAGCAAGTGCAACAGCTTGTAAGCCATGATCGTCAGCAATGACGCCGCCGGCAGGGTCAGCACCCAGGACATAAAAATATTCCGAATCACAATTAAATTCAAGGCGCCAATACCGCGTGCCAACCCCACCCCTAAGACAGCGCCCACCAGCGTCTGCGTTGCGGAAACCGGGATCCCCGTACTGGTTGCGACAACCACGGTTGTCGCGGCAGCCAAAGTCGCAGCAAAAGCACGGCTGGGTGTTAAGGCGGTAATGGAACTGCCTACCGTTTCAATGACGCGACGTCCGTACATGAGAAATCCGGTCACCACCCCAAAACAACCCAGAAAAATAATCCAGGCCGGGTAATTGGTCGCGGCAAATGAATTATCCGGATGCATGACCAGGCTATGGACAATAGTCAGTGGTCCGACAGCCAGTGCCACGTCATTGGAGCCGTGTGCAAAGACCATGGCGCAAGCGGTTAAGGCCATGAGCACGGCAAAATATTTTTCCACCTGAATGAAACGTTCCCGGCGGCGAATGCGCGGCATTTCAGGAATGCGTTTAATGAAAAGAACGCCAATGATGGTGATGGTAATGCTGGTCGCCAGGGTAACTGCCAAATCCTGCTTTAAATTCAAATGGATATCAAAATGATTTAAACCTTTAAAGACAGTAATGAACGACAGCACCGAGCCGACTAAAAACAGGTAAATGGGAATGTAAAGCTTGGCTTTCTCTAACGGGTCGGACTTGACAAAAATGGTTTGCTGAATGCTGATAAACAGGGTGTATGCGGTAATACCGGCAATCAGCGGCGACGTAACCCAGCCAATGGCAATATGGTAAACCTGACTCCATTGAATGGCTTCAGGGCCGAGTACCACGGCACCGAATCCTACCATGGAACCCACCAGGGCATTGGTAATGGATACGGGTACGCCAAGGTAGCTGGCCAGATTCATCCATACGGTACAGGCCAGTAAGACGCCCAGCATGCCTTCAATCAGGATTAAGGGCTGGCTGGATAACTCACTGCTGGTAATGATGCCGTCACGCATGGTTTCAGTCACGCCGCTGCCGCCCAGAAAAGCGCCGGCGAACTCAAAGACAATGGCAATGAACATGGCCTGGCGGACGGTAACCGCTTTGGAACCCATGGTGGTACTCATGACATTGGCGAGATCATTCGCGCCGACGCCCCAATTCATTAAAAAACAAAGCGCAAGCGCAGCAAATAACAGATAAATAGAATAATCCATAGACAAAATTACCGGGCAATTAAAATCTGTAAACGGCCGCCGACTGTTTGAGCATAATCTGCCAAGTCACCAATCCATTGAACCAGCTTGTAGAGAAAAATAACCTCGAGCGCGGGCAGATCTTTTTCCAACTCAAAAATACGGTGACGGATGTCAGCAAGCTTTTCGTCGCTGTCGTGTTCAATTTCATCGAGGGTGACAATCATTTCCTCAACAATTTTGACTTCACTGCCGCGAAAACCGCTTTCCAGCAATTCATCAAGTTCATTGATGGCTTTGCAGGCTTGTTTGGCGGCATCAAGGCATCGCTCCAAAAAAGGCATGAAGACTGAAGAAAGGGCTTCAGGAATCACCATTTGCCGGCTGACGATGAGCCCGGCAATGTCCTCAGTGCGGTTGGCAATGCGATCCTGGGCACTGAGGAGTTCAAGAAGATCGGTACGGGATACAGGAAGAAAAAGGCCAGTGGGCAAATGCAGACGCAGATCGCGTTTGATTAAATCGGCTTCTTTTTCAATTTGGGAAATTTTCTCTTTGATGGCTGCAGCGGCAGGCCAATCCAGTTTGAGGACGGCCTCAAAAAAAGGATGCAGCTGCTTGGCACAATGATAGGTTTTTCGCATGTGCTGTTCGATAGGCCGGATCGGAGAAGGCCCAAACATATTAAATATGCTACCCATAGTCATTATGCACGCTGAAAGAGTTGGGCTGATTATAACGAAACTTTTGTAAGAACTAAACCATTCCTGCAAAATTCGCGCAATTCAGGCATTTGTCCTGCTACACTAATACTATCTCACAGGAGTGGGCATCATGAAGAAATGGTATCTTTTGTTCTTTCTGGCTGCCGGCAGCGTGTTTGCAGAGCCAATGATAACCAAGGTGATTGAGCTGCATTATCAAAATGCAGCCGATGTGATCCCATTGATTAAACCGCTTTTGAAAGCGGGAGAGCAGGTGACGGGTACGAGACAAACCTTGATTGTCAAGGTGTCACCTGACACTCTGACCACGCTTCGCGTGATACTTCATAAACTGGATACACCGCCGGTGGTGTTTGAAATTACCGTTTTTCAGGGTGACCCTGATTGGTTATCCACGCAAGACAGCCACACCATGACCATCAGTACCCCTTCCCAAATCAACCAGCGCCGCCGTCAATCCATTACCGTGATGAACGGTGAATCGGCCTTTGTCAGTACGGGTGAAAACCAGCCGGTGGTTCGTTCCGTGGGTCTGGGATTATGGACAGGCGTCAGTTTCGATCGCCGGCTGGTGCAAAGCGGGTTGCTTATTGAACCGATTCTGCAAGGCAATCAGGTAAAAATACTTATCAAGCGCGTTCGGGAACAGACCAGCAACATGAGCAATCAGGTGTTTCATGAGCAGAAAGTGGAAACGACCATGCTGATTCCCCTTGATCAATGGGTGCCCTTAGCCAGTGCGCAAGGCAGTGCCCCGGCGGAGCCGGGAACAGAAGTGATTCGCGCAGGCACCCCATTTGCGCAAAATTCAACACTCTATATCAAGGTTAAAATTCTCTCAAAGACAAGTGCGGGGATTAACAAGGAATAGCCGGGGTTATTTTGATTTCACCAACCACCGAAAAGTATTGCCGAATGCTGTTTTTACTAAGCCTGCTGGTGTTAACGGTAACTTATTTTTTAAAAGACCGATTACCCGATCCGGGTTATTATGATTTGACTACGCTGTCGCCGCCATTGCAGGAACCGACCAGTCAGAAAGCCTTTACTCTGACGGTCAATCATCAGCATTACGTTATTCGTCCGCAGTATGAATACCAATTGAATGGGGTGGTGGTGTCTTATAACAATTCGGATGGTTTTGGCGATATCTGGCATCATAAACGCTGGCAGGATTTTATTAATCTTCGCGATCTTTGCGTGGTGTGGGGCGACAATGTCCGTAGCGGGGTTTATAAAAAAGTGCAGTTCAACAGCGACAGCTGGACCTGCTGGGTGTCCTGGTCAGATCGCCAGACCGGGGAACTGTTTAAAGGCAATGCCTTGTCCAATAATCATTTGCTTACGGATAATCTGGCCATTAAAAGAACATTGATGCAGGCTGAAGTCGGCGATCAGATTCGTCTGCGCGGCGTGCTCGCTGAGTATGCCAATCAAGACACGCGCTTTAAACGCGGAACCAGTATCAGCCGCGACGATACGGGCAATGGGGCCTGTGAAACCATCTATTTATCACAGTTTGCCATTGTAAAAAAAGCCAATCCCGGACTAAGAGCGCTTTATACAGCGGCCTTGTGGAGTACGATACTGAGCTTTATCGCCTGGGTTGTGATGATTTTTATTGCCCCCTACCAGAAATATCAACGTAGATAACACGTTTTTCAACCCGTTAGCTTGACAAAGAGAAACCAATGGCAAAACAATGATCCTCCTAATGAGCAGACAGCAAGAGGATGATGATGCAAATTGCCAGTATTTCAGGGCGTGAAATTCTTGATTCACGGGGAAATCCCACCGTTGAAGCCGATGTTTATCTTGAAAATGGACTCATGGGCCGAGCCTGTGTCCCTTCTGGCGCGTCCACAGGCAGCCGTGAGGCTTGCGAATTACGGGATGGTGAGCCCGATCGTTATCTGGGCAAAGGCGTGCGGCGTGCTGTTGGTCATATTAATCAGGAAATTAACCAGGCCTTAAAAGGCATGGCGGTGGACAGGCAGGAGGCCATTGATCAACAACTCTGCCAACTCGATGGCACGGAGAATAAGTCCCGCCTCGGTGCCAATGCCATTTTAGCGGTGTCTTTGGCGTGTGCGCGTGCTTATGCCCAGGCTAGACAGCAACCGTTGTTTGTCGCCTTAAACGAAGGTGAAATGATGACCATGCCGGTACCCATGATGAATGTACTCAATGGCGGGGCGCATGCTGACAACAACGTTGATATTCAGGAATTCATGATTATGCCGGTGGGTGCGCCTGATTTTACGGCGGCGCTGCAAATGGGCACAGAAACCTTCCATGTATTAAAATCGGTTCTCAAAAAGCTGGGCTTAAACACGGCCGTTGGCGACGAGGGCGGTTTTGCACCCGATTTAAAATCAAATCGTCAGGCACTCGATGTGTTATCGCAGGCGGTGGAAACGGCTGGATTTAAGTTAGGCCGTGACATGGTGTTTGCTCTGGATGTTGCCGCGTCCGAACTTTACACCAATGGCTTGTATCATCTCGCCTCGGATCATCAGCAATTGGATAGTGATGGATTGATTGCTTATTACCAGGAGCTGGTGAATAGTTACCCGATTGTCAGTATCGAAGACGGTCTGGATGAAAGCGATTGGGCAGGGTGGCAACGTCTAACTGTTGCATTGGGCGAGAAAATCCAATTGGTGGGCGATGATTTGTTCGTTACAAACCCAGCCATACTGCAGCAGGGAATTAACCAGAAACTGGCCAATGCCATTTTAATCAAACTCAATCAAATCGGTACGTTAACCGAGACGCGTGAAGCCATTCGTTTGGCGCAGGCGAACCAGTATCGATGCATTATGTCGCATCGCTCCGGTGAAACGGAAGATGCCTTTATTGCTGATTTGGCTGTCGCCACGGGATGCGGTCAAATTAAAACCGGTTCCTTGTGCCGCACGGATCGCGTGGCGAAATACAATCAGTTATTAAGAATTGATGAGTTGGCAAAATTACCTTATGCCGGCAAAACGGCCTTGGCAAGAGGCTAAGACGGGTTTGGTGTTCTGGCTGCCGGAATTAATCGGCAGTCAAGCCCAGAGAAAAATTAAAAAATCAAAAACTTAGCCAAACGAATGGGATAGGCCCCTCGAAAAGGTACAAATTCTCGCCAAATGGCCACTTGCGCGTGTATAATGAAGAAAATAATTCTTCTGGCTAATCCATGCGATCCATTGTGGTCATTTTGATACTGGCACTCATCGGCCTGCAATACAAATTGTGGCTAGGCGATGGCAGTGTTTTACAGTGGCAACAACTTGAGCAAAAAATAGTCGAACAGCAAAAAGAAAATAAAAAGCTGGCCGCACGCAATCGTGCCATTGAAGCCGACATCCTCGAGCTCAAAAGTGGTGAACAGGCTCTGGAAGAGCAGGCCCGGTATGAACTGGGCATGATTAAAAATGACGAAGTGTATTATCAATTTGTCGAGTGATTCTTTCTGGGCTTATCCATTTAAACATTGTCATACTGGATTGGACACAGCCTTGTGTGACGTAGTGTATCTCCTTGTGTGACCGGACACATGGAGGAAGGGTTATGCCGTTATCCCCCATGGTCTGATTTTGCTTTTTTTAATTCGCGTTTCAGTTGCCTACGAAATTTCTGATAATCCACTTCCAGCGCATGACGTACACTGGTCTTGAAACGGGAGCGGGACGCTTTGATTTCCCGGCTAATTTTAGTACTCAAATCCCTGGGACGGGGCAAGGAACCGGCGATAATTTTGGACGCAATTTTGGCTTGGTAGTCCGCCAGCGGCCAGATGCACCCTTGGGGCTGAAACAAGCCAATAAAATACAGATTATCCCATGTGGCATGCATCATTTTTCGATAAAGCGGAATATGGGTCAGCTGGCTGTAATCAAGAAACGACTTGTCAAAAAAAGGGAAACTGATTTGATAGCCTGTGGCAAAAATAATCACATCAAACTCATCCTGACGGCCATCCACAAAATGCACGGTATTGCCTTCAAAACGGGCAATGCCCGGTTTTGGAAAAATTTTGCCGTGACGAATAAAATAAAGCAATTCAGAATTGATGGTGGGGTGAATGGCCAGCGGCCTGCAATGTGGCTTTTGTAATTTGTATTTCGGGTAGCGGCCCTGCAGGATGCGGATAACACCGGCAGCCAAAAGCTGTTTGGGCCAATCGGGTATCCAGCGAATTTTGTTAAAGGCAATGTCCGTCGGTTTGCCAAAGATGAATTTTGGAAAAATATGTTGACCCCGACGCATGCTGATGCAGGTTTTAGGCGACAGACGTGAGATTTCAACGGCAATATCACAGGCGGAATTGCCGCCGCCGACAACCAGAACCCGTTTGTCTTTAAAGGGCGCTGCTTTTTTATAATGATGGGCATGGAGGATTTCACCGCTAAACTGCCCCGGGTATTCCGGCATGCGCGGATCCCAATGGTGCCCATTGGCAATCAGCAGGTAATCAAACTCGCGCTCATGCAATCCGTCCTGATTGCGATAAATAACCCGCCATTTTTTATCCTGTTGCAACTCTATTTTTTCTACGGTGGTATTGAAAGCGATGTATTCGCCAATGCCAAAATGCTCGGCATATTTTTCAAAATAGGTCAGAATTTGCTGATGGGAGGGGTATTCCGGGTATCCGGGCAGCATGGGAAAGTCTTCAAACTGTGAAAGGTATTTGGAGCTGATGATGTGAGTGGTTTCATAGACGCTGGAATGCTGGTTATTTTCATCAAACACCCAGTTGCCTCCGAGACGTGCGTTTTTTTCAAAAACCTGAAAATTGGTTAACCCCTGCTCGAGTAAATTTTTAGCCGTTGTAATACCGCTTGGGCCTGCGCCCACCACACAAATACTGGGTGAATCATTACCTGGTTTCATAAAAATACTTATTTCAGTTTAAATTTTAGTGCTGTCGAGCCGTTTGAGACTTGTGCATGACAGCCAGAATATTATTCAGCATGAGCTGTTGAATCTCTTTGTTTTTCTCAATGGTGAAATGGTTAACGCCCACGTTTTTTAACGTGGTCACGTTGATGTTATCCACCTGGGTATGCTGAGGATCGGCAGCCTTGACGCGAAGGCCGCTAAACATGGGAACAAAAGACGGTTTGTAGAGATTAATCACATGCTTGACGTTGGGGGGTACGGCTAAGGGCGATACGGCATCAACGGTAATCAACAAAGCGACCGGAATATTGGCGGCATTCAAGATACGGGCTACTTTAATCTGGTCATTGGCACCCAGGGAGTGACCGACTAAGATAACCGGCGGTTGTAAATGGCCGGCGCGGTATTGCTTTACGATACTTTTTCCTAATTCACTGGATCGAAACCAAACCGTGCTTTCCGTTTTAATGTGATGGTTTTTTTCAAGATTAGCCTGCAGTTGATTCATGCCGGTGCTAAAGATACCTCCCAGACCGCCCCGCATGACATACACACTCGCTGCCCGGTTGCTTGCATTGGATTTCCCTGCAATGGTGCTCCGGGTGGTTGCCAGATCCAGACATCCGACTAACGACAGCGTTGCCAAAAGCAACCCGACAGAAAAAATCGCAGGGCTGTTTTTTTTTCGATTATTCCTGTTCATCTCAATTGTCTTATCGCAAAGAATAAGTTGATTTTACCTAAATTCATAACGAGATAAAACCTAAATCAGGCCTTGGCAAGACACTGTCTGCGTCCAAAGCAAATGAAAGGAAATAACAATTTGCCAATTAAATGCACATGTCTCGCTTTTCCTTAAGGTTTACATAATGTTCAGACAATAAAATAACGGCTTTGGTAAATAGCGTTCTGGCCTTTTAAAGCAGAGGCTCAGGGCGCAGAGAGGCAGTATGCAAACTAAATCAGAAAGCACGAGTGACAAACAACATTACATCGGCGTGTTTATTAAAGACACCAAAGAAGGGCCTGGCCATGCCTCGATCTGTACAGTGAAAAAAAAAGCGGATGGCGAAACCAAAGTCACGCACACCAGTATTTATCCTGGACCAGTTGGCTCTTTGATTAACGGCATGCTTTTTGGTTCTGTTCCCGTTCGGGCGATGTTGGCAAGAACACATGAACAGGATTTGGATGAATCCGATCATGTGCTGTTAAAACCCGTGGATGAAACAGCCTATAAAGAGGCTAAAGCCACTCAACAACAAATTGAGGATCGTGCCTCCAAAGGGCATACGATGTATGGTGTATTTGGCAAATTCAATCCCCTGGCTACCATGACGTCCAGAGTGTTTGAGGCGCATAAAAGTGCTCACAAAACCATCAGACATTATCAGGATCATTTAGGTGTGCATCCCCCTGAGGACATGTGCGGCATTGTCGTTTATCCGAATCATTCCCATGTTGTCGAACCGGTGGAAGTTCATAATTGCACCTCCACGGTGGGAGAAGTGTTGCGTGGTGCCGGTGTGGAAGTGCCCGAGACGTTAGTGCCTTCCTTTTATACACCCAGGTTGGAAAATACCGGGTTTACCCGCATGGATAAAAAAGAGTTCACTGGCCGCTTTTTCGACAGTGCAACGTCAACCTCTGAATCATCTTCGGATTTCCCAAGTTCATTCAAGCCCTCCTCCTCCAGCCTGTAATGATTGGCCATTCACCCGTCTGTTAACAGGTGAATGGTCTGGCTTTCAGTTCAATTTGGCGCCTGAATGCTGAAGTTCGTCCGCGAGACCGTCAGGCGTAATTCCCCAAGGCTTATTGGTTTGAATGTTAGCTCCTCCCGCATTTAAAACATCAGCCACCAGAGTGCTGCAATTGGTTACCTTAGACGGCGGAGCAGGCAATTGCCGCTGTTTCTCCATATGCAAATGAATATCGATGGGATCATAAGCAATGAAATGAAGCGTGTCATGAAAAAATCGGGCCACATCAACTCGGGGCAGTAATTGGTAACGCATGCGATCTTCAGCAATGTCTGCTTTCACCTGCTGAAGCCGTTGATGCATGGCATTGATATCAAGATGATCAATTTCAAATGTCAAATCCGGCTGTTTGGGTGCTCTCTCTGCCTGGGTGAAAAACGGCGGTGTCTCCATGTCGTTTGTAATCATTTTTTGATCGGCGCTGGCTTCCAATAGCATATCCTGCGTCAATGATTCCGCCATATCCGCTTTAAGTGGCAGGACGGCGAGTGGGCCCATGGAAGGAAAATTCTGCGGGTGGATGCTGCCGTAATCGCCCGCATCATCGGCATTGAGTTTAGGTTCTGAACCACCAATTTGAATCGCGGCATGTCCTGGCCCATTCACTGTCTTAAGCCATATATAAACATAGGAGTTCGGTCGCTGTTTTGATTGAGGCTTTGTCGGCGATACATCGGTTGAGGCGTCGCTGTTTGGAGGATAATCCTGTTTATCTGCGATTTTTTTGTCTAATGGTGCGGTGATCGATTTGTCAGGAACGATATCGAGCGTGCGGTGTTTCTTTCTGGTACCAGAAAAGTAGGTGGTAAGCCATTCAAACATGAGTATTCCTTATCGGCAGGGTCAGTTAACCATCTGAGCAGAATGAATTGCTAGCGATGGTAACCTGTGGTTGATTTTTACTCAAGGCATTAGCAAAAAATTAAACATTTATCAATTCAACGGGTACAGTAACAGGCGGGGTCTGCCATAAACTTAATACATAACCGCCACTGCCGGAGCCGGTCGGTTTTACAGCCAGTGCCCCGTGATCATAGAGCATAGTCATGTGCTGGTACAGCGTTTCACTGACTAATCCCCATTGTTTAAAGCATTCTCCCCCCAAACGAATAGCCTCAGCCAGTAAGGGTAATGCCTGGTCATCCACGCGGCCAAGCGCTTGTCGGGCCTTATGGACGGCCTCTTCCATTAAATCATCAATTCGCTGGGCTTGCTGTTTATCTTTAGCCCAAAGGGAGTTCACCTGTTGAATGCAATGCGAGGTAATGCCAATTTGGTCACAGGACGATAAATACCAATGAGGTTGCCACGTTTGCTGAACGGGTTCAACCTGGCCGTTTTGAAAAAAAACAGGCTTATTGGCTGCCACACCGGCAATGTCTAGGCCGCTGCTTTGACCATGAAATAAATTTTCCAATTGCCGGGCAAAACGGGCAATGTCCTCTGATTGAATCAATTGTTGTGCGGCAAACCAACGCGCCATGGCCACGCATAGAACCGCGGAAGCACCCATTCCGACGCCGACAGGAATGTTGCTGTCCAAGTGAAAATGCCCGGTGAGTTGATGAAGCGACGTCCCAAGCAGTTGATGGCCATGCTCAAGAACACTCCAGAACAACATTCGCATTTCAGCACCGCTGCTGCCTTCGCTGTCCGCACTTAGCTTTGAGGGAGAGGGGGTGTATCGCAGGAACAGTTTTTTTTCCTTGATTGGAAAGACTAAGGCGCCCTTGCCGCGTAATACGGCATGCTCACCAGCGAGAATCCATTTACCATGGGTTGCGGTCTCAAAATCATAATACATCGTAATGTCCTGCTAAACGATCCTGCTTGAATTGCCGGGCCATGTCCGCCTGATCATCACGGTAGAGTAAATGGATGTTAGGTCCTGCATCCATGGTTACCAGCGGGCCGTCACCCTCACGTTGCCAAAAATCCTGCAAGTCGTTAAGGACTTTATTTCCTTCGTCAGTCATGTAGGTAAAAGGGTTTTCGCAGGTTGAAAATAGACGGTGCATGTCTTGAAATTCCCGCCAACAGATTTCATAGGCGCTTTTCCAGTCTTTTGCATGAAAGGCATTCAATAAGTCAGTTAAGTTGTCTGAAGCCCGTTGACTGCGGTTGGGATAAAATGGGCTGCTTTTTATCATACGGTGGGCCTGGCTTGAAGGCACCTCCTTTTCGGCATGGCTGATAATCACCACCTGGTGAATCAACTCCGGGTAGGGTAACGCTATTCCCTTCACCGCCTCCCCCTCCCAAATGGCCCAGGGTGAAAAAAAAGAGCGGCAGGAAGAACCGGACCCGACACGGCTTAGCTTTGCCTGCTCTTCCATTGGTGGCAGCGGTTGGTTGCTTAATTCACTTAATGCTTTCACCGCGCATAAGGTAAGGGCTGCAAAACTGGAGGCTGAGCTGGCAAGGCCGCTGCCATGGGGAAAATTATTTGATGAACGCACAAGAAACGCGCCCTCGTAATCAAAGCGCTTTTTTAGAAAAGCAAGGTGTTTTAGGTAACGCTGCTGTGCCGGTTGAGAAAGACTGAATGGTTTTTGTCCGGGGAATGGCAAAGGTTCCCAGACGTCGTCTTTGCCGTGATGTTGCTCGAGTTGTACACTGGTTAGGAGGTTATTCAGTGTATAAGACAGGGATGGATTATCAGGAATATTGTGTCCCTCATCCTGTTTTCCCATGTATTTAATCAGTGCAATGTTTGCTGGGGCTTGGGCAAACCAGGGCATTGGTAGTCTCCTTCGCTTAATGGCCTTTGGCGTCATTCCATAAAATTTTATGCAATTGAATCTGGAAGCGGACAGGCAATTGATCCTCTATTATCCAATCGGCCAGGGTGGTGGGATTCATTTCCTCCCAGCTTGGTGAAAAAAGAATCTCTACCTTGTCAGTCAATTGGTATGTCTCGATGATTTTGCATGCCCAAAGATAATCTTCTCGACTGCAGATGACAAATTTGATTTGATCAGTGGCTTTGAGGTAAGGAATATTGTCAAAACGGTTTTTACTGCACTCGTTGGAGTCGGGCGTCTTAAGATCCATGACCACCATGACCCGTGAGTCTACCCCCGCAATGTCTCGTGCGCCACTGGTTTCCAGCGAAACCTGATAACCTGCATCGCAGAGATGGGTTAACAGAGGAATGCAGCCAGGTTGTGCCAGGGGCTCGCCGCCAGTGACACAGACACGGCGGCAACGATAACGGCTGATTTCGTCAAGAATGTCGATAATGGGCTTTAATTCCCCACCTGAAAATGCATAAGCCGTATCGCAATACTGGCAGCGCAGGGGACAGCCGGTTAAGCGAATAAACACGGTAGGAAGACCTACCGTGGTGGATTCGCCCTGTAATGAGTGAAATATTTCCGTAATTCGTAATTGATTGATTGCACGGCTCATGAGGCATTAAGCGATTTTAATTTTGCCGCAGCCAATTGGGCTGTGGGGGTGTCAGGGTAATTGCGGATAACCTGCTGTAAGCGGCTTTTCGCTTCAGCAGGTTTGCCGGAAGCAGCGAGTGCATAACCAATTTTCAAGCTGCAGGCGGCCGCCTTGCTGGATGTAGGAAACTGTTTCAGTACCACGTCAAAATGCTGAATCGCTTCAGGATAATTTTTCTTGACCATGTACAGTTCACCTAACCAATAATGCGCATTGGCAGTGTATCCTCCCTGAGGATAATTGGTCACAAAATTTTTCATGGCGGTTAACGCGTCATCAAATCGTTTGTTTTTAACCAGTTCGTAAGCGGCAAGGTAACTGATTTGCTCATCAGCGGGGTTGCTTTTACCGGGAACAGCGGCTGCAACGGGTGTTGGTGTGGGCTGGGGAGCGGGTGTTGCCACCGGCGTCGGAGCCGGTTCGGGTGTTTTAACCGCCGGTGCGGTGCTGCCCATGGATAATTCAGTGGGTGCCGCCGGGGTGGAAGCCTGGGCTGATTTGGCCACGGCAGGATTATTTCTTAACCGGGCGTCCAAATCTTTATAAAAAGCCAATTGTTGTTGTTGCAATAATTTTAAATCATGGGCCTGCACTTCAAGTTGGCCTCGCAACTCCTGAATTTCCTGTTGCATGCCTTGAATTTTGTCCAAGAGTTCTGCATTGTCGCCGTTACCCTGGTTGTCATCCTTTGCCAGAGGAATTTCTTCATCCATGTCCAATTGTGCTTTGGCAACAGACTGCTCCATGGCAGCCTGTTGTTCATCAAGGATTGCAAAATTTTCGCTGTCATCCACCACGGGTGCTTCTGCATGGCTATGCAGAGGCAGGAGGCAACAGAAAAACAGTGCAAGCAAGCGTTGATGTGCGCTCATCATCGGGTGGCCTCGTAAGTAAGCTCAACACGTCGGTTTTGACGGTGAGAGGCTTCGTCATGACCGTAGTTGGCTGGACGCTCTTTACCATAGCTGACCACACGGATTTGGCTGCGGCTTACACCGGCCATACGCATCAGTTCTGCCACGGTGTTGGCACGTCGCTCGCCCAGGGCAATATTGTACTCGCGGCTGCCGCGTTCGTCGGTGTGACCGGCCAGCAGGATGCGTGCGCCTGGATGGGACTTCAGGTAGTCAGACTGGGCATCAAGAGAAGCCATGTATTTGGGATTGAAAGTACTGTCATCATAAGCAAACAGGTACAGTTGGTTATGAGGTGCCTGGGTCGTGTAGGATTCACCAGGTTCTTGACCTGCAAATCGACTAAATTGCCCCAAACCGTGAGCTGATGCTTCGCTATCACCCATCATGTCTGCGCTACCCGGTGTTTTTTTCGCACAGGCAGCGAGCAGGACGATGCTAGCAGCAACAAGACCCAGTTTTAGAAACGATTTGCCTTTCATCCTTTTCTCCTTGTTATTCGTAATATACAGATAAGTTAAAGCGCCACAATGGCGGGTCATTGTACAATTGTTTTCACTATTTCGCCATCAACAAACGCAAATCAGGCCAGGTTTTTGTTATTTGTGCCGATCATGGCGGATATGGCTGACAATAAATTCCGTCAGCTCCGCTGTAAACTGCACGGTGATCTGATTGGCGGCCATCACACCACCGTAAGGTGTATCGGCTGGACAGGGGATTTTAAAGCGAAAATCGCGTGAAGCTAAAACCTGGTTGTCGTTGATGCGGGTAAGAACAGCCTTGGCAACGAACGCCATGGTGCTGGGGCAGGTCAGGAAATTTTGTTCAAGCTCGATTAACTGGGTATCGAGACGGTAATCGGTTTTATCCGAGATGGGGCTTGTGGCGACGGCGTAAAAATAGCCGCTGCGCTGCAGGCTTTGTGAAATGAGCGGGAACAGCATGTCAGCGGGCGGCTCTATCCATGCATTGTGAACAAAAGGCAAGACTTCAAAGGGTTTTTTGACATAAACCATCTGCGATGTGTCGTATCCTGACACAGCTTCCGGTGCGGTCACCAGAATGGATACGCGACCCGCAGGACGTCCATACTGCTTCTGGCTATAAGCATCCAATTTGTACTGGTTGGTCACCGACTGCTTGACAGAGCACCCGCCAAGCAGGGTCAGAATCAGTGAAGCAATAAGCACTTTTTTCACGTCTATTCTCCCGGACCTGGTTTTAAGGGTTTGGTGCCCCGTATGAGTACCGATGGATTTTGCCGCATCTGGTTGCTGACTTGCTCGAGATTGGCGGCAATGGTATTTAGCCGCCTTAACAGAATAATGGCCGGCGGAATGGTTTGCTGTGAGATCTTGTCGATGGTGGATTTGCCGGAGTCCATGGCCAAAGAAACCCTGTTTCCTGCATTGGAAATGCTGTCAGCCATGCGCGTGATGTGGGTGATGCTGGTTTTGAGATCCTGGCTTAAACGCGGCAATTCCTTACTGACCTCGGCAATGTTTTTCACCATGATGTCGGTATTTTCAAGGGTGCGGTCGATGTGTTGTTTGTTTTCAGCCAGCACGCCAGTAAATTTTTCAAGGTTAACCAGGGTGTTGTGTAGGCTTTCCGCATTTTTTTTATCAAAAATGCGTTTAATCTCGACACTCACGCTGTTGATATTCTCAGACACTTCTTTAAGCACGCTATCGAGTTGATTAAACAGTGACGGGCGCGCTGGAATAATCGGGTAGGGTTCCTTGGGGATTTTTTTTAAGGGCGTCAGATCAGACGAGGTGGCTGACAACCCCACGTAGGTGGTGCCGGTGATGCCCTGGGAAATTAAGGTGGCTGTGGTGCTGGTGGTAATGGGGGTGCCGTCTTCGATGTCCAGCAGGATTTTAACCTGTTGCGGGTCAAGGCGGTTTAATTCAATTTTTCGCACATAACCTACCTGCACCCCATTGTATTTAACCGGTGATTCTTCACTCAGACCCGATACAGCCTCATGGATATAGACGGCGTAAATGGTGTATTTTTTTTGGTCAAATCCAACCGATAACCACAGCGCGGCTGCAAGCAGCGCCGCGGTCAGGATCAGCACGGTTAAGCCGACCATGGTGTAGTTGGTTTTCGCTTCCAAAAGGATGCTCCTGTAGTTCTATCTCACCAGTTTAGAGTTTACTGAAGTAATCGGCAATTAGCGGATGAGGATTTTTCTGCAATTCTTCAATGGGTGCGACCGATAAAATCTTCCCTTCACCGACAAAGGCAACGCGATCCGTGATGCTTTTTAACGATTGGATATCATGGCTCACCATCACCACGGTGAGATTCAAGGCATCCCGCAAAAAACGGATCAACTCATCAAACTGCCTTGCGCTGCGTGGATCAAGACCGGTTGTCGGCTCATCAAGAAACAACAATTCGGGATCCATGGCAATGGCCCGGGCCGCCGCTGCCCGCCGTTGCATGCCGCCGCTTAACTGAGCTGGAAATTTGCTGGCAGATTCTTTGGGAAGGCCGACCATAGCGATTTTAAGCATGGCCAGTTCGTCCATGAAATTTTTTTCAAGATCGGTAAACTCGCGCATGGGAAACGTGATGTTTTCCAGTACCGTCATGGCTGAGAAGAGGGCGCTATGCTGAAAGAGCATGCCCCAACGCCTGCGAAGGGCGTCTGCCTGACGGCTGTCCAGCGTTGATAAATCCTCACCAAAAATTTTAAGCGTGCCTGCTGTGGGCTTAAGCAGCATCAGTAAACTGCGCAGTATCGTGGTCTTGCCGCTGCCGCTGCCGCCAATGATGGCTAAGATTTCCCCTTTTTGCACGGTTAAATTGACATCGGTATGCACCCACTGTCCGGCGAGGCAGTTTTTTAATCCTTCAATTTCAATGATAGGTTCGGCCATTTAAATACCCATCCAGCTGTAAACCACGGAGAAAATGGCATCGGCAATAATGATAAGAAACAAAGCCTGCACGACACTGCGGGTGGTCTGGCTGCCGACACTGTCGGCATTGGCCTCGACTAAAAAACCCTGAAAGCAGCCGACTAATGAAACGATTAAGGCAAACGCCGGTGCCTTATAAAGGCCAAGCATCAATTGATCAAGCCCTACCGAGTCTTTAAGGCGCGCCAGAAAATCAACGTAACCGACATTGAGCATGGATTTCGACATCATCATGGCACCGATGATACTGAAAATATCGGACCAGAAAATCAGTAACGGGAAAATGAGCAAAAGGCCCATGACTTTGGGCATGACCAATAATTCGACCGGCGATAAGCCCATGGTGAGCAGGGCATCAACCTCTTCGTTGATTTTCATGCTGCCGATTTGGGCAGTAAAGGCTGAGCTGGTGCGGCCTGCGACAATAATGGCGGTAATTAAGGGGGCAAATTCGCGAAAAATGGCCATGCCCGATAGGTAGGCGATGAAAATGTTGGCGCCGTAGGTCTGAAGCTGCAGCCCCATCTGGTAGGCCAGTACCACCCCTATCAAAAAAGACAGCAGTCCGACAATGGGTAGTGACTGAATCCCTGCGGAATCGATGATGGAGGCGATACTGGGAAATTGAAAACGCCGCCATTGCGCGCAGGCTTCGAAGAATTTGGTGGTTAAATCGCCCAAGAGAATGATAAAGCCATCGGCCTGATTGAGCTTATGCACCGTCTCCTTGCCGATACGATGGAGAATATTCTCCTGTTTCACCGGTGGAATTTTGTATTCAATGGCTTCGTGCTTGGATTGGATCAGTTCCAGTAACGCGTGTTGTTCTGGATTAAAACCAATCAGTTGGGTTGCTTTGCCGCGTGATTTAAAGATGGCCATGCAATGGATCAACGCCATAGCCCCAGCGCTATCCAACTGCGATAAGTCCGCGCCGCTGATGGTCACTTCCGGGTCATCGGGTAATGCAATGGTATGAAAGGAGTCAACCAGCCCATCCAGTTTGAGAACAGACCAGGGGCCTTTGCAGAGGAACGCCTTTTTTTTCTTGTTGAAAACAAACTCAGCCGCAGCCGCTCGTTTAGCCATAATTGTCATTTACACGAGAAATAGCCTAGGATAATACGAAATCCCTTGCGTTCGCAAAAAACGACGTGATTTATTTAAAACGCTGGCAAACCCTGCTTTGGAGTATCGATCCGGGTTATTTTCAATTAAAGCAAGCCGTTAAAACACTGGTGGCTATTCTTATCGCGTTGTGGTTTATGCGTCATGAAACCCGGTTAACACAGGTCATGGCGGCTTTTGCTGCCGGCATGTCCATGCAGGGTATCGTCGCGACCACCTGGCTGTCGCGTCTTTATCAGGTTTTGTTATTTAACAGCCTTTATTTTGCGCTGTTCATTGTGGGGCTGCTGATACGAGACTCGCAGGAACTCACTGCCGTTGTCCTCGTGATTTTAGGATTTGCGGTGAACTATGCCCGGCGGTTCGGCCTGCAAACCAGCATGGCGCCGATGATTGCCTGGATGCTTTGTTTTGTGGCTACAATCCTGCCGTTTCAATCAACGACCCAGGCCCTGTTGCACATTTACGGCTTATTGGCTGGTTTGTTAATCGCGGCCGCGGTCATGATGCTGCTGTTTCCGCAAAATTACCGGTATTTATTCATTAATAACAGCAATCAACTGTTTAAGACCTTGGGACAAGGGATGCTGGATGTGCGTCGTTATCTGTTACTTGGGATGAAGGCCACGGATTTTGAAACCCTGCCTTTTGCGAAAATTAAAACCAGTTTGCATCACTTGCTCGACAGCAACCAGACCATTGAAGAAAACTGCGATCTGGATGATCAAAAAAGGGTGGATGATATCCTTATTCATCTCTACGTGCTGGTTAATGCTTACCTGATGATGCTCGAGGCTTACCGTGCCCTGCATGCCAAAGCATACCCGTTGTCACGCGCCGGCCGTTGCTGCTTAAGTCGAATCAGCAAGCAGTTTGCTCATTTATTTTTTAGAATGCGTATGCGAGGTAATTTCCTGGTGGCGGGCAGCACAATCAAAGTCGACATCAACACG
The DNA here is from genome assembly GCF_016864235.1 of Legionella sp. MW5194. NCBI lineage: Bacteria > Pseudomonadati > Pseudomonadota > Gammaproteobacteria > Legionellales > Legionellaceae > Legionella > Legionella sp. MW5194. The sequence goes on from NZ_CP045732.1 coordinate 599,322, forward strand.
TTGGCTGAAAAATTCAATGAACGGTCATTACGCGATCCTACGCTGGTGATTGCTCTTTTGCATCTCAAATTAAGCTTTACCCTGATTAACCGGCATGTCTGCGAATTGGTACGGGGCAATAATGGAACTTAGCGGAACAACACGCATGGCCTGGCAAACAGCCATTGCCATCAGCATTGCGGAGTTAATCAGCCTGACTCTGAATCTGGAACGAGGATACTGGACCACCCTGACCGCCATGGTGCTGACCACCCAGACCTGGGGAGAAAGCGTGAAACGCTCCCTTGAACGGGTCAGCATGACCATTTTAGGCGGCGTGGTCGGGACAATGCTTTATTTTCTACTCCCGCCTGAGAGTGCCCTCATCCCGGTGATACTTTTAATTTTTGTGTTTTTTACCGTGTTTTTTTTCCCCATCTACCACCTCCTTGCCGTCTTTGCCTTGACCGGCTTTATTGTCTTTTTGTTTGCCATGATCGGCGCCTGGAATCTGGTTTTACTGGAGGAACGTATTCTTGATACGGCTTTGGGGGCATTGATCGCCGTGCTGGTGGGCTGCTTTTTTTTACCCGTTAAAACCGACATTGCCGGCTTGTTTATTGGTCATTTTGAAAAAATGAAGGCGTCGTTAAGCCTTGGCTTTCTTAACCAGTCGCCGCTTAGCTTACCCATCATCAGTTTTCCTCTGGCGGCTGATTTTCAGGCCATTCGCAAAAAGGCCATCGCCATTCGTTACGAAGTGTTGTTTCATTATATCAATCGCCATGATTTTGGTGTGCTGCTAACCCAGACGGCGATTTGTACTCAATACGTGGTCGGGGTGCTCGATGCATACCAGTGGCTAATCAATTATTTAAGCCGGGAAGACAAACAACGTATCCGGCAAGTGGTGGAAACCACCCAGCATAATATTGAAACCTTAATCAAACAATTAAAACAGGAGCCGCATGACGCGATGAAGCCACCCTGTGATATGATTGAACTGGTTACCAGGGCCATTGAAGAAGACCCGACGCGCTTTGCTCATCTCGACAATCAGGGGTTGGGTTATTTTAATCTGATGCATTTTTTTACCCGGTTAAATACTCGGTTAAATGACATTTACAGGCTGCTTGACAAAAGCAAGGATTAGTTTTGTGGTTTTGTGGTTGATGCCCGCCGATTGTGATAAGATCGCTACCATTTTCTTTGGCGTTGTGAGCCAGCATGCAAAATCGTTACAGCCAATTTGAAAAACGCAAGCAGGACCATATTGAATTGGCCCTCATGCCGTGTAACCAGACCGACGAAATGAATGATCTTGACAGCATTCATTTGGTCCATGAAGCGCTTCCTGATCTTGATTTTGCCGACATTTCCCTGCAGGGCATTCGTTTTGGCGAACCAGTCAGCACCCCCTTTCTGGTGAGTTCCATGACCGCAGGGCATCACGATGCTGCCCGCATCAATCGCTGCCTGATTGCAGCCTGTGCAGACAAAGGCTGGGCAATGGGGGTCGGATCACAACGCCGGGAATTGATGGATGATGAGGCGGCTTTTGAATGGTTGCCGTTGAGGCGTGATTACCCGCAGGTTGCGTTAATGAGCAATATTGGTATTGCCCAGCTGATTGATACGCCGGTTAAGCGCATCCAACAGTTGACGGAAGCGCTTGAGGCCCGGGCTTTGATTGTGCATTGCAATCCTTTACAGGAAGTCATTCAACCGGAAGGTACGCCGCAATTTAAAGGATGCTGGCAGGCCATTGAGCGGGTAGTGGCCGCTTTACCCATTCCCGTCGTCATCAAAGAAACCGGTTGCGGCTTTTCGGCTTCCACCTTAACCCGTCTGAACAATCTGGGAATTGCCGCGGTGGATGTCAGCGGTTTGGGCGGTACGCACTGGGGTCGCATTGAAGGCCATCGCGCGGCGGATTCACCAAAACGGCAACAGGCTGCAAAAACATTTGCCAATTGGGGCATTACCACCGTCGCCAGCGTTCGGCAGGCGGCAGCACTGAATCCTCACTATGAACTGTGGGGTTCTGGTGGGGTACGCCACGGGTTGGACGCGGCCCGATTAATTGCGCTGGGCGCCTCGACGGTGGGGTTTGCCAAGCCCATGCTTGAAGTGGCGTTAAAAGGGGTTGAGCAGGTCGTGGAACGCATGACCACAATAGAATACGAGTTAAAAGTCGCTATGTTTTGTACAGGTAGCTTACATTTGTCTGATTTAAAGGGGAAGGCATGTCCATGAACCATTTGGCTGATGAGTTATTTCAGGGCTTCTCCAGGTTAAACCGTGAAGAGCGATTTCAACGGTTGCTCCAACTCGGTGCATTAACCAAAGAAGATGTGCATTTTCTCCGTGAGGGCGGGGTGCAAAATACCCTGCTCGCTGATAAATTGATTGAAAACGTGATTGGTTATTTCCAATTGCCACTGGGTGTGGCTACCAATTTCCGCATCGATGGTCGCGATTATGTAATTCCCCTTGCCGTGGAAGAAACTTCCATTATCGCTGCCCTGTCAAAAACGGCCAAGTGGATAAGGCAATACGGTGAAATTGAGACCTGGGTGGAAGGGGAATGTATTCTGGGTCAGATCCAGTTTGCCAAAGTGAGAAATTTTGCCAATCTTGCCGCGATATTCGAAGAAAACAAGCAATTTCTCATTGAAAAGGCTAACGAAGACGTGGCCATGACCATGGTGAAGCGCGGCGGTGGCGTGGTTGATTTGGCGCTGCGTCATCTGCCCCGTGAAGACGGGGGCGACATGGCGATTATTCACCTGACCATGAACAGCTGCGACGCCATGGGGGCCAATATTATCAATCAGGTGCTTGAGTATTTAAAAACGCCCCTTGAACGACTAACCGGCGAACAGGTCACCATGTGCATCCTGTCCAATTTAAATGATCAGAAATTAACGACGGCCAGGGTGACCATCAACAGCATTGATCCGGAACTGGGCGAGCGCCTGCAGGAAGCGTCCTTATTTGCAGAATCAGACCCTTATCGGGCAGCCACGCATAACAAGGGGGTTATGAATGGCATCGATCCTGTCTTGATTGCCACCGGCAATGACTGGAGAGCGGTCGAGGCGGGTGTTCATGCCTATGCCACCCGTTCTGGTCGCTACCAGGCAATTTCACAGTGGCGTTACCAGCAGGGGCAATTGACTGGACAGCTCACGGCACCCATTGTGGTGGGCACTGTCGGCGGCGTAACCGCTCTTCATCCCACGGCAAAGATGTGTTTGCGCATGATGGGCATTGAATCAGCCAATCAGTTATCCCGTGTCATTGCCGCTGTGGGACTGGCGCAAAACTTGGGTGCCTTACGGGCGCTTTGTACGGAAGGGATCATTCAGGGACATATGAAGCTGCACATTGATAATCTGGTGCTGGTTGCAGGTGCTACTGACAAGGAGATGCCGGTTTTGAAAGAAAAATTAAAAAGCTGGCTTCGTATTAATAAACGAATCAGTGTGAATAACGCCTGTGAATTGCTGGCGGAAATCAGGCAGGCGGCGGGCTAATATGAAATGGTCTATTCCGGCAAAAACCTTTCTGGTGGGTGAATACGCCGCCGTCGCTGGCGGTCCGGCCATGGTGTTAACCACGTTTCCCTGTTTTGAAATGACGCTGGTGGATGGGGATCGCCATGACGGGATTCATCCGGATTCACCGGCAGGTCACTGGTGGGCGACGCATCGCATTCCAGCAAAAAGTCTGCTCTGGCATGACCCTTACGCCGGTAAAGGCGGTCTTGGCGCTTCGAGCGCCCAATTTATCGGGGCTTACCTTGCCAGTTGTGGCCTGCTGCATGTCAAAGCCAGCCGTCAGGTGTTACTGGAAGCCTATTATCAGACCTGTTGGCGAGGAGAGAGGGTTCGCCCCAGCGGTTATGATGTGGTGGCCCAAACCCAGCATCGCTGTGTTTACATCCATCGCCAGAAAGACGTGATTGAAAATTACCATTGGCCTTTTAAAAGCCTGTCTTTTTTGTTGCTGCACAGCGGTCAGAAACTGGCTACACACTACCATTTACAACGCGTGGCCTTGCCGCAGTCAACGGCCAGGCTATCCGACATCGCTGAAACGGCGCGCCAGGCTTTTATCGAGGCCGATGACGAGAAGCTGCTTCATGCAGTGAATGACTACCAGCAGCAGTTGACGGAATTGCGTTTAATGGCACCCCATACGCTCAATTACCTGCAGGCATTGAGAGCCAATAATCAGATTCTGGCGGCCAAGGGCTGCGGCGCCATGGGGGCGGATGTTTTATTGCTCATTGTCCCCAGCGAATCCCTGGTAGAGCAACAAAAAAAATTAACTGACGAGGGGTGGACGGTCTTAGCCAGCAATCATGAATTACACACTGGCAAAGCCCTTTTAAAAAATAATCCACCTAAAACACTTGAAATTTTACCCTGATAAGGTATTATTCCAGCCTCTTTGGGCCGTTAGCTCAGTCGGTAGAGCAGAAGGCTTTTAACCTTTGTGTCATAGGTTCGAATCCTATACGGCCCACCAGTTTTGGTGGACAAAAGTCCCAAAATAAAAAGTTGTCGTACACCCGTATCGGGCCGTTAGCTCAGTCGGTAGAGCAGAAGGCTTTTAACCTTTGTGTCATAGGTTCGAATCCTATACGGCCCACCAGTTTCCCCTTTGCGCTCGTAGCTCAGCTGGATAGAGTACTTGGCTTCGAACCAAGGTGTCGGGGGTTCGAGTCCCTCCGAGCGCACCATTTAAACCCTTTAAAATCAGGTAGTTAACGGTTGCCTGGATCGAAACGTGCCGTAAAAACCAAGTTACAGTGACGAAAACGTGCCAGAATTTTTTGTAATTCTTTCCGCTGCCACCTTTAAATGGTCACTTGAAAGATGCGCGTAACGTAACACCATTTCATATTCTGACCATCCACCTAATTGCTGTAATTCTTGCAATGAGGTACCATTTTGCACATGCCAACTTGCCCAAGTGTGACGCAAGTCATGCCAGCGAAAATCTTTGATTCCTGCCCGAATCAACGCTTTTTGCCAAGCATGATTATTACATCGCGTAACAGGCTTACCAAAATAGGTAAATACAAATGTGGGATGTAAGCCCACTTGTTTTTCTATAATGACAATTGCCTGAGAGTTTAAAGGAACAGGGATAGCCTTCTTTGTTTTAGATTGATCAGGGTGAATGAGTGCATGTTTTCTAATTAAATCCACTTCACTCCACTGCAATTGAGTAACATTAGATTGGCGTAAACCAGTTGCCAAAGTAAAAGCTGCCATATCTTTCAAATGATTTGGTAGCTCCTGAATCAATTTATTAGCCTGTCCCCTACTCAACCAACGTATACGTTTATTTTCAACTTTTCTCATTCTGAATAATGGCATGGTGTTTATCCACTGCCATTCCTTATGAGCTTTGTTTAAAATAGCACGTATAATTTCCAACATTCGGTTGACCGTCGTTGGAGTAACATTAGTCCGCTCTTTTTCTTGCGCAATAAATTCAATTAATTCGGCGTTAATTTCATCTAACGTTTTCTGGCCAAGATAAGGGTCCAGAAAGGCCAAATGAAATTTATCCGTAACTAAACTTCGTTTATGCGCTGATTCCTCTAACCATCGCACAACAGCATCTACCCACGATTTCTGTTGGGGTAATTTGGTATGCTTGTTACTCCATAGATCTTGTAGAAAATTATCATGGAATTGTTGCGCTTGTTGTTTTACTTTAGTCCTAGTGCTTCTGCGTATACGCTTGTCACCGAAGGTGACGTCGATCCACCAAAACCCATTTTTTTTCGTGAGTGCCATTTATTATCTCCTATATCGACACCCCACGATGCATCGCAAGTAGAGTACTTGTTTCGCATATACATCGCAAGATCTTGTTCTATAAAACGCCAACCTCGCCCTATCTTTACTCCAGGTAGTTCACCTGATGCAGCCATTCGTCGGATAGTTTCCCTGTGGGCGCCTAGAAACTTTGAAGCCTCTTCAATATTAAAAGTATTCATAAGCAACCCCATTTATAACCCTGGTGCACATATTTATTAGTATTGAGTGATCCTCTCCCAAAAACAGAGCCGTCAAAAACTAGAAAAAATTGACATCCGAGATTTTCTGCCTAAACTGATTTGGGGTCAAATTGTTCAGGGAGGAATGGGGCCGAAAATCGTTGTAATCTTGACGCCATTCCTCAATTTTTCTTTTAGCATCTTCCAGAGAAAGAAACCAGTGGCTGTTCAGGCATTCATCCCTAAAACTGCCATTAAATGACTCAATAAACGCGTTATCTGTTGGTTTTCCGGGCCTTGAGAAATCCAAAGTTACATTATTCTGATAAGCCCATTTGTCTAATATCTTTGAAATAAACTCAGGGCCATTATCAATCCGGATGCTTTTTGGTAGCCTGTTATCAAGGACTCTGAGCTCCTCAAGAACATTCACAACTTCCTCACCCCGAATAGTCGGCCCTACATGAATAGCCATGCATTCCCGACTAAAATTATCGACTATAGTTAAAGCCCGTATTCTCCTCCCATTAAACAGATTGTCAGAAACAAAGTCCATGCTCCAGCATTCGTTTAAAGTGGACGCCATTAATCGTTCTTCTCTGTGCGCACCAGCAACATGACGGCGCGGACGCTTTCTGCGAAGATTAAGACCTTCCTCACAATAAATGCGGTGAACTTTTTTGTGATTAATAACCCATCCTTCCCGCCTTAATAAAACATGAATGCGTTGATAACCATAACGTACCCGTGTGTGGGCTATCTCACGTATACGGTGTCTTACTGCTGTATCTTCGCCACGACATGAACGGTACTGATATACACTACGGCTTAACATTAGAACGTCACAACTTCTGCGGATGCTTATCCGGTAACTGTCCTGAAGGGCTAATGCCAACGCTCGCTTTTTCCGTGGCTTTAAAGCTTTTTTGACAGAACATCCTGCAACATCTGCTTATCAAGACTTAGGTCAGCAACCAACTGCTTAAGACGCTTGTTTTCATCTTCCAGCTGACGAAGTTTCCTGAGTTCCGATGCACCAAGCCCACCATATTTTTTCTTCCATATGTAAAATGTCGCCTCGCTTATTCCCAGCTTTCGGCATACCTCTGAAACACTCGTTCCCAGTTCCGCCTGCTTCAACCCAAACAGAATTTGTTCTTCTGTAAATTTGCTTCTTTTCATGATGGCTTATACCTTTTTTGCTTGTTGATATTTTGCCAGATTTCTCCAGTTTAGGGTGGATCTATTTTCAGGGAGGAGATCATGAGTTCAAGAATTAAATGATAAAGCCTCACAAGATCCCGTTCGCAATATAGATTAGTTGGCATTAACTCATCGAAATAAATAGAACGTAATTGTCTTATTGAGCAATTTAGTAAAGCAGCAATGTCTTTTAGAGTATAGTTAGTTGACTCTAATAGATAATTAATGATGTTCTTACAGATTTGTAGCCTAAAGTTATTTTCCACAACGAATACTCCTTTTCAACTTATTCTGTAGATAGCTACAGAAAACGCCTAAACATATTTTTTTATCTAAATCGGTTTGTTTATTTGTTACTGTTCATTCAACTTATGTGTATAATAAACGCTAGGTAAACAATACACACAAATATAAACGATAACGTTTATAATAAACAATTATGTTTATTTTGCAAGGTATTTATATGGATATAAAATTAAAAATAGGGTTAAGAATTAAAGAGTCGCGAAAAAACAAAAAATTCACTGCAGTGCAGTTGGCTGAAGTCACTGGTTTTTCAGCGCAACGAATTAGTAATTGGGAACGAGGAACAAGAACGCCCAGGTTTAAAGATGCAGAAATACTCGGTAGTGCATTGGGTGTTTCTCCAACATGGTTATTATTTTTAGATATTGACCACAAACCTATGAAGGATCATCCCTTCCAAACGATCCCTATAATCAATGCCTCATCTAAAATTGAAGGTTACCTCCCAATACCTTCATCAATTCAAGACAACATAACGCATGATGATTTTGCTTTTATTGTGCACGATAAAAGTATGTCTCCTATTTATAATGCAGGTGACCTAGTTACTTTCTGTAAAGAAAAACAGAACCACTGCGATTTAGTACTGATTCATATTAACGCTACAGAAGAGAACTTATTTAGAAAAATAAGCTCAGAAGACAATACGTTTATATGCTCACCTATCAATCCGGACTGGCCACAAATTCGATTTGAATCAGCATCAATGTTTCAAATAATAGGTTGGGTAAAGAATGGGGCTAAAGTATTTTATTAATTAATGAATAAAGAATTTCCTATCTTTACAATCATTAAGATCTCATCATTTGAAAACCCCTTTTTCAGAACAAGCTTATTTAAAGATATCCCAAATATATCGGATAATGTAACAAGATTGTGTTCTGTACTGCTTAAGATTGTATCAATAACCTGAGTCGCAATACGCTCTCCATTAATAACCTGTTCACTTACAATCTTCATGATTAAAATCCTTATTACGACAACAACAACGTACTTTACTTATTTGACAAGCTTGATTTGATTAGAGCATAATATGTTTGTCATTTATATCACTAAAATCTTTGGCAAATACGCATTTTAATTCAAAATAAAAAGCAAATTAATTAACAAAAAGACTAATATGGAATTTTGTAGGAATTTTACTAGAGTTTGTTGGGATGAAATTAGAGAGGAAGTAAAACGCTCTAATCCTGAGTTTTTTTTCTTAGTTGATGAAATTGCGCCAGGAAAAGATTTCCCACTATATGTTTTTAACTTTGGATATGGTGATTTAATTGGTGATTCTGAAACCTTTTATATTCCGCACCAAGGAAAGCTTCAAACTCTTAATAATTTTTCATCTCAAGAACCAATTACTAAAGACCTCTTTTATGGATTTCACAGTTGTCCATTAGGTCTTGTATTAGATAAGTGCTTTGAATGGTACTTAAGAGGTGATTCAGAAAATGAAACGCATCCTGTTTACATAGATAAGAAAGGGGATTTTTTTAACATTGGACATGTAACCCAGATAAAACCACTTAAACGATACTTGCCTAATGGCATACTGTCTGTAAAAGCTGGGGCACAAACCACTCTTGTAATACAAAATATTGGATGCAAAAGAAGCCATAATCGTCTTATTCGATCTGGAATTGATTGCACCATCCCCAATTCATACCATGATCACAGTGAATTTTTTAAACGAATTTACCAATCTTGCCCTGCTGAAAGTAAATGGAGGGCCTCTATTGTTTACTTCTCTGAAAAATGGATAGATAACATTGTTAATAATCCTGAGTGGATCAATATTAATAAATATTTCTTTAAGTATTATCTACATTATTATGCTTACACCTACTATGGGGACTATTATCAACATATTTTTAGGGTTGCTTTTGATAAGTCAAATTTAGAACGAGATTTTTTTATTCAAGATACCGCTAAATATATCTTTGAAATTCTCATAGGTGAAAAATATGGGTTTTCGTTTACCAATACCGATGAGTTCTTGCCTGCATCATGGATAGGCTACGTTTTAAAAGACATTTATAAGCTAAAAACAGAACCGTCTATATTAATACCTAAAAAACATGTTGAAAAAAATCCAGTATATTTTTCGCTTCAACATCCTATTTTTCGACCATATCAAGGGTTGTCCAGAAAAAGAGCGACTCTAATTTCTGAGCTTGAAAATATGAAAATCGTTACAAATAAATATAAAGAACTATTTTCCTCTAATCATGAAGAATGGGCTGGTACAATTCTTGAAGAAAAAGCCAAAAAAGCTCAATTTGTTTATTACCATGGGTTTGAGAATAAAAAAAATTGGCTTTCGGACATTCATCATTTATTAAAAAATGATTCTGGAGTGCATCATTTAAGCAATGACACTTTTTGTCAAGATGCGCCTTTTTTTAAAGGATGCATCTCAATAAACAGCTTCTAATCGCTGTGCTCTTTTAGAATTAAATACTAAGAAGGCACTCATGAAACAAAGCAAAGAAGATATTGTCCAAGCACTTTGGGCATTGAAATAATACATTGCTACTCCTGATATGAGAGGGCCAATCATCATGCCTAATGCATATGCGCTGCGCCACGCCCCTATACCTAGGCCACTGTGGTTAGAGCTTCCATATTGATGACATAATGCAACGGAGTACGCCATAAACAACATTTCACCAAGAGTAAATACTAAAAGCGAACAAAACATTCCTTGTATTGTAGAAGACAGGCCCATAGCAAACGTTGACACCCCTAATAAAATACAGCCGATACAAGCAACTATATGTTTATTGAATCGCTCAATCCTTTTTGATAATTTTACTTGAAATAATGCGATTAAAATGGGATCAGTTGCGAAAAAAAATCCAATGATTAAAGAATTTCCTATTGTTTCGTTTAAGTGAATGCCTAGTACTGTTTTTTGTATCCCATAAGTTAAACCGATGCAAAATACTGAAAATAACATTGGAATAAGCGAGCTATAGACTGACTCAATTTCTTCTTTATTACTGGGTTTTGCGGCCACATCCTGATTACTGATTTCTAATTTTAGAAAAATAACTATTGAAAACAATATCAAAGTAACGCCGACCAAAGTCATTGCTAATTTAAAATGATTTTGCGCTAAAAGCATTATCAAAACCATTGCCACAATACCACCAGTATTTTCCAGTGCATTTTTATAGGATTGGGCAATCGTTAAACTGTGATTGGTATTTTTTGAAATCTGCAAGAAAGATGAGTTACTGCAAGTGATGAACAAGTTGATCCCAAATCCCATTAACAATACAAAGACAACAGATAAATGAAAAGAACTCACTTTTGCTAGAATAACAAATGCGACGCCCATGAGTAAGAAACTTGCCCCAATTATACCCTTTGCTTGTGCTTTTCCCGTAACGTATCCACCACATATACTGCCCAAAATAGCTCCAATCCCCATTGAAAAGCCTAAGAAGCCTATATTTAATTTATTAAAATTGGTGCTTACACTAAAAAAATACGCAATATGGTAAGATAGGCCGCCTCCAATAGCCTCTATAAAAGAAAGAGCCAATAATAATTTACAAGTGACTGGTAAATCACTAAAAGAGAACCCTACTTTAGAAGAGCTGACTGTTGAGCTCATTGTAATCCCTCACATTAAATAAAAATTAGATACATCCACTAAACTATGCCACTTGATTTAATAACCTTAATGCATCAGAACTCGGCATTCGTTGTATTTTATCGGGAGGAATATACAAAGTAGACAGTGTTGTTAACTCTTGCCTATCAAGTTGCTCTAAATCAAATTCAGATATCTTTGGATGAGTACCAGGATAAAGAGCGGCTTCGTAAATAACCGCTTTTTTTTCTTTTTTATAGAGTTCGATTAATTTTTTTTTAATAAAATTAAGAGCCTCAAAATTGATTTTATTTGTTGGTAAACCCAGATTTCCAACCATACCAATCTGGTAAATTACTACATGAGAAGAAGGATCTACTACTTTATCATATAGAAGATATTCCGTAGCATCAAAGGATTGGATACCTCCAGATGCGGGATCAAACCTAAGATCGGCATATAAACAATCTTGAGTTGAAATACCAGGGCACACCACTGTTTTAATGCTATCATCAAGCATAGACAAAGCGAGCAAGCCAGGAGTAGCAAACACACATGGATGACCATATATAACAACACATAATGATCGTACATCTTCTATCGCGCTATAAATATATTGTGCAATATTATTATAAGCACTTTCTCTTGATTTAGAGTTAAAGTATATTTCATCCAGTGACTCTGATGATTTCGCTAATTTACGAATATAGCGCTCTAGCAAGGGTTCATTAACTAAGTAGATTACCTTATCACAAGTAGAAATATATCCTTTTGCTTCTTCTGTAATATGAGCTATTGTTTTAATTCCAGTACCAACTAACGCTACAACTTTCACTTAAATCCTTATTTGGTCACTGGAAAAACATGGCTCATATCCGGATACGGGATCACATGGCTCATATCCGAAAAATTCTTTTTATCAGTGATTAACTCCCTGATCTTATGTGTATCTGAGTTTTTATATGATTCAACCAAGCTTTTACTTAAAACCCAATCCTCTAAAGCCACTGTATCAAGGAGTGGATTTTTCACCAATGCCTCAACTGCATCTAATAATTCCATAGTCCCTCCAAAATTTGGCAATCAAAATTTTGCACTATTTATTTTATAAAAATTTAAATCATTATCCTATCAAAAATCAATCATTATCAAGAAATCTTTTATTTCAAATAACATGTGTCATTCAGCACCCTAATGGGACCACTTTGTCATCACCTAAAGGGACCACCCCATTAGCACTTAATGGGACCACCTAGTCATCACATAAAGGGACCGGGCTGTCAGCAGCTAAAGGGACCACCCCACCTATCAAACTTTGGTTAAAAATGAACATAATTTTTCTCTGTTTATTCATAAATGGGGAAATGGATGTCAAACCGGAGATTTGAGATGCACGAATATATCATTATTATTAGCCAATTGCGTCAAGGCGCTACGCTCAGAGGGCTGTCCCGTGACAAACTTGCCGATAGAAAAACGCTTAGGAGGGTGCGTGACATTGCGATAGAGCAAGGCTGGTTAGAAAAGGATAAGTCAATCCCCACAGAACAGGAACTGGCGTTATTTTTGAAAAGAGCAGTGCCAATAGCTTTTTGAGCATACAGCCATACCGGGTGAAGATTGAAGAATGGACCAGACAGGGCGTTCAGGCCAGCACTATCTATGCTCATTTACAACGAGAACATGGTTTTAAAAGTAGTTATAGCGTTGTTCAACGCTATATCAAGTCTTACAAGGAAAAACAACGAGCGGTCACCACGATATTAGAGTTTAAACCGGGCGAATCAGCACAGGTTGACTTTGGGCAAGGACCTAAAATTACTGATGGCAAAGGAGAGGAACAGAAGACCTGGATCTTTGTGATGGTGCTCTCCTGGAGCCGTCATATGTATGCAGAAATGGTCTTACATCAGGATGTTGAGACATGGCTTGCCTGCCATCGGCGTGCCTTTGAATGGTTTAATGGTGTTCCAGAAAAATAATTATAGATAACGCGAAGTGTGCGATTACGAAAGCTTGTTACCACAACCCTTGCGTTCAAAAGGCATATGGGGAGTGCGCATCAGGCTATGGTTTTATTATTTCCCCATGTCCTCCGTATGATCCCCAGAAAAAGGCCGAGTTGAATCCGGGGTTAAGTACGTTAAAAACCGCTTTGTTCCACTGCGCCAGTTTAGAAGCTTAAACGATGCGAACGAGCAGTTAAAGATCTGGTTAATACAAGAGGCTGGCGCGCGCAACCACGGCACTACTCATGAAAAGCCTTTGGTTCTATTTGAAATTGAACAACCTCTTCTTAAAAAACTGCCTAACCATCCGCCCGAGTTTGCGGCGTGGGAAAAGGTCAAGCTTCATGGTGATTGCCATGTGCAATACAAGAAATGCCGATATTCAGGTCCATATCGCCTCGCACGGCAAGAGCTTTGGCTTAGAGCAACGGATACAACTATCCGACTGTATTTCAATCATCAACTGGTAGCACTCCATCCGAAACTCGAAATACCAGGCACCAAACATACAATACCAGAACACCTTCCACCGAATGCTTTGGCTTACTCGATGCGAGATGCCCAGTGGTGCCTAAAGCAAGCACATGAAGTTGGAAGCCAATGCGTGATTGCTATTGAGGGACTATTAAATGATTCAGTCGTAGATTATCTTCGGGCTGCACAAAGCATTCTCGGTCTTAGGAAAAAATATGGCGATGACCGTCTGGAGGCTGCTTGCCATAGAGCGCTTGTTTTTCAAAGCGTGCATTATAAAACAATCAAGACGATGCTAGAGGTTGGGGCTGAAAAGCAAGCCTTACCGCATGAGGAAGAACCGACAACATTGGCCAAACCCTATTCGGTAGGGGAAAGTTCTGCCGGAATACGTCCCACTTATTACACTAATACAAACAACAGGAGACAAATGATGATAAACCCGATGCCCGAGCTATCTTCGCAGTTAAAACAACTACGGTTATCGCATGTTGCTGAGAACATCCCGCTGCGTAACCGTGAGTCTATAGAAAAGAAGCTAAGCTACCCTGAGTTTCTGGGATTACTGCTTCAAGATGAGTTATTAGGAAGGGAAAACAAAAATTAAGAACACGAATGAAGCGTGCACGTATCCGTGGTGACAAGACGATAGAATCATTCGATTTTGACTTTAACCTTAAAATCAATCGCGCTCAAATACAGGAGTTAATCTCGTGTTCATTTATTGCAGAAAAAGTTCCCATTCTCATCGTAGGACCTTGTGGAACAGGGAAATCTCATATTGCTCAAGCCATAGCTCATTGTGCGATACAAAGAGGAATCGATACACTCTGGCTTTCGCAAAATCAACTCTTTAATGAGTTGCAAGCAGCTAGAGCATCAGGTCGATTTGATAAAAAGTTCTCAGAACTGGTGAAAATGCCACTACTAATCATCGATGATTTTGGACTAAGACCATTACGCAACCCCCAGGATGAGGATTTTCACGACCTAATCTCGGAAAGATATGAGCGTGCATCAACGATCATTACATCCAATCTGGACTTTAGCGAATGGGGTTCTGCTTTCCTAATCGATTACTTGCTGCAGCCACTATCGATAGATTAAGACATAATTCATATCGGGTTACATTAGATGGTCCCAGTTACAGAGGAGAGCGAGAAACAAAAAGCGAAAATAACATGTATAATTAACTAAAAGTGGACAAGTTTGATAGGTACCGTTTTGACATTTTAGGCGGTCCCATTAGCTGCTGATCGACGGTCCCTTTAGCATGCTGAATGACAACATGTCCGTGCATAGAATATCATTACGGATTGACTCATATTATTCCACAAATGTATGTTTTTGAACACAAATTATTTTGCGCTTGCCTCAATGTCTACGGTTTTTACTTCCTAAATTATTTAATGTTATCCTCCTCAATCATATGATAATAATCAATAAGGACTCTATTTGACGAGTTTACAGATAATATCCCATTTTTTTCCATTTTTTTGGCCGAAAAATAATTTTAAAAAAAAGTTTCGGGTCATATTTTCATTATTTTTGGTTTTCACAACACTCGCCTTAAATTTAATTGTACCCATTTTTTTTAAAGATATAGTAACTGCATTATCCGGTACGATAAGGACATCGAGCATGATGATTATCTCGCTGATCTGCTGTTATGGATTACTCTGGATGCTGGCAAGATGCAGTGAAAAAATTCGCGAGATGCTTTCTTTTGTAAACATAAGTACAACAATTGCGGATTATAGTACTCATGTCTTTGCACACCTTCATGCTTTAAATTACAAATTTCATCTGGATAAGGAAACCGGAAAAATAACCAGCGCTATCAGTCGCGCACAGCTTGCAATCGCGATGCTTATCTCGAACATATTGTTTCGGATTGTGCCTGTTTTTTTAGAAATTCTCTTCGCTTTTTTAATCATTTGGCACTTCTATGGCTTAAGCTATGGCCTCTATCTAATTATTATTTTGGGAATCTATCTTGTTTTTAATGGACTCACTCAAAAAAAATCCACAGTCCTGCAAAAAAATTGTAGCATTGCTGAATTAAATGTAAGTTCCGCAATTACCGACAGCCTACTCAACACAGAAACTGTAAAATACTACAACAGTCAAACCGTAGAACATAAAAAAATAGACCAATTTTTACAAGAAAGCGTTCATGCAAATACAGCATTATTTAGTGGAAACGGTACATTTTTGGTGATACAAACACTCATTATTGCGGGGGGTCTTGCCTTTTTGTCCTATAAAGTAGGGTACCAAATTTTAATTGGACAGTTAAAAATTGGTGACTTTGTCCTGATTAATGGCTATTTATTACAGTTATTTGAACCTTTAAGCGAAGCTAGTGTGCGTTGGCGAGATACCAAAAATGATTTATCCAAAATAGAATATTCAGCCTATTTATTAGATCAAACCGATGAAGTTGAACAAGACCATCCTGATGCAAAACCTTTATTCATTACCGGCCCGCATGTTCACTTTAAAAACGTCACTTTCGGTTACCAACCAGAACACCCCATTTTAAAAAATGTAAGCTTCGAAGTTCCACCCGCAAAGATGACAGCTATTGTGGGACCCAGCGGATCGGGTAAATCAACGATTGCACGATTATTGCTGGGATTATTTGAAGTCACTCAGGGACAAATACTCATAGATGACCAGGATATTACTGCTGTGAGCAAGCATTCATTACGCCAACAAATCGGAATTGTTCCACAAGAAGTTCTACTCTTCAACAATACGTTGAGGTTTAATCTCTGCTACGGTGCTCTAAATATCTCCGAGCGTGAAATCAATAACGTAATCCAACTGGCGCACTTGGAAGAGATGGTAAAAAACCTCCCCAAAGGAATTGAAACCAACATCGGTGAAGGGGGTTTTAAATTATCAGGAGGAGAACGCCAGAGGATTGGAATAGCAAGATGTTTATTACGCAACCCGAGTATTTTGTTATTTGATGAAGCAACCGCATCGCTCGACACGCAGACTGAAAAAAATATCCAGGAAAATATTGAGGAAGTTACAAAACATACCACCAGTATAGTCATTGCACATCGTTTGAGTACGATTATTCATGCTGACAACATTCTTGTTTTACAAGACGGAGAAATCGTAGAAGCTGGAACGCATCAAGAATTAATCGAGAAAAAGGGATTATATTACTCCATGTGGAATAGCCAGCAGCAAAAGAGTGCATCATGATGAATGAAAGTTTACCCAGCATTAAAGAAACTATCTACTATCTTTGGCCTTGCGTTTGGACAAAGAACAGCCTAAGAGGAAAAATTCACGTTGTCTTGGCTCTCTTATTTATATTGATTTCCATTGCACTAAATTTGTGTGTCCCCATTTTTTTAAAAGAAGCCATTAATGCACTCTCTGGACATGCCCTATTTTTAAACAGCACCCCTTTAGTCATCATTCTGACTTATGCATCGGTTTGGGGTGCATCCAAAGCTTGTATCACCCTCAGTCAAGTAATAGCTTTTCCTGTAGAATTAGAAGGGGCGAGAAAATTTTGTTTAGAACTTTTTGATCACGTACAAGCGCTTTCCACAAAATTTCATAGAGAACGTAAATCAGGCGAAATTCTTACAATCATAGAACGTTCACACTCGTCTGCTGTTGATCTTATTGGTCGACCTATTGTGATGATATTGCCGGTTCTTATAGAAATAATTTTTGCTATGATTTTTTTGAGCTATTTTTATGATCTTTTTTTTGGATTGGTTCTATTGTTGATGCTGGTTTCTTATATCTTGCTAAGCTATTACACCGCTCAATGGATTGTAAAATGCAGAATGAAGCAAAACAATGAAGATGCATCTGCAAACGCCTATCTGGTGGAAAGCCTGTTGCATGCGGATACCGTGAAATATTTTAATACCCAACAGGATGAAATCAATACAGCTGCTCAAAAATTACAAGAAAAGGCCTGTGCAGATACTCGAGCATTAAATGCCGATGCAAAAATTCATCTTATGCAAAATGTCATTGTCGGTATGTGTGTTATTATTATGCTCTTACTTGCTGGCAGCCGAGTCATTGCAGGGAGCATGAATGTCGGAGATTTTGTACTGGTCCATGGCTATTTATTCATGTTCATGCTGCCATTATCCATGCTAGGCTATCGAATTCGTGTTACCCGAGATGATTTAGCTCGTTTTCAAACCGCGATTCAGTTGCTGAAAATTCCTATCGATATTCAAGACCAACCCAATGCCAGAACACTTAAGTACAAAGAAGGAAAAATCCAATTTGATCACGTCCATTTTACTTATAATGAACATCGAAAAATTCTTGATGACGTTAGCTTTATAGTTGAACCCGGTACCACTACTGCAATCGTTGGATCCTCAGGATCCGGCAAATCCACTCTCGCAAGATTAATCTTTCGGCTTTACGATTTGAATTCGGGGAGTATTCAGATTGATGGGCAAAATATTAGCAATATCCAACATGCATCACTCAGAGCAATACTCGGTATTGTTCCTCAGGAAACTGCTTTATTCAATGATACCTTAAGAAATAACCTGATATATGGAAATCCGCATGTCACTCATGATGAATTGGCGGATGCAATACAAGCAGTACATCTTGACAGGTTCGTGGCAAAACTGCCTGATGGGTTAGAAACCAGAGTTGGTGAGCGCGGATTAAAATTGTCTGGTGGCGAAAAACAGCGAGTGGCCATCGCTAGAATGCTGCTTAAAAAACCTAAAATTTTTATTTTTGATGAAGCAACATCTTCACTGGATATGAAAACAGAGAAAGACATTCAGACCTGTCTCAAACAGATATCGATCAACACAACAACACTTATTATTGCACATAGACTTTCTACAGTAACGCATGCAGATAATATTCTGGTACTCGCTAAAGGTGTGATTATTGAGCAAGGTACCCACAATGAACTACTAAATCAAAATGGTGCCTATGCTCAATTGTGGAAAGCTCAAAGTCAAAATAAAATTGACACAGGGTCTATTAATGGCTTTGTTCCTTAGCTCATTATCCTCCGAAAAATACCTCTATATTTTGAGGAGGATAATGCTTGGTTATGCTGTGACACCAATGGAGGCGGCATTATGAATATAAAACAAAACGACACATCAACCACTCCCCCTATTTTATATGGTACAGCATGGAAAGAAGATGACACAAAACGTTTGGTGCTCCAGGCACTCAACTCAGGATTTCGAGGGATTGATACTGCCAATCAACGTAGGCATTATTTTGAAGAAGCCGTGGGTGATGCAATTGATCAATTTTTAACAACTAGTCAAAAAACACGCAGTGATTTATTTCTACAAACAAAATTTACCTCTGTACATGGCCAAGATCATAGAAAACCTTATGATGAATTTGATTCATTGACCAACCAGGTCAAGCAATCCTTTGCAAGCTCACTAGAACATTTACAGACAGACTACATTGACGCCTATATACTTCATGGCCCTTCACTATCTCATGGAATAATCGATGCAGATTTAGAAATTTGGCAGGCCATGGAAGAGCTGGTGTGTAGTAGAAAGGTAAAGTTTCTCGGCATTTCTAACGTTAATATGGTACAAGTTGAAGAACTATATAGAAAAGTCTCTATAAAGCCGTCGTTTATACAAAATAGATGTTTCGCCATAACACAATGGGATCAAGACGTTAGGACATTTAGTCAAAAAAACAAGATTATCTATCAAGGATTTTCTTTGCTCACTGCGAATCAGCGGTATTTATTAAACCCTCACATGCAATCACTTGCTGTAAAATATGATAAAACCATCCCGCAAATTATATTTCGCTTTGCAAACCAAGTGGGGATATTGCCTTTAACCGGCACTACAAATCAACAACACATGGATAATGATTTAAACATATATGACTTTGAGCTTACACAAGAAGAAATTCAATATATAGAAAATATAGGATTATAAGTGAACCAATATGACCATTAAAATTGAAACACCAAGGATGCTTTTGCGTTTAATTAAGGATGAGGACTTAGATCAAGTTGCTCAGCTTCATGCAGACCGAGAAGTTAGAAAATTCTTTCCTGATGGAACACAAGATCGCGAGCAGACTAAGCGAAGAATAAAACAGATTATGAACCTTTATGGAGATAAAGGATTGCCTGGTTTTGTTATATTCAATAAGGTGACTCATGAATTCATTGGACGATGTGGATTTGGGCCAATTGAAACAGGGGAAATTGAAGTTGGATACCTTATTGTAAGAAAATTTTGGGGTATGGGTTATGCATCTGAAGCACTAGAGGCACTTCTTGAATGGAGTAAAATAAATATCAATTCTGATTATATTATTGCTTTTGCGCCACTCAAACATAGTGCATCACATCGAGTAATGGAGAAGTGTGGTATGGAATATTATAAAGATGAACTTGGTCATGGTGTTGAGTGTAAATTTTATCGTTCCAAAAATAAATAATTTATAAAACAGGTCAATTAGCATGACAAAAATTACAACAGATGAAGCCGCGTTAAAATTAGCTGTACTTATTGATGCTGATAATGCTCGAGCAGTTATTATTGATGGTCTTTTAACTGAGATTGCTGGTTATGGAGATGCTATCGTAAGGAGAATTTATGGCGATTTCACCTTACCATCTAGCGCACAATGGAAAAAGGTATTGCATAAATACGCTATAAAACCAGTACAGCAGTTTGCTTTTACTTCTGGAAAAAATGCAACAGATAGTGCACTTATTATTGATGCTATGGATCTACTTTATACGCATCGTTTTGGTGGTTTTTGTATCGTGTCAAGTGATAGTGATTTTACAAGTCTTGCTAACCGTATTCGTGAAGAAGGGTTGCAAGTTTTTGGATTTGGAGAAAAAAAAACACCAGAGGCATTTCGTAATGCCTGCAATAAATTTATTTTCACTGAAGTACTACGCCCTGTAGCACCACCTGATCAATTAATTAGCCAGTCAAAAAAGAGAAAGCAGCCTGTTAAACAAGCAAAAGCTAATGAACCCTCAGCACAAGAATTTCCAAAAGAATTTATTCTAGAAGCATTAAATAACTCATACGATGATACTGGTTGGGCATACATAGGAACATTTGGTGGCTATTTAACTAAGTTAAAACCAGACTTTGATTCCAGGCTTTATGGTTTCAAAAAGCTGAGTGATTTGGTTAAGGGAAAACCGGAGATTTTTGAAACGGAAGAACGAGTCAATCCTGGATCGAACACAAAAGTTTTATATTTACGTGGTAGACAAGAATAACGTGGAAATAATTAATGAATCTATTAGAAAAAATTGCAGCATTAGAAAATGAAGCTACTGAATTTGGTTTTCAGTGGGAAACGACCGATCAGATTATGACTCAAATCCAAAGTGAGTGTATTGAAGTCGATGAGCATTTAAAAGCAGGAATTAATGATAACTCATCTGCTTTGCAGGAAGAAATAGGTGACCTATTGCATGCCGTGTTTTCACTGTGTGTATTTTGTAAATTAGATCTCAAAGATACACTGCAACAAACCGTGGAAAAATTTGAGCGGCGGCTCCGCGCTGTCAAAATGATTGCTCATGAAATGAAACTCATTAATTTGGAAGGACAAACTTTTGATGAGTTGATGTCTATCTGGAAACAAGCAAAGAGCAGAGTAGGTTAACGCTGGGTGAGCATGACTTGTAAATTGGGTAGCCGAAATGTAGATTCAGCATAAAATCACAAACGCGCAATTGTCCTGCGCTTGATAAAATATTTTCATGCTCGCATAAATTTCCGTACAAAATTAATGAATAAAATCAACCTATAAAAAGAAGACAGGTCGGGTAACAGGATCGAGTTGCCCCGATCCCGTCCCCTAAGAACCTTACTATTACCCATAAGTCTATAAATTATAAGAAAAACTTTTTCTTTAATTTAACTCTCTGTTATAAATAAGGGCAGTATTTTGACTGATAATGAGAGCAAATGATAAAAGGGAATCAAAATAACTCATCTTCTGGATGGGCAGAGAGTGAGTTCGGAATAGTTAATTTTGGTGATAAACGATTAAGTAAAAGACTTCTAAAAATAGCAGATAGCTTTGCCAACTCCCCTGAATGTTCAATAAATCGAGCATGTGACGATTGGCATCAAAGTAAAGCAGCTTATAGATTTTTTCAAAATGATGCTGTATCGGAAAGAAAAATCCTTGATAGTCATATCACTAAAACTATTGAAAGAGCCAAGAACTATCCAACTATTTTAGCCATCCAGGATACGAGTTATATTTCTTATAAAAATCATAAAAAGACTGAAGGATTAGGAATTATAGCAGCTAGAGTTCGCTCTAAAACAACTAATTTTCAAACTCATGGATTGGTAATGCATACCACATTTGCAGTAACTACAGAAGGCCTGCCTATAGGATTACTGGATCAAAAAATTAGTTCTAGACCGCTTTTAGATGAGACAGTAAAGGAGTTGAAAAAAAGAAGTCATAATATCGCTCTTCCTATAGAGGAAAAAGAAAGTATGCGTTGGATCGAGTCTCTCGAACACTCTAATAATTATCCGGATTTAAAAAATGCTAAGGTGGTTACTGTTTGTGATAGAGAGGCAGATATTTATGATTTATTTGAAGTAGCATCGACAAATCAATGTCCTTTTGTAGTGAGGGCACGTCAAGATAGAACAGTAAATAAGACATCAATTTACTCTAAAAAAAGTGGTGAAAAATTATGGGATTTGGTGAGTGGTTCGCCTTGTCGGGGGGAAATTCAAGTCACTATTCCTGCTCGAGATAATAAGCCTAAAAGAACAGCAACATTAGAAGTAAGGTTTGATCATTTTGTGATGAACCCTCCTAAAAATAACGTGAAACGTAAAACCAGAACACTCCCTGATTTAAAACTAAATGCAGTGTATGTCATAGAACAATCTCCTCCTCTGGGCGAAGAGCCTATGAATTGGATGTTGTTGACCAACATAGACATTAATAATTTTGAAGAGGCAGTAGAAAAAATACAATGGTATTGCTTAAGATGGAGGATAGAAATTTTTCACAAAATCTTAAAATCTGGTTTTAAAGTTGAAGAATGCAGGCTCGGTGCAGCCGATAGATTAGTTCGCTTTCTTACAATAATGAGTGTCATTGCATGGCGAATTTTTTTTATCACACTAGTTGCTAGAGAAAGCCCCGATCTTCCTTGTTCGTTCTTATTGGCTAATGAGGAATGGAACGTCTTGTATACCAAAATACATCATACAAAACACTATCCTGAAACACCACCCACAATAAAAGAAGCCGTGAAATGGATAGCTCAGCTAGGCGGCTTTTTAGCCCGTAAAAACGATGGGGAACCTGGTCCTATAACATTGTGGAGAGGATGGAAAAGATTAGTCGACCTTGCGGAAGGTTGGAATCTTGCTCTTTCTTAGTTATGGGTAATAGTAAGCCTAAGAACGCAGCATGCGACTTTCACCGCACTACGCTCAAGCCTTTCTGAAGCTATTCACCCAGCAGGTATTCGCTACCAATAACATTCAATTGTTTGTCCTTTATTCGTTGAACAAAGGAGCAGTCTTTAGCCCATTTTTTTCTATCTTCAAAGTATTTAACATACTCGGGTAGATAGGGGTTGGCGCTCGACCTAATTTTGACGTGTCGTTGTATTTTTATATCCATCATTTTGTTAATACAAACATACTTCTTCGTACCGTCCTTGGCCTTAACCACGTCACTAAAAATCCAGCGCCTTGTAAGGCTACGATTTCGAAAATAACGATCCATTGCTTTATAGCGATTATGACCACTAAACTTCCTCATCGTCCAACGGAATGTTTCTTGATATATGTAATTATCCAGTTCGGAAAATGTTGCTTTTGAGACGACTTTTCGATGATAGTTAGCCCATCCTTTTATGATAGGATTCAGCGCTGAGATAAGCTCCGAGCCTTTCCAACCATATCCTTTCTTGACGGTCTCTTTGATTTTCATTTGTACGGATTTAATGCTGTCTTTTGAGGGCGTAGTTAAGAACTTACCCTTATATTTCCTGACATTAAATCCGAGAAAATCAAAGCCTTCCTCGATATGCACAATTTTGGTTTTTTCCTGTGACAATGAAAGACCTCGTTGTGCAAGAAAGTTTGAAATTATCGGCATCACTTTTTCTTTGAGGATATCAGGACTGTTTGCAGTTACGATGAAATCATCGGCAAAACGAATATAATTTATTTTATTGCCTTGCCCACAGCCGGAGTGAATTTCCCTCTCAAGTCCGTCTAGAACCATATTTGCGAGCAGTGGTGAGGCTGGACCACCTTGCGGAGTACCTCGTGCTGTTTCAAATAATTGATTCTTTTCCATGTAGCCTGCCTGCAACCACTGTGTTAGCACTCGTTGATCTATTATGATATTACTTTTGAGCCATCCATGATCAATTT